>JAZLEO010000001.1:0-1671 GCA_045615285.1 Bacteroidales bacterium
ATCTTTTGTGCGAAAGCATATTCAGAACCTACATAGCCGATTGAGTTCTTGGTTTGTTTTATCACGCTCGCCACTCCAGGATTGCCTTTAGCAGCTTGACCAACAGGGAAGTTGACTGACTTTCCAGCTCCGAATTTTGAAGCCCACATCTGGCTGACTTTAGTGAGATAATCTGTGAACACGAATGTAGTGCCTGAACCGTCAGAACGGAAGACTGGTATGATTGCTTCGTTAGGAAGTAAAGCCTGTGGGTTCAAGGACTTGATACGTTCGTCGTTCCACATTTTAATATTTCCTGCGAAAATATCAGCAATTATCTCACCTGTGAGTCTTAGCTCTGCAACGCCTTCGAGGTTGTAGGCTAATACTACTGCACCCATACATGTTGGGATGTGAATTACAGGATTCATGTCTGCCATTTCCTTGTCTGTCAGGAAAGCGTCGCTGCCTGCGAAGTCGACGATTTTGTCGCGTAAGTTACGGACACCGCCGCCGGAACCTATTCCTCCGTAAGCTACTGCATCGCCCTTTGTCTCTGCAAATTGTTCAAATACTGCATTATAAAATGGGAGTGGGAATGTTGCTCCTGCACCTGAAAGTTCTTGAGCCTTGCGACTGTTGTCGTTTGTGTTGCTGCCGCATGATGCCATTACGATGGCAAATGTTAATGTGACGATTGATAATAAGATCTTTTTCATAATTTTAATTTTAAAATAATTTTTGGTTAATAATTTTTATGTTAATATGTTTTTATAATCCGAAGTAACAGTTGATGAATGCTGCGTATGTGTTGTCGGAACCTTCAGCTTTAGGCATCGCCATTCTGAAGTTTGGAGCGAGTTTTACGTATTTTCCTAATTTGAATTGTGCACCGACAATTGCTGTTTGTTCGTCTTTAGCGATATTCCATTCGTCGTTAGAATATAAGTCGTCGAAACGTGCATAAACTTCAGTGTTCTTCGCGACTTTCATCGAAGCAAATACAGAATATCCGTACTGGTCGTTGCCTTTTTTGTATGAGGCGTTCATCATGTGATTGTATTCTGCGCCAATAGTGAATCTGTCGTTTTTGTAACCAGCGAAAGCTGCCATATTAATAATGTCTTCTTTGTTTTCTTCTGCGCTGGCGTTCAGACCTCCGTACAAACGAATCTGAAATCCTTTGGCAGGAGTGAGTGTTAAGCCTAAACCATAATTCAATCCGTTGTCTTTCTGTATTTTCTTATATCCTTCGCCATTGACAACGATAGCGTCGGCTGAAATCCAATCGGCGAATTTGTAAGCGACAGACAAACCTAAGTCAGCACTGCTGCCGAACTTGTATTGGTCTTGGAATGATTTCATGATGTAACGGTAGCCCCAGAATTTTTCTTGAAAGTTGAATTGTGTTGTTGAGATGAGACCTCCGTTTAATGTCATATTGCCTTTCTTCCATGATAACATCGCATTTTTGATGTAGGCGATACGTTGCATGTCGGAGACGTCGCTAGACTTGCCGATGTCCATCACACTTTTAACGGTAAGTCCGTTGCCTAATTTGTATTCGTATCCTAAATATGTGCGTTCAAGTTCGAAGCCTCTGCTGTTGTCAGCGCCGAAATTGACGTTGAAGTTGCCGAATGTTTGTACGATCGCTTTACCTTTAGGTTCTTCAATTTTAACATCTTGTGC
>JAZLEO010000002.1:0-19656 GCA_045615285.1 Bacteroidales bacterium
GGGCGGCGCATGGAGGATGCCGACAAAAGCAGAATATGAGGAATTATTAAAAAAATGCACCTGGACGTGGACTACACAGAACGGCGTTAACGGCTATAAGGTAACAGGTACTAACGGCAACAGCATCTTCCTCCCTGCTGCTGGTTTTCGCTACGGGTCGTCGCTCATCCGCGCTGGAAGCTGCGGTGACTATTGGAGTTCGGCGCCGGACGAAAGCAGTAGCTACGACGCGTACGACCTCTACTTCTATAGTAGCAGTCACAGCATGGACATCTACGGCCGTTACTACGGTCGGTCAGTGCGCCCAGTCTTAGAATAAAAGCGAAGCGCATCCGATTTATTTGATTCATTTGATTTATTTCCGCACGGCATTTAAGAGCCGTGCGGTCGTCTAGTAATAAAAAAATCCGGCGTAAGCCGGATTTTTTATTTTTTGGTGGAAGATGTATGTAAAGACGTATCACTTGACACCGAAAAATATAAACAATATGTCAATGATGCGTCTCTGATATGTCGGTGATGCTGCTAATTAAACCATTCATCCTTGAAATTAACCAGATACACCTTTTCGCTGGCTCGCGTCAAGGCTGTGTAGAGCCATCGCATGTCTGATAATTCTAAAGTGGTTTCATCTGGAAGATAGGGCGCTTCCACAAAGACGTTTCTCCATTGCCCACCTTGTGTCTTATGACACGTCAAGGCGTAGCCGTATTTCACCTGTAATGCGTTGAAGTACGGATTTTCTTTCATCAGTTTTCTTCTGTCGCTGGCTCGCGGAATATCCATATAATCTTCTTCAACGGCTTGATATAGTCGTTTAGCTTCTTCATTTGTGAGGGAAGGGGAGTCGCTGTGTAAGGTCTCCATCAGTATTTTTACAGAAAGACTTGGCGTGTCTTCATAATCTAACAATTTTATCTCCACATCCGCAAAATGAAAACCATACATTTCTTCAATCTTGTTTATTTTCATAACCTCAATCATGTCGCCGTTGGCGATGAAACTTATTTGGCCTTGAGCTGTGAGTTGTGAGCCGTGAGCATATGACTGCAGACTCTGCGTCTCGTTGTCTCGTTGACTAACCCAATAATAATTATTCTTCACCACCATGAGTTTTTCGCCGGCTGATAGTTCGCCTTCTTCTTGAAGGACTCTGCTTCTGATGGCTTGGTTGAACATATTGGCTCTTTTATTGGAACGGCATATCACAATGGAGTCTTTGTCGCTTTTCTTATCGCCGAAATTTTGCCATAACAACTCTTCGAATGACATCGGGTCGATTTTAATGATGTCGGAGAAGTTGTTAATGTCTAATAAAGGCAATTGATACATATCGGATTCGCTCATTGCCCATTGCTCATTTCCCATTGCAATTTTATTCCTAATTTCAGTAGCATTATACAATATTCCCGAATCCAATGCCTGACGCATGACTTCTTTCATCTCGTATGTCGCGATGGTGAGGTTGAAGCTGTTTCGTAAGATGTCGAAGTCAAGGGCTGGGGAAATGTCGAGGCCTATTGGCGGCAGCTGTGCAGAATCTCCGATAAGCAGAAGTTTACAACAGCTGCCGCTGAAGACGTATTCTATCAGATCGTCCAAAAGAGAACGTGACCAGGAAAAACCGTTGCCTTGGTCTGAAATCATGGAACATTCGTCAACGATAAAGACTGTGTTTCTTGACTTGTTTTCGGCTCTGGTCATGCGCATTTCTCCGCTGGCAAGTGCTTTAAAACGATATAATTTTTTGTGTAATGTATAAGCGGTTTTGTTGGTGTATCTACTCATAACTTTGGCGGCTCTTCCTGTAGGCGCAAGCAGTTGGCAGCTCATACCAATCTGTGGCAGCGTTTTCACCAGAGTGGAAACGAGCGTGGTTTTTCCTGTTCCTGCATAACCTCTCAAGAGATAAACCGGTTTTTCCTTTTGTGTCAAGATGAATGCGGAAAGATGATATAGAACTTTCGCTTGATCTTCTGTCGGGACAAAGCCGAAATTGGCTGACAATATATTATATAAGGTGTTTCTATCCATAATAAGAAATATTAGAATGGATAACCGATACCGAAGTTAAGAATAAAATCGTTGAATTGTAACTTGCTGATTCTCCAGCGTTCGCCTTCTGGATAAGCTGGGTTGACGATAGGAGCTGCGGCATCAAGACGGAATAGGAAGAACGAGAAATCGAAACGTATTCCAATGCCGAAGTCGGTGGCTAATTGTTTGTAGAAAGTGTCAAACTTGAATTCTCCGCCTACGAAAGTCTCATTTTCTCTCATAGTCCAAATGTTGCCTATGTCTGTGAAGATGGCTCCTTTGATGAAACTGTGTATCGGGAAACGGTATTCCAAGTTGAATTCCAGCTGTATGTCACCGATACGTTCGATATTCAGTCCGTCAGGATTGTTGAACGTTCCTGGGCCTAATTCGCGGAACTGCCATCCTCTCATACCGTTGGAACCTCCTGCGTAGAAACTTTTCTCGAAAGGCATGTCGTTTGAATTACCGAAAGGCATTCCGACACCTAACATGAAACGTGTAGCGATTTGATTCTCACCGATTACATATTTGAAATATCTGAAATCAAGGGCTAAACGTAAATATTGCGCATATCTGATGCCGAAAATTTCATGGTAATTATCGACGGTTTTTATGAAAGATGTATTGTTGAAAGCAGACAAAAGATTACCGCTCGACTGTATGTTGGCTTTAAAATAAAAGAAGTCTTTCAGGAATCTGACATTTTGATTATTAAATATATAAGTGTAGTCAAGACCAAAAATCAAGTGGCTTGTATATTGATCTTTGATACGTTGGTTCGTTTCTTTTTCCAGGATTTCTTCGAAAGACGGAGTCGGGTCAACTTTAACGCTGTTAAGAGTGATTGGCGTCAAAATGTGTTGTTCATATTTGTTTTTCATCCAGTTGTAACCGAATGTGAGCAGCGTTATCTGTCTTGTATAGATAGGCCTGGCTTGTAAGTTGTAACCTGTTGTCAATGTGGTTCTTGGCTGATATTCTTTGGCGAAGTTTTTTAATTTCACAGGACTCAGGAACTGAGGGAAAAAGATGCTGGCTTCGATACCGAACTCTTTGGTGTTGAACAGGCTTGTGTTACCTTCGTCGTCAAGTACGGATTGAGCTTGGGTACCGGCTCTTAAATTTATGTTGAATACTTCTGAGCCCTTGAAAATATTTTTGTTTCTGTAAGTGAAACTTCCGAGAATGCCCAAGTCGCCGCTCGAATTTGTGCCTTCCAACTGTACGCTGTAATAATTCACTTTAGCTCTGTTCAGAACGATGTTGCAGTCAAGAAGATTGAGACTGTCGTTTTTCACAGGCTCAAAGTCTATGTTGTTTAAATTATAGATTTTCAGGTTGTTAAGCGCTTTGTATGTCTGAGTTACGTTGTGAAGATTGTAGAGGCTGCCGGTGTGTATCTGAATTATATTGTCAAAAGTTTTGAACCTGATTTTTGGTTTTTCACTATAAACGAAATAGAATGTCTCATCGCCAAGTTGTTTGTTGATTTCGAAGGTGTATTTTGTGGTGTCAATTTTGACATTATTTAATGAAGAACCTTTAGGATATATATATATGTTATTGATATGAAACTGTTTATGATTTTCTGATTTTTGTGTGACCTGATTAGTTATATTGTCGATTCTGATATTTATTTTTGCTTTTTTATTGTTGAAATTGGTGTCAACTTCCATAAAGATATAATCTTTCGTGAAAAAATAATAACCGTTGTTTTTGAGATATTCGGTTATCATATCTCTTTCATCGTCAAGGTCGAAGGCGTTGTATATCTTATCTTTTTTTACAGGTAGTGTTTCCTCGATTTCTTTTACGTAACCTTGTATTGTAGTGTCGTTTATGCTATATGTTACGGTGTCTATTATATAAGGATTTGCCGGGTATATGTTATAGAAAACTTTTGCGATACCTTTTTTATCCTTTACTTCAGTGGAAATTCCAGAATTGAAATATCCTATGTCATTCAAGTATTTATTTATCTGAGTGACAGATGTTTCCTTTAGTTCTTCGTTGAAATAGACTGGTTTTTCGCCTATGGTTTTATTTATCCAACTGAAGAATTTTTTGTCGGTTTTGTTTTCTGTTTTATAATAAATCCATGTCAGCGGCATAATGCCCAGAAAATTTGGATTCGCCGATTGCGTGATGTAAGGGGAGATATCAGATTTTGTGAAATCGACGTCGTTGGAATGTATTTCCACATAGTTACGTTTCAATATCATTTTATTTTCCGGCACATTTCTTTTGACGGAACATGACGTTATTAATAACGCCATGAGTATTGATAATATGATATTTACGAACGATTTACGCACAATGGATTTTTTATTTTACAAATATAATCTTTTATTTAAAACTCAAAATTTCAGAACCTCAATTTTTTCTTTTTTTGAGGTTCTGATTTTATATGTTTTTTAAACAACTTCCGCTACTGTAAAGTTGCTGCCTCCGACAAAGACCAAATCTTTTTCTGCGGCATTGTCCAAAGCGGCAGCGTAAGCTTGTTTGACGGAATCATATATTTCTCCTTTCAATCCGCAGTTTCTTGCTTTTCCTGCCAAGATTTCCACCTCTAATCCTCTAGGGATGTCGGCTTTGCAGAAATAATATTCGGCTTCTTTTGGTAATAATTCCAAGATTCCGTCGATGTCTTTGTCGTTGACGACACTTAACACAAAATGCAGTTTTTCGTATTTCGTTTCAGCGAGCTGTTTGTTCACTTCATTGATTCCCGCGACGTTATGTCCGGTGTCGGCTATAGCCAGAGGCTTTTTGTTGATGACTTGCCATCTGCCCATCAGACCTGTGTTGCTCACCACCTTGGCTAATCCGTCGGTGATATGTCTGTCTTCTATCTTGAATTTTTCTTTCAAAATATCCAAAGCGCAGATTATGGTGGCGAGATTTTTCTTTTGGTAATTTCCCAATAGTGGGAATTCCAGATTTTTAATGTAAATATCTGTTGTCTTGTAAATGTCGAAGTCGTTGTATTCCAGCGAGTAGCTGTTATTTTTCTTACATTCGAATATCTGGTCGGCGAAATATATAGGACTGTTTTTTTCTTTGGCTGTATTGATGAATACATTTTCGCTGCCACTCTGGGTTTCGCCTATTACGACAGGAATCTGTGTCTTGATGATGCCTGCTTTTTCGGCAGCTATTTTTTCTTCACAGTCGCCCAGGAACTTGATGTGATCCAATGAGATGTTTGTGATGACGCAGAGTTCAGGATTTATGACGTTTGTCGAATCGAGGCGGCCGCCCATTCCAACTTCAATAATAGCAATATCGACTTTTTCTTTTCTAAAATAGTCGAAGGCCATCGCTACTGTCATCTCAAAGAAAGACAATTCAAGTTGTTCTAATTTTTGTTTGTGATTTTCAATGAAATCAATTACTTCATTTTCAGGAATCATTTCGCCGTTAATACGGATACGTTCTCTGAAGTCGCGGAGATGAGGTGAGGTGTAAAGGCCTGTTTTGTAACCTGCTTCTTGGAAGACAGAAGCCAACGAGTGTGAGGTGCTGCCTTTGCCATTGGTGCCGGCGACATGCACCGACTTGAAATTATTTTGAGGATTGTCGAGATAATCCAGTATTTCTATAGTGGTATTCAGATCTGCTTTGTAGGCTGCTGCTCCGATGCGTTGATACATAGGGAGTTTGTTGAACATCCAATTCAAAGTTTCATTATAATTCATGATTTTTTGTGTTTATTGTCTTAAAATGAATGTATAAGTTATCGTTCCTTTTTGAAGTTCGGCGGCGTTTTCGTCTCTGTTGAAAATAGAATTTCTGGCGGCTTCCAGGGCTGAATTACGCATGGAAGTGTTTGTCACCGTCGTTCCTTTGCCTATTTCCGTTCTTTGAACCCGACCTTCTTTGTCAACCCAAATATCTACCACCACCTTGCCTTCTTCGCTGATGTCTCGGCTTGGAGAAGATATGCTTTTGGCGCCACGACCGCCTAAGTCGTAGGCAGGACCTCCGCCACTGCCGCCGTTACCTTCATATCTGTCTATGTCTTTCAATCCGTTAGGATTACCTTGGATGCCTTCTTTTTGAGTGTTGCCTTCTGAAGAAGATCCGTTATTGTTTTTAGGAGCCTGGAACATCGCTCTTTGATTGATGACAGGTTTTTCTTCTACCTTTTCTTCTGGCTGTTCCTCAACGATTTCTTCTTGTTCAACAATTTCCTCTGTCTTTTTCACATCTTCTTTTTCTTCCTTAACATCTTCTTTTTCAGGCTCTATCGCAGGTGTTTCTTCGTCTTCACTTACGATGTCGTCTTCAGTAGGTTGAGGAGTTTGCTCTTCTACTTTAGGTGCAGGAACAGGTTTCGGGGCAGGGGCGATGTTAGGCTTGCTTTCCTTGCCCATTCCTTGAGCGTACATCCCAAGATTAACCTCTACACCGGCTTCTCCAGGAAGAGGAAGCGGTGTCCTGAAACATAAAGTAAAAAGCAAAATTATGACAATCGTATGAAAAACGACTGTCATAATGATTCCAAATAATTTGTTTTTGTCTTTATTTGTCATTTCTTATTAGATGTAGCTAACAAAACTTTATGTTGATTATCAGTCTTTTGGTTGATTTCGTTTACAGCGTCAATGATATTTACAATATATTGAATTGAGACACTTTTGTCGGAACGTATCACCACAGTTCCTTCAATCTGACCAGCTAATCCTTCATGGATTTTATTTTCCAATTCAGATTCTTTGACAGGTTTTTCACCGACATAATACTGATTTTTGTCGTCAACATAAACCGTTATGGTTTGTTTCGACATCGTCTTGCTTTTACTTGAAGGAAGCAGCAACTTGACCGCATTAGGAGCTACCAATGTCGATGTTAACATGAAGAAAATCAATAAGAGAAAAACCAAATCCGACATAGATGACGAATTGAAGTCGATATTTCTTTTATTTCTAGATTTTATTGCCATAATCTTTATGATTTAGAATTCACAATGTACAATTTACAATTCACAATTATAAATTAACTTTTCATTCTTAACTGTCAATTGTTAATTGTTCATTGTCAAGCTGGTTCATTTAAAACGTCCATGAATTCGATGCTTTTACTTTCGAGCAAATTCACGACTTTATCGATTTTGGCGACAATGATGTTATAGAGCAAGTAGGCGAGGATACCGACGAACAAACCTCCTACAGTTGTCACCATAGCCTCGTAGATACCAGCTGAAAGTAATTCAATATCAATATTGTTTCCAGCCATAGACATATCATAGAATGCTCGGATCATACCTGTTACAGTACCGAGGAAACCTAACATAGGAGCTGCACCGGAAATCATTCCGATCAGAGCGACACCTTTTTCCAACTTGCTGACTTCCAAATTGCCGACGTTTTCTATCGCTGTTTGGATGTCGTTGAGAGGTTTGCCTATTCTTGAGATGCCTTTTTCAATCATTCTTGAAATAGAGGTGTCAGTTTGTTTGCATAAATTTTTTGCTTCGTCTAACTTACCTTCAATCATAAAGTTACGAATCAGATTCATAAAGTTGTCATCTTTCTTAGATGCTTTGTTGATGGCGACGAATCTTTCACTGAAGATGTAAACCGCTATTACTGAGAAAATTGCGAGCACTAACATAATCCAGCCGCCTTCTTTTGCCAATTCCCATAAAGACATTCTGATTTCTTCCGCTTCAGGTGAATTGATTACTGTGTTTGATACTTGAATGAGAACGTTTAATAAATTCATGTTTTTTTACTTTTGTTATTATATTAACTATTTTTTTCTATAAATATTATAAATTTGGAAGCCAAATTTTCCCGCTTGAACTATCTGATATAGCGCCTGTTACGGATGATAATACATTTACTTTGCTTTCCAGTTTCAATACTCCGAGGAATGCGAAGATCAGGGCTTCCTTATAATCGATAATCATAGTGTCGGGAATTATGATTTCGTGTTTGCTCATTTTTGAGATTCGTTCGATCAGGAAATTGTTTTTTGCACCTCCGCCAGTGATCAGCATTTTCGATTTCTCCAGTATATTTGTAGAATTAACTATCTGGCAGGCAATATGTTCAGTAGCTGTTGCCAATAAATCTTTTGTCGGGATATTATATTTTTCTATGAGCGAATGTTGGTGTTCTTCAAAAAATTCCCGTCCCAATGACTTAGGTGCTTTTTTGTCGTAGAATGAATTGTTATTCAGTTCATTCAGAAGTTCTTGGTTTACTGTACCTTGGCGTGCGAAATTGCCATTGTTGTCATAGTCGTAGCCGAGTTTGTTAGCAAGATAGTTCAATAATTGGTTCGCCATGCAGATGTCATACGCAATACGTTTGTTATTAATATCATACGAGACATTAGCGATTCCACCTATGTTAAGGCAGATTGGAAATTCTGCAAATAGATATTTGTCGCCGATTGGCACAAGAGGAGCTCCTTGGCCTCCTTTTGAAACGTCTTCTGTTCGGAAGTCGTTGATAGTCATTATTCCAGTAGCGTTCGCTATTTCTTGTCCGTCGCCAATTTGCAGTGTGTATTTTTTTTCAGGCAAATGGAAAATTGTGTGTCCGTGTG
The DNA here is from genome assembly GCA_045615285.1 of Bacteroidales bacterium. GTDB lineage: Bacteria > Bacteroidota > Bacteroidia > Bacteroidales > F082 > Limimorpha. The sequence continues at coordinate 8,602 of JAZLEO010000002.1, forward strand.
AAGCTATAAGTTTAGGCTCCAACTCATATTTTTTTATGAATTTTTTCGTGACAGAGCCGAGATATTTGCCATATTCTATATCGAGTTCTTTGAGTTCTGATTCGTTTTTGTTAAAAGCTTCTGATAATTTGTCTTTCCAATATGCAGTATAAGGGACATTGCCAGCCTCGACAATTTGGAAGAACCATTTTTTGTTGTCGTGGCTGAAGTTTATATATGCAATATCAACGCCATCGAGGGAACTTCCTGACATTAAACCGATTACCTTAAAATCTCTCATAATTATAAAAGACTTACTATTTTTTCTAAGTGAATACTATGCGAACCTTTTATCAAAATTTTCTTTCCTGAGATTTCATTTTCATTGAGATAACTGATGAGTTCATCTACGTTCAGAAACGACAAAAATCCGGATTCTGTTTTGCGGAATTCGGTTCCGACCAGAATTACATCATTGAAATTCAGTTGTCTGATTAGTTTGATTATTTCGATATGTTCGTCAGAAGAATCTTGTCCGAGTTCTTTCATGTCACCTATTATTAATAGATGTTTTTCGTCGCTTATATTTTTGAAATTTCTGATTGAGTGATACATGCTTACGGGATTTGCGTTATAGGCATCCATCACTATTTCATTTTTTTGTGTCTTTATGAATTGCGAGCGGTTGTTGGTAGGGGAGTAGTCTTCCAAAGCTCTGATTATCAGGTTTTTCTCTATGTTAAAATAGCAGCCCACTGAAATAGCAGCCATTACGTTTTCAAAATTATAGTCTCCGACAAGTTTTGTGTTTATTTCGCTATCGTTCCAAACCACTGACAGATACGGATTTGATGATGAAATCGACGCATGGCAATCAGCGTCGTCATTTTTTCCGTATGTTATATTTGATAATCCTGACGATATTTCTTTTAATAAAAGGTTGTCGTTATTTAAGAATATTTTACCGTTTTTATTTTTAAGATAATCGTAAAGTTCTTTTTTTGTATTTATCACGCCTTGGAAACTTCCGAAGCCTTCGATATGAGCTTTGCCGATGTTTGTTATGATTCCGTAATCAGGTTGAGCGATGGAGCAGAGCAATTCGATTTCTTTAGGATGATTGGCTCCCATTTCCACGACTGCTATTTCTGTGTCAGGTTTTATTTGAAGCAATGTCAGAGGAACTCCCAAATGATTATTGAAGTTACCTTGTGTATATATGATATTGAATTTTTGAGATAAAACAGTAGAAATCAGTTCTTTAGTGGTTGTCTTTCCATTTGTTCCGGTAATGCCGATGACAGGAATTTTGATTCTTTCCCTATGAAGTTTGGCCAATTCTTGAAGAGTTGTAAGGCTGTTTTCAACTATAAACAGACGTTCGTGACTAGGCAGGTCTTTTCTGTCGGCGATGACACATGCTGCTACATTGTCTTTTGCCACTTGATAAGCGAAGTCGTTACCGTCAAAATGTTCACCTTTCAGAGCTACGAAGACGCAGCCCGGAATAATTTTTCTGCTGTCAGTCGAGATGATGTGATTCTGAGAATATAGCTGATAAATCTGTTCTATGACCTTCATAATTAGACCAAAAAAAAGCCGTCTTTTTTGACGGCTTACATTATATAAAATGAATGTTTTATTTTGCTAATGCATTGCCAATTTTATTCATGGCGCATCTGAAACCAACTGTTGATGAACTTTCGTCTTCATTCATAAATCTACGAACAGAAGGGCTTAAGTAATATGGACCATCTGCCCATGAACCGCCTTTGTAAACGCGTGATTTATCTGAAATCAAAGTTGTTTTAGGATCATACATCATAACAGTGTATTCTTCTTGTTCTTTTTCCATTGTGCTCCAGCTATCTTGGATAACTGACATGAAGTCACCGTCATTATGATTTGGATGATATAAACCTTGGTTTATAGTATCGTTGACTTCAGAGAAGATTTCGCTGTTGTAGAAGTTACCACGGAATGGGTTGTGGTCATTGAAATCTTCGTATGATAATGGACGATATACGTCGAGTACCCATTCTGAAACGTTACCAGCCATGTTGTACAAACCGAAGTCGTTTGGCCAGTATGAAGCTACTGGAGCTGGGAACGCTGCACCGTCGTTCAAGCTACCTGCAACACCCATGTAGTCACCTTTGCCTCTTTTGAAGTTAGCGATGAAATCACCGTAATAGTCAGGATGATTTGATCTTAAACCGTCTGTGTTCCATGGATATACTTTACGTTCTACGATGTTTTCGTTTTCAGTGTTACCGATGAGACCTAAAGCTGCATATTCCCATTCTGCTTCTGTTGGGAGTCTGTATTTAGGCAAAAGAATACCATCTTCCATTTGTAAGTTGTGGTTTCCTTCTTGGTTGTTCTTTGAACGGCTTCTTCTTACGTTTTCATTGCCGCTGTTTTCAGTAACGATAGCGTCGCTGATAGTGTCTGTTGTATTGTCATCTACGACAATGTCGCTGCTGTTATTGATAGCGCCTGTATATCTACCGGCTAAATAAGCTTCTGTGCTGAAATGATAGTCTTTGTTTTGTTCATTGTAATATGATAAAACTCCGGCGTCAACCAAAAGCTTTTCGTTAACTCTGTCTGAACGCCACAAAGCATAGTCGTTAGCTTGTTTCCAAGTTACACCTACAACAGGATAATCTCTGTATGCTGGGTGACGGAAATAAATCTCAACCATTGGTTCGTTGTATGACAATGAGTTACGCCATACTAATGTGTCAGGAAGAGCTTGTGAGATGACTTCTGGATAATCTTTGTAAACTCTGTTGAGCCAGTGGATATATTCCAAATAATCCAAGTTACTTACCTCTGTTTGGTCCATGTAGAATGAAGAAACTGTAACTTGTCTAGGATTGTTATTCCATTCGTAGTATATATTCTCAACAGTAGCGCCCATTGTGAATGTACCACCTTCAATTGCAATAAGTCCAGGACCTGTGATTTGTTCTGGTGAATCTATGATATAGAAACCACCGTTTTCAGGGTCGTTGTAATTCCATCCCGTTGTACGTGACGAAGATTGATTGTTTTTACAAGATACTAACAAAACTCCAACCAATAATGTTGACAGTAATGATTTAATGATTCCTTTACGCATTATTTTAATTTTTAACTAATTACTAAACAGAAAATGTAACGTTATATTGTTTGTATTTACCAAAAAATATTCTTTAAATTCGGTTTGCAATAATACGGATTTTTTTTTAATTATTTCAAAAAATATCTTTTTTTTTTGCACATATTTGTCACAATATTTATTATTGCGTTTTCGTTTTTGTTTTGGTATATTTGCAAAATTGTTTTTAATTTTTTTTGAAGGATGAATTTATATACATATAGATTGCGTTTGTCTCTTTTTTTATTGATTTCCGTCCTTTTCGGCAGCGTCATTAAATCCCAGGAGATGAATTCTTTTACGATTGATATTGAATGGAAAGGCGTTGTGAATGAAGTGGATGCTTATCAGGATACGATTAGACGTATTTCTTTCGATAACGCTTGTTATGATTATTTTTCGGAAAACCAAAATCCTGTATATAAATGCCAGATTCCGATATATTCTGATGATGTTGAAGCAGATGTCTTTATTGATAACATAAATTTCGAGCCGCTGCCAGAGAACGAGCTTCTTCTGTTGAATCAAAATGTCGGGAATACACCTTTATATAATTATTACATACAGACTTCCAGAAACAGTCACCAGCTTTGTCTTGAATTGACACCTTTCTTTAAAAAAGATGGTAAAATGATGCGTGTCATTTCTTGTGACGTCCATTATATGTTAAAATCTGTTAAGAAAGAAAGAAGTGCTGTATTTGCGGAAAATTCGGTCTTGGCTTCAGGTAGGTGGTATAAGATGTCGTTGACTTCTACAGGAATCTATAAGATTACATATTCGGAACTTGCCGCTATGGGAGTTCCTGTCTCTTCGATAAATCCTAAGAATATCAAACTTTTCCATAATGGAGGGGGAGTGCTTCCTGCCGTAAATATGGAGAAACGTAATGATGATCTGGTCGAAATCCCGATATATGTAAGCGGTGAAAATGACGGTTCTTTCGATCAGAATGATTATGTAGTTTTTTATGCTAGAGGCCCTTTGACATGGAAGAATGTTAATGGAATTTATGAAAAAATAACCAATCCGTATTCTGATTATTCGTATGTTTTCCTGACAACGGATTCGGGTGATGGAAAACGTATAGAGAATGCGGATCTGATAACGGAAAATCACGATGTCGTTGTTAATTCTTTCGTTGATTATCAGATTGTTGAGAAAGATGTCTATAACCTTAATAATATGGGAGCTACATATTATTATGACAAGTTCGATGCGGTGACAACGATGACGTATGCCTTTAAGTTTCCGAACCTTATAAAAGACAAGAAATGTAATATGTATGCGGAAGTGGCGTCACGGAATTTTTCTTCCGCAAGTTTTACCTTCAAGGCGAACGGTAAACAAATAACGAAACTTTCTGATCATAATGTGGTCGGCGACGGATTGTACGCTAATGTGATGAATACTTCTAACGTGAAATTCAATTCGTCTTCTGATGGCATTGACATGGAGGTGACATACTCGAGATCGTCGGTTTCGTCGGCGGGCTGGCTCGATTATATTTCGATAAACGCATGGAGAAACCTGAAGTTTACAGGCGGTTCGATGGCGTTCAGAAATCCGGAATGTTTCAGCGATTCCAAGATTTATCGTTATGAGATTGCTTCTGCCACCAGCTCGATGCAGGTGTGGGACGTCTCAAATCCTTGCGAACCTAAGAAGATGCAGCTGCAGTATTCGTCGAACAAGGCCGCTTTCTCAGTGAAAGGCTCTGATAATAATGAATTTATAGCTTTCGACGGGACTTCTTACAAGACAGTGACTTTCGTCTCAACAGTCGCTAATCAGAACCTACATTCCAAATATGATTTCGATTATCTTATTATAACGCATCCTGATTTTTATTCGCAGTCTGAACGTCTCAAAGAAATTCATTCCAGTCTCGATGATCTTGAAATAGAGATCGTTACGCCTCAGCAGATTTATAATGAGTTTTCGTGTGGCGCTCAAGATATAACGGCGATACGTGATTATATAAGGATGTTGTATAAGAAGTCGGGGCAGCGCTTGAGATATGTGCTGCTGTTTGGCGACGCTTCCTACGATTATAAAAACAAAAGCGGAAAAGTGTGCTTTATCCCTTCTTTTGAATCGGAGACTTCGTGCTCTAACGCTTGTATAGTTACCGACGATTATTTTGTGTGCCTTGATGATAATGAAGGAGTTATGAATGGAACGTCTTTGGTCGATGTCGCAATAGGAAGAATGCCGGTGTCAAATCAGGAGGATGCCGACGCTATGATAGACAAAATTGAACGTTATGTCAGCGTGAACAATGAAAGCATGGGCTCTTGGCGTAAGGTGATTACTTTTGTCTCTGATGATGACGCTACCTATTACATGAGACACGCCGAACAATTGGAAGAGCTGGTTAAGGAAAACGGCGGCGATGACGTGGTCTTCGACAAGATATATCTTGACGCATATCCACAGGTCGCTACTTCAAGCGGACAGCGTGCGCCAGAATGTAACGCTGCCATAACAAATCGCGTCGAATTGGGAACTTCGATAATAAATTACATAGGCCATGCCGGTGAAGTGGGATGGGCGGCTGAGAGAATATTGACAAATGAGGATATTTTCTCGTGGAGAAACTCCCCGAAACTGCATCTTATGATAACAGCTTCCTGTGAATTCAGCCGCTTCGATGACCATACGAGAACATCCGCCGGCGAATATGTCTTCCTTAACCATAACGGCGGCGCAATAGCAATGATGACAACAGCTCGCGTCACTTATTCGGATCCAAATCTGAGACTTATGAAATTATTGTACGAACATCTGTTCGATATGGAAGGCGGAGAATTCATCACCATGGGCGATGTGTATGTCCATGCTAAACAGGTCGGTGACCAAAATTCAAAGGCGTATGTGTTCTTCGGAGATCCTGCCCTGAGACTGAATTATCCGAAAAACATAATCGAACTGACTTCGGTTAATGAACATGATATAACAGTGACCGATACCTTGAAAGCGTTGCAGGATATTAATATAAAAGGTGTGGTGAATGATGCGTTCGGTAATCACATCTCTGATTTCAACGGAATTCTGGAAATCAATGTTTATGACAAAGATGTCTCTTATAACACATACGGAAATGAGGCTTCACCTTTCGCATTTAAACTCAAAAACAGTTTGATATACACAGGTAAAACTCATGTCGAAAATGGAACGTTCTCCGCTAATTTCACCTTGCCTAAGGATATTAATTACAGCTACGGCAATGGCCTGATAAGTATGTACGCTTACGACGATAAGACTGACGCTCACGGATCTTTCTCTGATATTATTGTGGGCGGCATGAATCAGGATGCTGAAACAGACGAAGCAGGACCTGAAATAAAATTATATATCGACGACGAGAAATTTGTTGACGGTTCTATGACGAACGAAAATCCGCTCCTGATCGTGTATCTCAGAGACGAAAACGGTATCAATACTTCGGGCGCAGGAATCGGACATGATATAACAGCTTATCTGTCAGGCGCTACTGATAAGACTTATGTCATAAATCAGTTCTATAACGCTCCGCTGTCAAACGACGAATTCGGTTATCTGACTTACAAATTTTATAATCTGAATGAAGGCGAACATGAACTGACTTTGAAAGCTTGGGATATTTACAATAATTCAAATTCGGCGACCATTACTTTCAATGTCGTTAACGGTAAGATTATTGAAATAGAAAACATTGCCAACTATCCGAATCCAATGAGCGACAATACTAATTTTACTTTTGAACATAATCAGAAAGATAATGAAATTGATGTGAAAATAAATATATATAATGTTATGGGACAGTTGGTTAAGACTATTAAAGAACATCGTTACGGAACGTCAGCGAGGATTGAACCTGTCAGGTGGAACGGCAAATCTGATGACGGATCTCCTTTGTCGGCCGGCTTGTATCTGTATCATGTCACGATAAGAAATTCTCAAGGTGAAGAAACATCGGGATATTCTAAATTAGTAATTGAATAATTTGTTATCTTTGCAAAGATTTTATTTTTCAGAAAACAATATGAGATACAATAATATCATTTCAACTTCGTTAATTGGATAAAATTGTTAAATATGAGAAAAATTAAGTTTTTTACATTGTTGTCTTTGGTGCTTTTCGCATCTTTGAGTATGAATGCGCAAAATGATCAAGTTCATATTGACGCTATTTATGGACAGAATTTGGAATATAATGTAATATCTACAGCTGTTCCGTTTATGGTGATAGCACCTGATGCCAGATCGTCAGCTATGGGTGATGTCGGTGTTTCAACATCTCCTGATGTTTATTCAATGCACTGGAATCCGGCTAAATATGCTTTTATTGAAGAAGATTTTTCAGTCGGTTTGGCATATAGCCCTTGGTTGAGAAAATTGGTTCCTGATATGAACATCGCTTATCTCGGAGTCTCAAAGCGTGTAAGCCCTAAATCAACAGTGGCTGCAACATTGCGTTATTTCAGCTTGGGTGACATCGTCTTCACTGATGAACAAAATTACGATTTGGGAACATACTCTCCAAATGAATGGGCCATCGACGTGGCGTATTCTCGTAAGTTCGGTCAATATATATCAGGATCTGTCGCTGGTCGTTTCATTTATTCCAATTTGACACAAGGCATTCGTGATTATTCAAAAGCTGCTGTATCAGTGGCTGCCGACATCGCGGTATTCTACACCAGAGACGTTTATTGGTTCAACAATATCGGCGCTAATTTTTCCTGGGGCGCTGCAATTTCAAACATAGGTTCCAAAATGAACTATAACGAATCTAACTTGGAAAAAGATTTCATCCCTACAAACTTACGCTTCGGACCTACATTGAAACTCGACATCGACGATTATAACTCATTGGCTTTTTCAGTAGATTTAAATAAATTGTTGGTGCCAACACCTCCAAAATACAAAACAAACGAATCAGGTTCTATAATATATGAAAACGGCGAACCTGTGATTGAGTCTGGTATGTCTGATGACGTGGGAACTGTTCAAGGTATGATACAATCATTCTATGACGCTCCTGGTGGATTCAGCGAAGAAATCAAGGAATTCACAATAGGCGCAGGCGCTGAATATTGGTACAATAACACATTCTCGGTTCGTACAGGTTTCTTCCATGAAGCTCAGATGAAAGGTAACCGCCGTTATCTTACTTTCGGTGCCGGCTTGAGATACAACGTGTTTAATATCGATGTTTCTTATCTCGTTCCTGTCAATAACACCGCTACTTCAGGTTCTAACCCTCTTGAAAGTACATTGCGCTTCAGCTTGACATTCAACCTCGATAAGTGGGAAAACAATACAAAACTGGAAAAAGTTAATTGATAAATATGACGTCACTTCACGGTGACGTCTTTTTTTTGTTAAAATTAATATACAATTAAAGCCTTGCAGACTCTTTTATCTTCGTAGATGACATCGAGATGAAAGAGTCCTTTTTTTAGCGAACCGCAGTCCAGATGGATTATTTCTGAAGAAACTTCGCTGTTGTCGATTTCTTTGACTTTTTGCCCTACATTATTATAAATGTCAATGCGTTTTATGCCGATGCTTTCAATGTTAACAAAGTCAGTCGCTGGATTAGGGTAGATGTTCAGCGCATCGGAATCTAAATTACTTTTAACAGAAATATAACCTTCGTGACGGAAATGATTCTGTTTCGTGGCGACGACTTTTATCTTTGTACCGCTTCGTTGAGCGTTAATGTTTATTATACTGTCGTCGCTGGTTGAAAGCGCTATTATTCTGCCGTTTACGGAAAGACATAATGAGACGTCAGCGTTTTTCGTTATTTGGAAAGAAGTCGTTTCGCTGTCAATTTCTTTGGGATAGTTGATGTTTATTGTCTGCGGCATCTCGCTGTTTAGCTTGAGAAAAGCGTCGCCGAAGAAATGGAATAAGTTGTATGTGATTTTTTTATTGTCGTCGAGATAAGGCCATGACGACTGCTTCAGGAAATATTTTCCGGAGGAATTGGCGAATGCCGGATATTGTAACTTGTTGTTATTGTTGCCGTAAGAAGGAATGAAATCGTTCCATAGATAATCGTAGAATCCCCAGACGTAGGTGTCGTTGACGAAAGAGTAAGAAGTTTCGGAGGCAGCGACTATTGCGACGCAGCCGTTTTCGACACGCAGAAAACGCTCGGCAAAACAATCGTCATCACCCTCGCCATAATTGAAGTTTCCCGTCCTGCAATTGGCCGACATCACGAAAGTAAGATCGTCATTTATTAACGTATTAATTTCCATATTCGACAGATAAGGATTCGTCCAAGCCTGATATTGTCCGTGATCGCGATGCTGAATCAGGAATGTACCTTTATTGATAGCGTCGGTCAGCTCGTTTTGGTCTGCGTTCCAATTCGTAAGATGCCGTAAATCAGAAGGTATGTAATCCAGTCCGTCGGGCCCGAAAAAATTGACGATTACGTCTGTGTTGTCGGCGGTTGACCAGACGGAATCCGGTTTTCCGCTATAAATGGCGTTCAGACGTGACGGGTTTTTGCCGTTTTTTTCAAAGTAGCCTGCAATTATCTCGGAGCATAACTGGAACCATCTTGACTCCTCAAATCCCATGGCGGTAATAGGTTTGTCGTAGTAATCAGGATTTGTAGAAGGTTGAGTTTCATAGCGAATGGTCTTGTTTACTATCAATTTCGCTTGTTCAGGAGTTGCAGCTGGAATTCTTGCGACGCATATTTCTGGGAGGTCGTCGTTGTTGAAATCAACGAATTTATTATCAGTGAGATACGATAGATTTGTCTCCGGATGATCTTTAAGATAGAAAGAAGTGATGCTTTGGGTTTTGTCGAGGCTATAGTCGCCGAAGAGTAAAATCGCCGAAGGGACGAGAGCCCAGTTTTTATAAATATCGTTAAAATAATTTTTGATATTCATCGGCAGATTTTCTCCTATTTCGTTGATGGATAGTACTTTTGTTAAGATTCCTTGTTCGTTTCTGAATTTTGCCAGAGTGTCGGCCCATTGACTGATGCCGTTATTGTCTGGGGTAACGATGAGGTATTGGCAGCCTTCCAAATCATTTTCTAAAATATTTTTAACATTACGATCATAATCGAAATCATCGATCATCTCATTGTTTAACGCCATGTCTCTTAGAATGTTATCCCATTCTTTGTCGCGATATTTGTCTTCTCCGTAAGCTATGTTTCTTGTGCCGTATGAGATCTCCAGATTTATATCATAAAAAACGCTAAGACAATTGTTGTCTTTATCATAGTGAAAAGGGGAAATGTTAAGAATTATAAAGTTGAATCCTCTGATATTTATAGTGTCGGACATCTTGAATAAATCGGATGTTTCAAATTCATTTTTTGAATCGTGAATTAATTCGATGTCTTCGATTTCTTTTTTCTTGAAAGAAGTTAATTTTATTTTAGGATTGGAGTCATTAGGAATCAAAATATAACTGCTGTTGGAAGGTAGGGAAGGAGTGTTTTCTTCGTAAATGTTAAAATTGTTTAATATTATTTTCCCGTCATTGATTCTTATTGATTTGATTTGATGAGAAATGCTGATGCTGTTGTCTCTTTGTGAAATTATTTTAAAACCATGACATGATGCCGTTGGAAAAGAAAACTCCTGAGCGCTACAGCATAAGCCAAGAACAGTTATTAATATGACAAATACGACTTTCCTCATGCTTGCAAAGATAGTAAAATTCAGTTTTTTAAAAACCCAAAAATTACCTCACTTTCCCCTTTGACATCTCGGATGTATTTCATATCTTAGCGGCCTGAACAAAAATAAAGCCATGAGAGCGAAAAATATCCTCAGGATACTGATTTTTAGTATTTTAACCATTATTCCCTATTGTATTGTGGCACAGTCTGATGCGTATTTCCGCACGGACTATGACATGCTGAACCGCGACGGTTCCATGGGATTTTCATTCGATAATTT
>JAZLEO010000003.1:0-120299 GCA_045615285.1 Bacteroidales bacterium
GGGCGGCGCATGGAGGATGCCGACAAAAGCAGAATATGAGGAATTATTAAAAAAATGCACCTGGACGTGGACTACACAGAACGGCGTTAACGGCTATAAGGTAACAGGTACTAACGGCAACAGCATCTTCCTCCCTGCTGCGGGCTACCGTGGCGGGTCATCGCTCTACTACGCTGGAAGCCACGGTTGCTATTGGAGTTCTACTCCTAGCGGCGGCTACTACGACAGCCGCGCGTACGACCTCTACTTCAATAGTGTCAATCAGAACATGTACGGCAGCTACCGCTACGACGGTCATTCAGTGCGTCCAGTAGTAGAATAAAAGCGAAGCGCATCCGATTTATTTGATTCATTTCGTATCAACCGTATCCACCGAATAATTATGGCAGTTTGCCTTTTTTGTAATTAATTCGTGCGGTAGTCATCTTTTCTCGTATTCCACCTTCTTTGATAAAAACGTCTTGTTTTGTTTCAATAATGCTATGTAGGGATACGAATAATCGCGTCCTTTTAAGTTATTAGCTATCAGCAATGAATTCCTGAACTCCTAAATTCCTGAACCCCATATTTTCCAGGCCGCTTCCGCTTGTTCGTAGAGCATCGTCATGCCGTTGAAAGTAGCGGCTCCTTTTAAACGGGCTTTTTTCAAAAATAAAGTCTCCTCCGGATTATAAATCAAATCAATGAAGACATGATGCGGATTTATGGTGGAGTAGGGAAGTTCTAAACATTCATTAACATTCGGGAACATCCCTACCGGCGTCGTGTTTATTATTATTGTATAAGGTGAAAATCCAACAGAATTAATTTCCTCATAAGAAATTCCTGATTCAGATAGACGCAACTGGAGTGCCGTCTCTACATTCCTCATTCCTAATTGCCAAGACCTGCTCGCTACTCTGAAAGTAATGTTCTCTTTCCTCAAAACATATTGAACAGCCTTCGACGCACCGCCGCTACCCAAAATCAAAGCTTTATTAAAAAGCTGCGTCTTTGCGTCTCTGCGTCTTTGCGTCTCATTAAGCAACTTCTCAAATCCAACAACATCGGTGTTAAAGCCTTTTAACATTCCGTTGTCATAGACTTTCACTGTATTCACAGCACCTACTTCTTTCGCAATGTCGTCAATGTCATCAAGATAAGGGATGATGGCTTCTTTGTAAGGAACTGTTACGTTAAAACCTTTTAACTTTTTATTTTCTTTAACGAAAGGTATTATCTCGCCAATGTCTTTAAGTTCTATGTTCTGGTAAGTATGGTCAAGGTTCAGCCTGGAAAATTTCTCCGTGAAATAATCCTTTGAAAAAGAATGCCCCAACGACTTTCCAAGTAAACCAAACACCTTTTTAGAACTTTAGAACTTTAGAACTTTAGAACTCTAGAACTTTAGAACTTTAGAACTCTAGAACTTTAGAATTAATTTTTCAAGCCTTAGACTTTAAACTCTAAACACTACACTATTTCTTCTTCGCCATTTTTTCAGTCAGGACGATGATACCTGCGCCTATTAACATTATTACTAATGCGATGGCGAATTCCATGTTGAGTTCAGGGAAATAATATTCGTAGCCTGTAACTTTTGCTTCGCTGCCGAAATAAGTGATGATGTCTTTTTTCCAAGGCCATATAATCGGCATACTTCCCAAGATGAAACCTGTCAATACGGAGATGGTTATGTCTCTGTAATTTTTAAATATCCAAGATAAAAGGTGAGAGAAAGCCAGCAATCCGACGATTCCGCCAAATGCTACAGGAAGTAATATTTTGAGGTTCAGGTCGTTGACGGCGTCAATCATAATGAGCTGATAGTTACCCATCAACACTAATACGAAAGAGCCTGACAATCCGGGCAGAATCATGCTGCAAGTAGCTACAGCTCCGCATATTAGCAGATAGACCAAGTTGCTGTTTCCTTTGGCTGGAGTTCCGAATGCTATAAACAAGGCGAAAGCTGTTCCGATCAAGAATGAAAGTAACACCTTCCAGTTAAATTTTTCGATAGTTATTCCGACGTAATATATTGATACCAAAATCATTCCGAAGAAGAATGACCAGAGGTATATCGGATATTCCGCGAATAGAAATTCAAATAATCTCGCAATTGAAAGAATGGCTACTACGACGCCGCTGCCTACTGATGCCAAAAAGCCGAGGTCGGTATGTTGGGCGAATTCCTTGAATTTGCCGCTGAAAAACAACTTGATGGCTGTTAGGTTAAAAGATTTTAAGGCGTTTATCAAACGTTCAAAAATGCCGGTTATTAATGCTATTGTGCCGCCCGACACTCCAGGAATCACATTTGCAGAACCGATTCCAATTCCTTTCAGGAAATTTGAAAAGTACTGATTCATAATTGTCTATTTGTTGTTTTTATATTTATTGATTAAATTAACAATATCATCGTTATTCATTATGAAGTTGTAGTCGAAGTCTATGAATTCTTGAACTCCTTCATAATCGAGTGATAAAGCTTCTTCCAAGTTTAACATTCCCAATTCGTATTCTTCGTCAACGAAATTTATGAACGCCAATCGGTATAGCAAAGGCGCCTGTTTTCCAAGGAGTCGCAATCCTTTCTCGATCGCCTTGATGGCTTTTTTCACGTCGTCCAGCAAAATATAGACTTCCATGTACGAGATGTAAAGATTTATGTCGTAAGGAAAAAGCTCTTCTATTTCTTTAAGATATTTTAATGAAGTCTTGAATTTCTCTATTTTGTTGTGTTCTTCGACAAGAACGAAAAGATAATCAGTGTTATAAGGAGAGAGCTCGTGTGCGCGTTTCAGGAATTTTATCGCCGATTTATGATTGTTTTCTTCGCAGAAGACAAAACCGATTCCTGCGTAAGCTTCAGCGACGTTTTCGTCTAATTCGATGGCTTTCTTGAAGTTGGCGATGGCTTCCAGTTTATTTCCGGTTTTCGCCAGAGCTTCGCCGTAAAGGCAATATAGAATAGGTTTCTCTACCTTGTTTCTGAAAGCTTCTTCTATTGTCTCTATGCTGTCTTTGTATCTGTCTAATTCATTGAAGATCGTGGCGATATTGACATAAGCGTTCGGATAATGCTGATTTATCGCCAATGCGTATTCGTATTGTTCGGCTGCTTTTTCAAGAAGATGCAGTCTGAGATAACAGTTGCCCAAAGTCATCCAGGCAGCTATGCTATATGGATTTTTATCGACTTCGTCCTTGAAAAAATCGACGGCTTCATCCACCTTGTCGAGGAAAAAATAACAGTTCAGAATTTCCGCATATTGCTCCATGATGTCGGGGCTCGCCTTGATGCCTTTCTTGAAATAATGAAGCGCATGTTCGTAGTCCCTCAACAACATGTATTCAACGGCCATCGAATTGTAAATGTCGTCACAATTGTCTTTCTCTAGAAGCTTGACGGCTTTCTTGTAAGCCGACAGCGACTTTTCATGCTCGTCCATAAGAGAGTAACAATAACCGAGGCTTAGTTGATAATCAGGATCTTCTGTGTTGTTGTTGCTGTCATTGAGATAGATTATGGCATTTGAAGCGTCTTGTACGGATAGATATTTTTTCGCCATAATCAAATTTGTTAAAGGATTTGAAGAATGAAATCTGCTTGCTAAATCTGCGATTGCGTTAATTTTTTCGATGTCATTCTTTTGAACGTAATGTTCTATGATAATGTTCAATTCATCGGCGTCAAAAAACATTGGCATACCGCTTTCGAGTTGATTTTCAAACTTATCGATCAACTCTTGAATCTCATAATCATCAAGAAAATTATCATCGTCAAATCCCATATCTTTTTTTTGCAAATTTAAAAAAATCTGTCTTATATTTGCAAAAAATATATGTTATGCCATTAATTAAATCTATTTCTGGTTTCAGAGGAACCATAGGAGGAAAACCTGATTCAGGACTCACTCCTGTTGATATTGTAAAACTTACATCAGCTTTTATATGTTTGATTCGTCGTTCTGGCGTTGAACGTCCTCGCATCGTTGTCGGACGTGACGGACGTCTTTCGGGAACAATGGTTAACCAATTGGTTTGCGGCAACTTGCAGGCTATGGGCGCAGATGTTATTGATATTGGTCTGAGCACAACGCCTACAGTTGAAGTAGCTGTCACGGAAATGAAGGCTGATGGCGGCGTTATTCTTACCGCAAGTCATAATCCAAGAGAATGGAACGCCTTGAAGTTGTTGAATGCCAAAGGCGAATTTATTTCTAAGGAAGACGGAGAATGGCTGCTCAACAAAGCGGCTGCCGACGATTACGAATTTTCTTATATCGACGAAATCGGTACTTATTCCGTAGAAAATGACTGGATTGAACGTCATGTTGACATGGTCTGCAATTTGCCTCTCGTCAATAAGGAAATCATAAAGAATGCAAATCTTAAAGTCGTCGTTGACGCTGTTAACTCAACAGGCGGCATCGCTATCCCGATGTTGTTGAGGAAATTAGGTGTCAATGATATTGTTGAACTGAATTGCGAAGTTACCGGTAATTTCGCTCATAATCCTGAACCGCTCGCAGTGAATCTGGTCGAGACCTGCGCTAAGGTGAAAGAAGTCGGCGCCGATTTCGGTATCGTCGTTGACCCTGATGTCGATCGTCTGGCTTTCATCAATGAAAAAGGAGAGATGTATGGAGAAGAATACACTCTTGTTACAGTAGCGTCCTACATTTTACAACACAAAAAAGGTAATACTGTCTCAAATCTTTCTTCAACAAGAGCTCTGCGTGATGTCACGAAACAGTTTGGCGCTGAATATTTTGCGGCGGCTGTCGGTGAAGTCAACGTCGTCGAAAAGATGAAGGAAGTCAATGCTGTCATCGGCGGTGAAGGCAACGGAGGCATCATTTATCCTGAATTGCATTATGGCCGTGACGCTCTCGTCGGTGTCGGACTTTTCTTGACTTATCTCTGTGAATCTCAATGCTCTTGCTCTGAATTGAAATCCAGATTCCCATTGTATTATATGTCTAAGAATAAAATAGAACTCGCTCCTTCGACAAATGTAGATGAGATTTTGGAAAAGATAGCCGATAAGTTTAAAAATGAACAGGTTACGACTATCGACGGTGTCAAGATCGATTTTGAAGAAGGTTGGGTGCATTTGCGTAAGTCTAACACAGAACCTATCATCAGAGTTTATTCAGAAGGCAAAACTGAAGCTGAAGCTGAACGTCTTGCACAGATGATGCTTGATGAAGCAGTTGAAAAGTGATAATTGAAAGTTGATAATTGAAAACTGAAAATTTATGTCATCTAATGTCAATAAAAAGAAAAGTCGCCGCAGGAGTTACAAATATCATGCGGTGACTTTCAAATTGACATCTGGTCAATATAAATCTCTTAGGAATTATTGTAAGGCCAGAAAAACTACACCTATAAAATTGATAAAGAAAAGCATAGAACGCTTCATCTCTCATTACGAATATGAAGTGCCTGCTGAATTATATCTTACTGAAAACCAATTGAATCTTTTTGATATTGATGAAATGATTTCCGAGAAGGAATGACGTATAAGCTAAAGCCAAAGCCTTAGTCTTAGCCTTCGCCTTATCATTTCCCGTACGGAATTCTGTTTGCGATGGATCTTCCCAAAGTGACTTCGTCGGCGTATTCCAATGCGTCGCCGACGGATATTCCTTTTGCTATTGTACTTATGGTTCCGTTAAAATCTTTTAAGATTCTTGAAAGATAATAGTTAGTAGTGTCACCTTCGATGGTTGCGGGCAAGGCGAGTATTATCTCTTTGATGTTTTCTTTCAATGATCTTTCAAGAAGTTCATTGATTCTTAAATCGTTAGGTGATATTCCTTCGATTGGGTTTATTATTCCTCCGAGGACATGATACAGTCCGTTGAAGGAGCATGTTCTTTCTATCGCGAGGACGTCTCTCATGTCGGCTACCACGCAAAGCAGCGAATCGTCGCGTTTTGGATTGGAACAAATCGAGCAGTAAGGCTCATCGCTGATGTTATAGCAGCGCTTGCATAAAACAATATTATTCCTCATGTCACTCAACGACTTACATAATTGTTCCGTCATCACTTTCTCTTCTCCAAGAAGATGTAACGCTAGTCGTAAGGCTGTTTTTTTCCCAATGCCTGGTAATTTAGATAATTCTTCAACTGCTTTTTCTAATAATATAGAAGAGTATTCCGCCATTTAAACAACATTTTTTTGCAAATATACGTTAAATCTAAAAACTTTTTAACTTTGCAAAAAAAACAAATTATGAAAAAAATATTGACATTATTCGCTGTTATTTTAACATTATCGTTTTCGGATTCTTACAGTATTCATGCTCAAAACAATTGTAACAAATCAGACAAATTAGGACGCAGACAAGGTAAATGGATTGATTATCACGATAATGGACAGATCCGTTATAAAGGACAATTTAAAGACAACGAACCTGTAGGTGAATTTTTATACTATTCTGAAGACGGCAAACTGTTCGCTAAAAATAAATATTCAAAGAAAGATCGTATCGTAGAAAGCGAGATGTATTCTCCAGAAGGTGAAGTTGTTGCTAAAGGCAAGTATATCAATAAGAAAAAACACGATAAATGGGAATATTTCAGCGCTGAAAATGGTTCTTTGATTCTTGTTGAAAATTATAATAACGGCTTGCTGATAGGAAAATCCATAGCTTATTTGTCTGGAACTCAGAATGTAATCGAAGAGATTGAATATGTTAATGGATTTAAACATGGCCCGTATTCAATGTATTACGATAACGGAGTCCCGATGGTGGAGGCTACATATTGCAAGGGCGAATTGAATGGAAATTACGTATATTATTATCCGAACGGTGTCGTTAAGGAAGAAGGTCTTTATAAAGACGGAAAAAGAGTGGGAGAGTGGAAGACATACGATATGGAAGGTTATGTCATTTCCACTGACAGCTATGATGTTATAATCTATGAAAATTATTAAAGGATTTTAACTCTTCGTGATTATCTATAATCTTAATTTTTTTTGACTCCAGCCTTTGTCTGGAAACGTGTCCGCCACTGAATAAAATACAGTCGAATCCGCATTGCTCAGCAACTTCGGCATCGTGTAAAGTATCGCCGATCATCACACATTTGGCAGGATTTAGATTTAGTTTTTCAACGACTTGTTTCCCGAGAGTGACTTTTTCTCTTGCGTAGTTGTCTCTTATTCCAAAGATGCCGTCGAAGAAATGTGATATTCCTGCATTATTGATCATCATTTTTAAATTGTCATCTTTCATTGCTGATAATACAATTTGCTGATAATCATTTTCTTTAAAGAAATTAAGGACATCAGGAACTTCAGGGAACAATTTCTGTTCGGAAGCTTCGGCGGCGTATAATTTTACATATTGTCTCGCCGGAATTTCAAAAGGCTCCTTGTCAAAATCGAAACCTGCTCTTTGGTAATAATCTATTACAGGAAAACCGAAAATGTCTTTGTATCTTTCAATGGTAAGAGTCGGTATATTCCTGTCTTTCAATAAAATATTGACCGCTCTCAATGATAAATCGAGGTCGTTGAGAAGCGTTCCGTTCCAGTCCCAAATTATAGTCTTCACCATAGTTCTTAGTCAATAGCTTTAGCCTTAGCCAATAGCCAATAGCCTTATCTACAATGTTTTGTGTAGTCTTCCATGTTTGGTCTTCCTTTGGCTTCAGCAATTTTGAAATAATAACAAGCCATATCATGGTCGTTTATACTTCTGTAATATAAGCCGATATTAAAATAAGCTTGAAGATATTCCGGATTTAACTCTATGGTTTTCATGTAATCCTGTAAAGCTGATTCTTTTTGGAAAATATTGTATTTTGCGCAGCCGCGATAAAAATAAGCTTCGTGGTTCTGATCGTCATGTTTTATCGCCTTGTCAAAATATTCGATTGATTCTTCAAATTGTGAACAATAAAGATAATCCATTCCTCGATCAAAACAATTTCTGGATTTTTCAGGATTGTTGCCGCAACTTATTAACAATGATAATGATAAAAACGCTATTGTTTTAAATAAACTTTTCATACAAATTAATTTTCTACAAAGATAGGAAAAAGACAACAGACAACGGACAATGGACAACATATTTTTTAAAAAATCTCAAAAATATTATGAAGTTCTGAAATTAAAAATATAGCCAGTGAAAGCTGAAATCGCCGTTGGAGTCTAACATTATGGCTGGCATTGGAATCTTAATGAAACTTAACACTTTTAAAGTCGTTTCTAGGAATTTGCTTTCCACAGGAATTCTTGTTAAATCTATGTCCGGAGAAAGGACGAATTGGCGAGTACGTGTAAAATCTGGAATCATTTGTCCTTTGTATTGATTCACGTTGTGAAAGCCTCCTGTCATTCCCTCAGCGCTGTAGCCCAATGCTATATTTATCCATTTAGGAAATTGTGAATATTCGTTAAGAAAAATGGATTTTATGTTAAATGACAGCCATATAGTCTGACCGTTATAATCTTTTAACATATTTTCGGGTAAAGTTGTTCCAAACAAATCTGGACGATATTGAGGAAATTGTGTCTTGTGATATGAATATTTCATTGAAATTCTTTGCTCATGCCAAAGGAACTGCTGCCCCATAAACAAGCTGGTTCCTAGAGCGTTAGCAGCCATATCGCCCCAAGAAAAGCCCCAACCAGTTGATAATCCGTCGAATAATTCTACTGTAGTTAGAAACAAGAAACCTGCTGGAGCTCCATAAATCAATGAGTGTTTTTCATCCCAGCCAGCCAGACGGAGAGCTTCATATCCAAGAGAACCGACGTAATAAGCTGAAAATGAATGACCTATTTTATCCATCTGCAACCATTCCGCATTGTCGTTATAAAAATGAAATGATGATTGCTCGTAATCGGCGTACCATAAAAAATAAAGTCCGCTCATTGTACCTGCATACAAAGCGGTTTCGGCTCCTAGTACGATACTAATGTTTTTCTTAACCTTTTTTAAGGAATAGTCAGGAGAGATACATTCTTGGGAAAATGCATTAAATGAAAAAGTAAATAATAATGATAGAACAATGAGCTTTGAACAATGAGCTTTTAGTTTGTTATATGTGTTTAATATATTCATTTTATTGTTGTTGCTATTTATGATCAATTTGCACATGGTTCATGACTCACAGCTCATAGCAAAAAATCACTTCCAAATCTTTTTCTTGTTCAACGCTCTTCTGTATTTGTCAGCATTGATGTTATGTTCTCTCATATTCTTTGCAAATACGTGATAACCAGACATGTCAGATTTAGCGCAGAAGTAAAAGTATTTATGTTTTTCGGCGTTTAGAACTGCGTCTATCGCTGCTATCGAAGGAATGCAGATCGGGCCGGGAGGAAGTCCTATATATTTATATGTGTTGTATGGAGATTCTATTTTTTTATGAACATCCAAGACTCTTTTTATTTCAAAGTCGCCAATCGCGAATACCAAAGTGGGGTCGGCTTGAAGTAACCAGTTGCTTTTTAATCTGTTAAGATAAACACCAGCTATCCTTGGCATCTCTTGTTTTTTTGTGGTTTCCTTATCTACTATCGATGCTAAAATGCTGATTTCTATTTTGTTAAGACCTAAGTTGTCGGCTTTTTTCAGGCGCTCTTCATTCCAGAAATGATTGTATTCGTTTATCATTTTTTCTACGAATTCATCAGCGTCAATGTTCCAATATAATTCGTAAGTATTTGGTATAAATAAAGATGCGTATTTGTAATCGTCGAAACCCATTTCCTTGAGAGTGGCGTTCTCTTTTATTGAATTGATAACATCCACAGAATCAATCTCTAATTGTTCGTCAATGCGTGAAGCCAATTGTTCAAGTGTCCTTATATTATTAAAGGTGAACTTTACAGGTGTCTGGCTTCCTGACCGAAGCATATTGAGCAACTGGTTGTTATTCATGTTGTTTCTTATGATATAATGCCCGGATTTGATGTATTGTGGATAATCGAGCTTTTTTGCGAGCCACTCGAAAGATTTTGTGTCAATGATTATGCTGTCGGAATAAAGTTTGTTTTTTATAGTTTCAAAATCGTCGCCAGAGTTGATGTACAAGGAATAATTATCTGAGGTTTGTACATTAGGATTCATAATGGCTTTATACATTTTTGAAAAGACGAAGACCGATAATAAGACGAGGATTCCTAAGATTCCGAATATCGTTCGTTTCATTTTTTTCATTTTGTCGAGGTGTTCTCTATGATATGATTTTATGGTTTTCATCAGAAGTTTCTGTTAATTAATTGAAATTCAAGTTCGTCAATAAAGCCGTCTGTAGTTCTTATCCATTCTTTGCGTAAGCCGCATTGTTCGAAACCTATTTTTTTGAATAAGTTTAGGCTGTCGGTGTTAAGTGTGTCGATTAGACAATATATTTGCTTGAGCATCAGAACGTTGAAACAATAATCGATAAGAAGTTCCAGTGCGTCTTTGGCGAAACCTTGTTTTCTGAATTCTTTTTGCAACAGAATTCCGATTCCGGCTCTCAGATGTATCGGGTCGAAATCGTAGAGGTCGATGCAGCCGATGTTTTTATTGTCTTTTTTTCTTTCTATAATGAAACGAATCTGCCTGACGGAGAACAAGTCGTTGTTGTTGAGCAGGAATTGTTCTATTTGGTACAATGAATAAGGCATGTATGTCTCGCTGACTCTCCATATTTCTCGGTCGTTTTCCCACTTGTAGATTAACGTAGCG
Source organism: Bacteroidales bacterium (assembly GCA_045615285.1). Lineage (GTDB taxonomy): Bacteria > Bacteroidota > Bacteroidia > Bacteroidales > F082 > Limimorpha. The sequence goes on from JAZLEO010000003.1 coordinate 10,688, forward strand.
TCTTGAGGCTCAGCAGCTCTGATGATTATATTTTCGTTTTGTGCGAACATAGCTAAATTTAAATTGCAAATATAAATAATCCGTCAAAAACGTGTGTGGCCGGACCGGATAAAATTACATTTTTGAATTGATTGTTTTCTTTGTCGAAGCGGACGTTTAACTTGGCGATTTGAGTGTAAATGTCGATGTCGTTTCCTCCAAACCAAAGAGAAGCTGCTATCGCTGAGGCTGTTACACCGGTTCCGCAGGCTAGAGTCTCGTTCTCGACACCTCTTTCGTATGTCCTGATATGAATCTCTCCGTTGTCATTTGCCAGAAAATCGACATTGACACCATCTTGAGATATGTTTTTGTCATAACGTATTTTAGCTCCTTCAATATTGACATCAAAATCGTTCAGATTGTTAATTTTTTTAACATAATGAGGTGAACCAGTGTCAATTACAAGGCTGCTGTCATCTAATTTATACGACAAAATGTCACGCATTGACAATTCGACATGAAAATTGTTAACGGAAATTTGCGAAACCTTTGCGGTATGAATTCCATCGACGGCTTCGTATGTCGTCTGGCTTTTTATGATGCCTTGATGATGCGCGAATGCGGCGATGCAGCGTCCGCCATTACCGCAGAAGGTGCTTTCCTTGCCGTCGCAATTATAATATTTCATCTTAAAATCATAATTATCAGAAGGTAATAAAAGAATCAAACCGTCGGCACCTATTCCGGTTCTTCTGTCACACATATTATATATTAATTCTTCTTCTAATAATATTTTTTCTTCTATTGCGTTTATCATAATGAAGTCGTTACCGGCTCCATGAAATTTACTGAACTTAATGCTTTGATTTATAGAGTTATCCATAAAATTATTCTGTTTTAAAACATTGTTGTTTTGGCAGGGATTTTGATTGTAAAAATAGTAATTTTTTTAAAACAAACCATATCGAAAAAAGAATCTTTACTCGTTGTAGAATCAGGATGGATGTCTCCTGAAAAGATTTTTTAAAACAATGACAGACATCGTTTTTATTAACTAACTAATTTTTAAAATATGAAAGGTAAAACAAAGGTATTATTCGTGGCTTTAGGCGCTATGCTGGTAGTGCTGAGTATCCTGACTGTCAATCTTTACGTGTCTCAACGCGAGATGAGATTGTCTTTGGCTGATGCTGAATTTATGAATCGTGTTGATGATGATCCGATGCCAATAGTCAAGGCGAATTATAATTCTTATGCCGACGGCTCTGATTTTGTTGACGCTGCTGAAAAGACGGTTAATACTGTGGTACACATTAAGACAGAGGTGATTTCAAGAGGTAACAGCTATTATGATTTTTTCGGATCTATTTTGGAACAATTATACGGCGGACAAATGCAAGTGCCTAATAATATGTCAGTTGCATACGGTTCAGGTGTCGTGATTTCTCCCGACGGATATATCGTTACTAACAATCATGTCGTGGAAGGTGCAAGTAAAATAGAGGTGACTTTCAACGACAAACACAAGAGAACAGCAACAATAATCGGTACTGATCCTAGTACGGATTTGGCGCTGATTAAGGTTGATGCTAAGGGCCTGGAATATCTCACATTCGCGGATTCAGATGAGGTGAAAGTGGGAGAGTGGGTGCTGGCTGTCGGAAATCCATTTAATCTTACATCTACGGTTACGGCTGGTATTGTTAGCGCTAAAGCTCGTAATATCAATATCTTGGGTGATGGAAGCACAATAGAGTCGTTCATTCAGACCGATGCAGCGATAAATCCTGGAAACAGTGGTGGCGCTTTGGTTGACATGGACGGAAATCTTATAGGTATAAACGCCGCTATAGCTTCTCGTACAGGAAGTTATGAAGGATATTCTTTTGCGATACCATCGAATATCGTCAAGAAAGTTGTTGAGGATTTCCTGCAATATGGATCGTTGCAGAGGGCTTATCTCGGAGTAAGTATTGTCGAGATTACTGAAGAACTGGCTGAGGAAAAAGGAATTACGGAGATGGCAGGTGTATATATCATGGATGTGGATGAAAGAGGTGGAGCGAAAGCTGCTGGTATTAAGGAAGATGATATTTTATTGAGCGTCAATAATATATCTGTTAATTCAAATTCACAATTGATAGGTGTTATAAGTCAATATCGTCCAGGTGATAAGGTGAATGTTAAAATACAACGTAAAGGTGAAATCGTTGTTAAGGAAGTGACTCTGAAGAATCTGGAAGGTACGGAAGAACTGCGTATGGATGGCGACAGCTTCTATAACGAAATCTTAGGAATCAGGGCGCAGGCTTTGCCGTCAACATTGAAGAGCGAACTCGGAATAAATTACGGACTGAAGATAGTGGAAGTGAAAGACGGGGTTTTCAAACAAAAAGGAATCACGAACGATTTTATAATATTATCTGTCAATTATCAGAAAGTCGGTTCCGAGACTGAACTTAACAAAGCTTTGAGTAACAGTAGAAATGGCAAGATACGTGTTGAAGGCACTAATTCTACCGGAACTTATAATATCATCTTTGAATTTTACAGATGAAAAATAAAAACAACTAACAAAGAAGCTTGAAGACACAATTCGTGTAGTTTTTGTGTCTGTATGGCTTTAACGCTAAAACAACTAAATAAAAATGAGACAATTAAAAATTTCAAAATCGATAACAAATCGAGAATTGGGTTCTCTGGATAAATATCTTGCGGATATATCTAGGGAGGATATGGTGACCCCGGAAGAGGAGGTCGTGCTTGCGCAGAGGATTAAGGCCGGTGACGAAATCGCTCTTGAGAGATTGGTCAGGGCTAACCTGAGATTTGTGGTTTCCGTGGCGAAACAGTATCAGAATCAGGGATTAAGCCTTCCTGATTTAATAAACGAAGGTAATGTCGGACTTATCAAAGCTGCTCAGAGATTTGATGAGACTAAAGGATTTAAGTTCATTTCGTACGCTGTCTGGTGGATTCGTCAATCCATATTGCAGGCGGTAGCGGAGCAGTCGAGGATTGTGCGTCTTCCTCTGAACCAGGTCGGGGCGTTGTCTAAGATAAAAAAGACATCTACGCGATTGGAACAGCTGTACCATAGGCAGCCTACAATCAAGGAGATAGCTGAGGAACTGGATCTGCCAGAACATAAGGTGATGGCTGCGTTCCGTATGAACGCCAAGGAAGTCTCGATGGACGCTCCTGTTGGAGACGATGATGATATGTCGCTGATAGACACTATTATTCCTGAAGGAGCAACTTCCACTGATGAAAACATAATGCGTAAATTGGACGGCGCTGAAATACGACGTTCGATGTCGATATTGACGGATAAGGAAAGAGAGATAATAAACTTGTATTTCGGCATAGACGTCTCTCATAACTATACGCTGGAAGAGATTGCGTATCGGCTTGATCTGACACGTGAAAGAGTGAGACAGATTAAGGATAAAGCACTCAAGAAATTGAAACAGAATCCTAACAGAAATCTGCTGAGAATGTATCTGGAACAATAAAAGTCGCAAAGGCATAAAGACGTAAGGTGGTTCTGCTTTGCGTCTTTTAGTTTCAGTCTTAGTCCTTTAGTCATAAATCAGTAATGTCCTAATTACGCATTATGCATTAAAAAAATAAAAATAAATTATCTTTTTTTTATCAATAAAGTTTAGTACCTTTGCAAGCCGTAGCGACGTATGGCATACGTCTGTTGAACACATTGTTTTTTATTTAAAAAAATACTTTTTTCAATGAAAAAGACTAAATACATTTTTGTGACCGGAGGCGTTACGTCTTCCTTAGGTAAAGGTATTATTTCTTCGTCTTTAGCAAAATTATTGCAAGGAAGAGGATTTTCTGTAACAATTCAAAAACTGGATCCATACATCAATATCGATCCGGGAACATTAAATCCGTATGAACATGGCGAATGTTTCGTTACAGAAGACGGTGCTGAAACAGACCTCGACTTAGGTCACTATGAACGTTTTTCAAACACTGCGACATCAAAGGCCAATAACGTAACTACGGGTCGCATCTATCAGAGCGTCATCAATAAAGAAAGAAAAGGCGAATATCTTGGTTCAACAGTCCAGGTCGTTCCTCATATCACGGACGAAATAAAGAGATGCGTCAAACTGCTCGGTCATACAGGCAAATATGATTTCGTCATCACTGAAATAGGTGGCACGGTCGGCGACATAGAGTCGTTGCCTTTCGTTGAAGCGATACGTCAGATGCGTTGGGAAATGGGACAGGATTCAGTAGTTATACATCTTACCTTGGTTCCATATCTGTCAGCAGCGCAAGAGCTTAAAACCAAACCTACACAACACTCTGTAAAATCATTGCAGGAACAAGGTGTACAGCCAGACATCATCGTTTGCAGATGCGAGAAACATATCTCTCAGTCGATAAAGTCAAAAATCGCTTTGTTCTGTAATGTCGAAAAGACATCAGTCATAGAATGTATCGACGCTGATTCTATCTATGATGTTCCGATTTTGATGATGGAAGAAGGTCTCGATAGGGAAGTCTTGAGAAAGACAAACACAGAAATACCAGAAAAACTTGATATTGACAATTGGAAAGAATTCTTGAATCGTCTTCATAATCCTAAGCATGACATTACCGTAGCTTTGGTCGGTAAATATGTTGAATTAAAGGACGCATACAAGTCAATACGCGAAGCTTTGATACACGGTGGCGTTGCAAACGAAACAAAGGTTCATATCAAGAGCATTCATAGTGAAGAGATTACAAGAGAAAACGCTAAAGATATTTTGGCCGGAGTTGATGGAATCTTGGTAGCTCCTGGTTTTGGTAGTAGAGGTATCGAGGGAAAAATCAACGCTGTTGAGTATGCCCGCATTAACAAGATTCCATTCATGGGTATCTGCCTCGGTATGCAGTGCGCAGTCGTTGAGTTCGCTAGAAACGTTCTTGGCTATGCCGACGCTCACTCACGCGAAATGAGTCCTGACACCAAACATCCAGTCATCGACATCATGGCGGAACAAAAGAACATCACCAATATGGGCGGCACAATGCGTCTCGGAGCTTATCCTTGTAAAGTGGATGAAAACTCAAATCTCTACAGAGCTTACGGCGAGACATTGATCTCAGAACGTCACCGCCATCGCTATGAATTCAACAACGAATATATAGAGGAATTCAAGAAACACGGCATGAAGATAACAGGCGTCAACCCAGATACAAATCTGGTAGAAGTCGTTGAAATTGAGGATCATCCTTGGTATGTTGCTTCTCAATATCACCCTGAATATAAAAGCACTGTGGCAAAACCTCATCCTATGTTCGTAAGTTTCGTGGCGGCGATGTTGAAATATAAATCAGATAACGAAAAATAAAATCAATAAAACACTAAATTTTATCATCGAATAACAGGTGCAGAATAATGTAAGAAAATTTCTTTATATTATTTGCACCTTAAAAATTAAATGAAATTATATGGATAAAAATTCTCTTATTGGTATCGTCCTAATATTAGGAATATTGATTGGTTGGTCAGTGTGGATGACACCATCTAAAGAAGAACTAGCACAACAACGTCACATTCAAGACTCTATCTACAGAGCTAACAGAGAACGCTTCGTTAAAGATTCAATCTCAATGGCGGAAGCTAATGCCGTTATGACATCGCAATCAGAATCTGTCAAAGATGATTCTTACGCAAATCTCTACAACCAATACGGTTCTTTCGCAAATGCAGCTACAGGTGATAACAGAACTTGGACTCTTGAAAATGAGATACTTAAAGTTGACCTTTCATCAAGAGGCGCTTACGTCAAGACTGTAGAACTGAAGGATTTTAAGACATACGATTCGCTTCCTCTGATAGGCTTTGATGAAGAGACCTCAAGATTTAATTTGGAGTTCATCGCCGACGGTAAGGGCGTCAACTCATACGACCTTTATTTTGAACCTTATATCAACGGTTACCTTTACGAAGGAGACGGAAATATCAGCCTCGAAGGAAGAGATTCTTTGGTGATGTCGCTTAGAGCTTATGCCGCTGATTCAGAAGGAAATAAAAGTCTGGATAAATATCTGGAATTCCGCTATACAATGTATAAAGACCAATATATGATTGGTTTTGATATTGTTACAAATAATCTCAAAGGCATTATTCCGGCAAACACTCGTTTCATGTCGATGGATTGGGCTGTCGATGTCCTTAAACAAGAGAAAGCTAGCGACCGTCTCAATTTTGAGACTATATATTATATGTATTCAGACAATGAAGTCGAGGCTCTTTCTAAGACAGAAGTCGCTAATGAAGAAAAAGAGTTGAACTCTGGCGTTAAATGGATTTCTTTCAAACAAAAATTCTTCAGCTATGCGCTTGTCTCCAAAGATAGTTTCGATGACGCTTTCGTTGAACTGCATACCAAATCAAGACCGTCAAACTCACGTTATCAGAAATCTATGAGCGCTGTCGTCGATATTCCTTTCGATGGACTTAACGAAGATAATAAAATAGAAATGTCATATTACTTCGGACCAAACAATTTTAAAGAGTTGAAACAATATGGCATTGGTCTTGAAGAACAAATTCCACTTGGTGGTAAACTCGTCTCATGGATTAATAAACTCATCGTTATCAATGTATTCGATTGGTTGGGACATTACGGATGGAATTACGGTGTCGTGATTTTGATTCTGACTCTCATCATCAAGATCTGCTTGATGCCTATCGCTTTCAAGTCATATATGTCATCAGCGAAGATGCGTGTGTTGAAACCTGAAATAGATGCTATCAACGAGAAGTATCCTAAGCAAGAAGACGCCATGAAGAAACAACAAGCCGTCATGGATCTTTATAAAAAAGCTGGCGCAAGTCCAACATCAGGTTGTCTCCCGATGTTATTACAGTTCCCGATTTTGATCGCTATCTTCCGCTTCTTCCCATCAAGTATCGAATTGCGTCAACAGTCATTCTTATGGGCTGACGACTTGTCAACATACGACAGTATTTTGGATTTACCTTTCAATATTCCATGGTATGGCGACCACGTAAGTTTGTTCACATTATTGATGACAATCTCAACATTGCTTTATACCTATATTAATAACAAGCAAATGCAGCAAGCTCAAGGTAATCAGGCAATGCCGGGAATGACGCTTATGATGTATCTCATGCCGATTATGTTCCTCGGTATATTCAACAGCTACTCAGCTGGTTTGAGCTACTATTATCTTTTGGTCAACTTGTTCACATTCTTGCAGATGTATCTCTTCAAGATATTCATCAACGAAGATAAATTACGTAAGCAAATAGAAAAGGCAAAGAAAAAACCTGTCAAGAAATCTAATTTCCAGAAACGTCTCGAAGAGATGCAGAAACAACAGCAACAGCAGGTGAGAAGATAAATAAAGACACAAAGACTTAAAGACGCAAAGACATAGAGTAATTTATAAAAACTTGACTCTGAGTCTTTGCGACTTTATGACTTTAATAAAACCAATTTCCTTGTTAAACGTTTTAACATCAGAATATACATCTTATGTTAAAACGTCTTTTTTTATTAATAATATTGTTATCATCATTGTTGAGTCATGGTTCTGAAGAAGAACTTACAGTCGGTGTCACTGATGCGCCACCTTTTATCATCATTGAAGGCGAAAAGATAAGCGGCCTTACGATAGATCTTTGGGATAATATCTCGGATTCGCTGGATGTGGATTATCATTTTATTGAGACTGAATTTGAGAATGTGGCGACGAATATTTCGGAAGGAGAGATAAATATTTCCATTGCGCCGATGGCGGTGAGTTCGGAACATGCGGAATCGACATTTTATTCGCAGCCGTTTTACATCACGACGATGTGCGTCGCTGTTGAGAATCACTATGAATCTGGATTTGTGACCATCGTAAAGAATCTTTTCTCGCTTTCTTTTTTAAAGACGATAGGGTTGCTGTTGTTAATAAATTTTAGCATTGGAACATTGATATGGCTTGCGGAAAGAGGTGAGAATCCTGCTTTTTCTGACAAGTTGGACGGCGTTATCGACGGATTCTGGTGGTCGTGGGTTACTATGACGACGGTTGGATATGGCGACAAATCGCCGTTGAGCAGGAACGGCAAGATATTGGCGACGGTCTGGATGTTGGTAGCGATTCTGATTATTAGCGGATTTACGGCGACAATATCATCTGAACTTACGACGAAACGATTGCAGAATAATGTCACAAATATCAATGATTTGCATAAGATGAAAATAGGTTGTATATCAGGGAGAAACACTGCTGTTTATCTGAATTATAAACATATAAAATCAAAAGAGTATCATACTTTTGATGAAGCTTTTGACGCACTGGAACGCGGTGATATAAACGCTTTGGTCGATGATGGCGCAACGCTGAGTTATTTTTTCAATAAAAAAGAAAAGGAGCTGACAAGAAAGATAACACTCATAGAATTGCCGAATAACAAGGAATATTATTGTTTCATGTCGTCGGATCCATTGTTGGTCAACAAGATAAATCCGTACTTGCTAAGTTTTTTGGAATCGGAAGAATGGAATAAGCTGTTGAAAAAATATGGTTTGGGAGAGTGATTTTATTGGAATGAGAAACTAGGGTAGGGGACGGATACGAATGATGTGCCAGTCTATTTTAAAATAAGTTGTTGATTTGAGAGTTTTTTGAAAAAATCTTTTTTAAGTTCTATAATCTTAAAATTCTTTTATAAAGTTCCGCTTTTTTATCTAAAGCCATCGGATATGCTCGTGATGATGACGGCATTCTCCAGAACGACAGTCGGCGTTCATCGAAAATTATCTCCGACTTATTTCCCACCTTCGGTTCTTCGCATTGGAAAACATCAACTATAATATCAGTAGCTTTCTGTCCCGTCGTGATGATATTTTCACATTGAGGAATCTTTCTTAACAAATCCTTGACATCGGTCTGTTTCACCACTTCGAGAAACTTATCGGAAGCGTTGTCTTTAAGTCGCACCACCTCAGATGCCGTATCGTACAAAGCGATACCTTTTTCATTACAAAAATCAACAATCGCAACTTTGTCGAATTGCTTCTTATCTTTTATCTCGAAATGATGTCTGTCGTTGAAGAAGATGACTCCCATGATACGCCACATGTCGTTAATCCAGTTCGGGTAAAAGAACTCCATCGACCATTTCTCTTTTTTCGGAGGGAAACTACCGAGCATGAGATATCTGGCGTTCTCCGGAAGAAACGGTTTCAAAGGATGAGATTCAGGAATGAGATTCATATTAAAATTATTAGATTACAAAGATAGGAGTTTTGAATTTATCCTTTCTCTTTTTTACCGCAAAAAAGCTCGCAGTTTGGTAAAGACGCAAAGTCACAAAGACGCAATGTCGCAGAGTTTCTTTGGGTCTTTGTGTCTCTGCGACTTTAATTTCTTAACGCTATTTATCCGAGGCGGCAGTGCTACGCACTTCACACCTGCCTATAGTCTGGCGCACCTTAAAGGTGCTTATAGGAAATCTATCACGAATATGTTATCTATTCTATTGGAATCTGAATCAAAGAGAGCCATTGTTCCGGGTCTTCTTGATTCCATATTCCGTCAATGTAGGAAGTGCGAATTTGACCTGCTATTTTGTAACCATGCTCTTCCATGTAGGCAAAAGCTTCGACAAATGATTCATGGAAGCGTTCGTAAGGACCGACATGCTTCATGCAGAGCGCCTTTGGCACGGTAGCAAGACGTTTGAATTGTACGACAGAACTGTCTTTTCCCATTTCTTCTACTTGTTCACAATACTCGATATCGATGTCGTTTGGACGATATTCGTCGTTATGCTCAATGGTAAAACAATAACCCGGAAGCGGACACTTACAACCAAGGCGTTGCATCTCAGGTCCGATTTTCTCTACACACAATGAGCCGAGAGCGGCATAGTTAGAAATTGTTTCACGATGACTTGCCACTATAATCTCCGGCAATGATTGAATACTAAATTTTTCCATTGTTTTAATTTTTGTTTGAGTGCTCATCCATTCAAGCAAGTGATTACGTCGAGCCATGAGCCGTTGCAACTGCAGTTCAGTCTCAACTATCTTCACGTTCAGCTGTTCGATGCTTGGGGTGTTGGCATTTTCTTCGCACAGCTCATTGATTTCATCAAGTGAGAAACCGAGGTCTTGCAATTTGCGTATGGTATTGACCCTTTGCATCTGATCGACGCTGTAATAACGGTAGCCTGTCCACTCGTCCACTTCGCAAGGATGCAGCAGTCCTTTCTTTTCGTAATGACGTAAAGTCTTCACCGTCACTTGCATCATCCGGGAGAACACTCCGATTTTTAACTTTGTTTTTTCTCTCATAATCGCACGATTTTTTTGTCTGATTTCGAAATCTGTGGCAAAGTTAATACATGACCTTAGGTACGAGTCAAGAAAAAAATGAAAATTTTCCTTTGCGACACTTTGCGTCTTTGCGAGAGAAAAATCTTCTAGAATTCTAGAGTTCTTTTTCCGAACTTGATCCGAACTTGATCCGAAGATGGTACGAAGGTAGCGTGGTATTAAAACAAGGATTTTATTTTCATGACAAAACTTCAATTATGACAGATTTTATCTGTATCTTTGTGGTGTCAGCGCTGTAGGCGCGTAAGACATTAGGCAGGCGGTGAAGCGTAGCGGAACCCCTGCTAAAGTGTACCAAGTAAAATCAAAGCGCCGTAGGTGCGACAGAAATCCTGTCGTCCTTACAGGACTTTGATGCTCTGACAAACAAAAACAACAGGCGTTCCGTGCTGCGCACTTCACACCTGCATATAGTCTGTCGTACCTACGGTGCTTTAATAAACAATTTCTGAAATTTATAAAAATACTATTTCATAAAAATGTCTTTATTCACATAAATATATCCATAAGTTTTACTATCAACATCATGGAAATATTAACAACAAAAAAAGACGATGCTCTTCCAAACATCGTCCTTATTTTTATATAAAGCTCACTTCGACAGGCTCAGTGACACAATAATTATGCATTATGCATTCCATCAAATCCACTTAACCAAAGCGAAGTCTTGTCGGTGTGGCAAAAGTTCGTGTTTTGGATAGATTCGGAAGGTGTAGTCGAACACGCCGGCTTTGTATAATGGGAGGTTGATATAATATCTTGCCCAGCCGTCGCCTGCGTCAACGAGTTGCAACTGCTCTACTCTCAACACCTTGTCGTTGCCGTTCTTATCCTTGCCGCCGAATACGATCTCAATGCCGACATCGCCTCTGTCTAATCCTGGTGTCTTTAATGTGACTTCCGCCACGACTTCGTCACCGAAGGTCAGGCTTCTTACATTTGGATCCGGAATCTTAATGGCCTCGACTTCAATCTTATCCCAGTTGGCTTCGACTTTCTTCTTCCATGCCGCAATCTCAAAAGCTTTCTGATAACGGTTCTCACGCATGAAGTCGGTTCTCTCAATCAACTTGTTATAATATTGTGCGAAGTAATCGTCGAGCATACGTTTCATGGTGTAATGCGGAGCGATTTCCATCAAGTCGTTCTTGACATATTGCACCCATTGTGTTGGGATGCCGTTTTCATTTCTGTCGAAATACAATGAAACGATTTCATTTTCAATGAGGTTGTATATTGTCTCAGCATCGAGTTCGTCTTGGTAGCGTTGGTCGCTGTATGTTCTATCTTCTTGAAGAGCCCAGCCTGCCTTAGGACGGAATCCTTCTGCCCACCATCCGTCGAGGACCGAGAGGTTCAATGTTCCGTTCATGACTGCTTTCTCGCCACTTGTACCAGATGCTTCGAGCGGACGTGTTGGTGTGTTCATCCAGATGTCAACGCTGCTGGTCAATATCTTACCGAGTTCCATGTCGTAGTTATTCAAGAAGATAACCTTGCCAGCGAACTCTTTTCTTCTCGATGTCTCGATGATCATCTTAATCAAATCCTGACCTGCCTTGTCATTTGGGTGAGCCTTACCTGCGAAGAGGAAGACGACAGGTTTTTCTGGATTGTTGAGAAGTTTGGCGAGACGTTCTATGTTGTTGAATAACAAGTGTGCACGTTTGTATGTGGCGAAACGACGAGCGAAACCGATGATGAGTGCGTTTTCGTTGAAGTTTTCTATTGTATTGATAATCAAAGATGGTGATTCCTGACGACGTTGCATGTCTTCTACCACTTTCACCTTGAGATATTCGGTGAGACGGTGTTTCAATTCTTTCTTGATATTCCAAATCTTTTCGTCAGCGACATCTTTAATCTTAGACCAGACTTGTGGGTCTGATTGTACGTCAACATAGTCTTTACCAAGGACTTCTCTATAAAGTCTTTGCCATGAGAAGTCGGCCCATGTTGGAAGGTGAACGCCGTTTGTGACGTAGCCGATGTGGTTTTCTTCTGCGAAATAACCTGGCCACATTTGTTGGAACATCTCTCTTGAAACACGGCCGTGGATCTTACTTACGCCATTGACTTCCTGGCTGAGGTTTGTAGCGAGAACGCTCATAGAGAATTTTTCGTATGGGTCGTTGTGACGAATCTTACCGAGGTTCATGAAGTCGTCCCAGCTGATGTTCATACGGCCTGGATAATGTGAGAGATAAGTTCTCATAAGATGTTCTTCAAACACATCGTGACCTGCTGGAACAGGAGTGTGAGTTGTGAACAAAGTTGATGTTCTTACCAATTCCTTAGCGACGTCGAAGTCGAGGTTATGACGTGTGATATAAACGCTCAGACGTTCCAATCCGCAGAATGCAGCGTGACCTTCATTGCAGTGATATACAGTAGGTTTGACATTGATTCTGTCCATCAATCTGATTCCCCCTATACCAAGGAACATCTCTTGTTTGATACGCATTTCGCTGTCGCCGCCATAGAGTTTTCCTGTGATACCTCTATCTTCTGCTGAATTCTGATCGATGTCTGTATCAAGGAGATACAAGCTGATACGACCGACTGGCACTCTCCAAGCCTTTGCATAAACCGAGCGACCTGGGAAAGCGATGCTGATAATGACTTCCTCGCCGTTTTCATCACGGACGACTTCCATTGGAAGTGTGTTGAAGTTTTGTGGGATATATTCTGAAAGTTGCTCGCCCCAAACTGAAAGGTCTTGTGCGAAATATCCATAGCGATATAAAAGACCTATTGCCAATAAGTTAGCATTAGAATCGGAAGCTTGTTTGAGATAGTCGCCAGCTAAGATACCGAGACCGCCTGAGTAAATCTTGAGGCTCTTTGTCAAACCGTATTCCATGCTGAAATAAGCGATGGTATGATCGTCAGCAGGTTTTGCCGACATATATTCTTTGAAACGTGCGTGAGTTGAATTCAACTTCTCTACGAAAGCCACGTCATTTTCCAAAGCCTCGAATTGAGCTTTAGAAAGATTCTTCATAAGAGCTATCGGATTGTGTTCCACAGATTTCCATAATTGTGGATCGATAGATGAGAAGATTTCTGTTGCCTCTACATCCCAGCACCACCAGAGGTTCTGTGAGAGCTCTTGTAACTTCTGCATATTTTCAGAATACACTGGTTCTACAGTGATTCTCTTCCAGTTAGGAGTGTCTTGTTTTTGGTAATTAAAGTTTCTCAAAATCTCGTTATATTTCTTAGTTTGTTTTAAATAATCACGACCACGCAATTTATCAAGAGCGATGTCGTAAGCTTCTAAATAATTTTCTATCAATGTATTCCAATAGAATTTCTTTATCAAAGAAAGAGCGTCTTTTCTGACAGCTTCCATTTGTTTTTCATCTTTTGAAGCGAAATTCAATATTGTATTTACGATATTGTCAGCGACAATTATGCCGTTGCCTTCTTCACGATGGACTATCACAACAGATTCAGTCTCAATCTTTTCATCTTGAATATAACGGCCGAAACCAGCGAGATCTGTTGTTATTGTAGGAATGCCGTGAGCGATGCTTTCCATTGGAGTGTAACCCCATGGTTCATAATAAGATGGGAATACTGATAAATCGAAAGCATATAAGAAATCGTTGTAGTTGATATTAAAGACACCGTCGTTGCCGTTGAGGTAAGAAGGAACGAAGATGACTTTGACTTTATCTTCTGAATTATTCTGTAAACCGTTTTCTCTTAATGAGTTAAGTACAGCATCATATTCATAATCGAAGATATGATGAGTGCAAGGAAGCTCGGTACGACCTTCGACGGCTTTCTTGCCTTCGAGACGATATTGAAGTTCTTTGTAAATACCAGAGATGTTAGCCGGCACTGCGATGACAGCCACGACTTCTTTTTTAAGATTCTGGTCTTTGTTAAGTCTTCCCAAAGCATTGATAAATAAATCGATGCCTTTGTTTTTAAATTCGTATCTACCGCTGTTTATCACGAAGAAAGCCTCGTTAGAGACCTTTGTTCCTGAAAGAGTTTCGAGTACACTCAAGATCTTTTCTCTTGAAGCGTTTCTCTTTTCATCAGCGACTTTTTCATCGACGATATAATTCTCGTTGATGCCGTTTATCGTGATGGCATCAGCTTCGCGATGTAGGAATTGCTTACATTCTTCAGCAGTCACCTCGCTCACTGTAGTGAAAGCGTCGGCATTCTGAGCAGCGTTATATTCCATTGATTGTTGCGAAGTTATGTTAAATCTATCGGCCATTGTGTTAGGCTCGAAAGTCTTTAAGTCGTTGTAAAGAGCGAGGCCGTTGCCGCTTATTGCGCGACCTAGATAAGTGGCGTGTGTTGTGAAAGCAGTTGCTATCTGAGGGCAGTTTTCTTTGAGGTAAAGAACGCCAGCGCCAGTCATCCATTCATGGAAATGAGCCACGATGTTTTCATCGCTTTGTACGTTCCATTTGATGAAGCTTTCAATCACCTGACCTGCAGCATATCCGAAGAGGACAGGATCGATGTAATCCCACTGACCGCGAAGAGAATCAAGGCGATATTGTTCCCAAAGGTGAGATAAAATCTCATTTTTCTGAGGATATAATGTTGTATAATCGACTAAAATTGCCAAAGGGCTGCTGTTGAGCTTCCAGCGACCGATTCTGACTTTAAGTCCTTGAGCAGCAGCTTTCTCTTTCCATTCAGAGAATAAAGTTGCGTCTTCTATGAAATACAATGTCTCGTGAGCTTCTTTTACGATATCAGGACCGATTGTGATGTAGTTATCACCGAGTATTTGTTTCAGTTCGTCAGCCTTTGTCGATAACACGGTGTAGATTCCGCCGACCATGTTACAGACTTCCCAACTAGTTTCAAAAAGATAATTTGGAGTTTTCATTAACTTATATATTATTTATTAATTATTTTCGACTATCTCCACAACAAGCACGACTCATAAAAAGTTTATAAGTCAGCAAGTTATAAATATTTATAAAGAAAATCGGAGCAGTTTGATGCTCTTTGCAAAGATAATAAAAAGACGAAAGGCAAAAGGCGAAAGACGAAAGATTTTTTTTAATTAGGAATGAGGAATTCAGGATTTCGGGAATGGGGACGGGATTTTCTTTACGATTTTACGTGAGAAGAATAAAGGCTCATAAGTTATTTTAAAATAATTCCTGATTACTAATTACACATACCTAATTAATTTGTATCTTTGTACGAAATCAAAAAAAAAGAAAATATAGGAAAAGAATATAATTCTAAACAATTTTTAATCTTATAAACAAAAAATCTCGCCTGAAATCCAGACGAGATTTTTTTGTATTTTTACTGAACGTTTTTTTTGAATAACTATATATCAATTATTATGAAGAAAAAGATAGTGGTCTTTACAGGTGCTGGCGTAAGTGCCGATAGTGGCATCGCGACATTCCGTGATGCCGACGGTCTTTGGGCGAACTATCGCATTGAGGATGTGTGTACTCCTGAGGCCTTGAAAAATAACAGAGCTAAAGTCATAGAGTTCTATAATCTGCGTCGTAAGGAGTCTTTGACAAAGAAACCCAATGATGGTCATATCGCCATTGCCGAGATGGAACAATGGGCTGATGTCTGCGTGATAACACAGAATGTTGATAACCTCCACGAACAGGCCGGTTCGACGCGTGTGGTGCATCTTCATGGCGAACTGATGAAACTGCGTTCAGAGGAGAATCCGGATCTTATATACGAAATCAACGAAGGATGGGAGCAGAGCCTCGATGCACGCGGTGAAGACGGAGCGTTGCTGCGTCCTCATATTGTGTTTTTCGGAGAGGACGTCCCGATGTTCGACATCGCAAGCAGGATTGTTGAAAACGCTGATATTTTGATAGTTGTGGGAACCTCGCTGGCGGTATATCCAGCAGCCTCGTTGGTTTACTTTGTGCGAGATAAAGAAGTGCCGATTTATTTGGTCGACCCAGGCACGCCCGACACATCAAGGATTCAAAATCCATTGACTCACATCAAAGAAAGAGGCGCAGTCGGAGTGCCGCAGTTGGTGGAGAAGTTACGTGAAGAGTTGAAGGCTTTTCTTTAGGGCGTTCTGGTAAGCCGTCGGGCTTTCCGTTATTGTATAGACGCAAAATATTGCGTCTCTTCCCAAAAAACGCAAAATATTGCGTCTCTCCCCAAGGATGCCGCTCCAATCTTTAACGCATCGCTACGATTCCAGCAGAGGTATATCAACAAAAAAAATCCCGCCTGAAATCCAGACGGGATTTTTTATTTTCAATCATTTCTAAATTTTTAAATTTCTAGAGTTTTAGTGTTCTACTTCAAATAAGTATCAAGCCAGTTGAAGAATCTTCTTTGCCACAAGATTCCGTTCTGTGCTTTGAGAACCCAGTGGTTTTCATCTGGGAAGTATAAGAACTCTGCTGGTATGCCTCTCAAGACAGCTGCGTTATAAGCTTGCATTCCTTGAGTGAAGCAGATTCTGTAGTCCATGCCGCCGTGGATGACCATGATAGGTGCTGTCCATTTATCGACGAATTTATGTGGTGAGTTGGCGTATGACCATTGTACTACCGGATTGTCTTTATCCCAATATGGTCCGCCGAGATCCCAGTTCACGAACCACATCTCTTCTGTTTCAAGATATTGTGACTCGAAATTGAACATGCCGTCGTGTGCTATCAAAGCCTTGAAGCGTCCTTCGTGATGACCTGCGAGCCAGAATACCGAGTAGCCGCCAAAGCTTGCGCCAACAGCACCGAGTCTTTCCTCATCAACGAAAGGCTCTTTCGCGATGGCGTCGATGGCTGAGAGATAGTCTTTCATACATTGTCCGCCGTAGTCGCCGCTGATGGCTTCGCACCATTCCTGACCGAATCCTGGTAAGCCTCTTCTGTTAGGTGCAACGACGATATAATCGTTGGCTGCCATCATCTGGAAGTTCCAACGATATGACCAGAACTGACTTACAGCACTTTGAGGTCCGCCTTGACAGAATAACACTGCCGGATATTTCTTATTCTTATCGAAGTGTGGAGGATAGATGACCCAAGCCAACATTCTCTTGCCGTCGGTTGTTTCAATCCAGCGTTCTTCAACATTGCCCATCGTCAACTGATTGAAGATATTGTCGTTGACAGCTGTAAGTTGTGTCGCTTCACCGCTTTGTGGATCGACGATATATAATTCTGTTGGACGTGACATCGACTGACGGCCAGCCACCAATTTGTCGCCGGCCCAAGCCAAAGAGACGTAATTATGTTTGCCGCTTGTAATCTTTCTGATAGAACCTGTCGCAAGACTCAAAGCGTAGATCTGTTCTGTAGCATGGAGATTGCTGATGAAGTAAATGCTTTGTCCGTCAGGAGCCCAGAGTAGGTGAGTGGCGTTTTGGTCGAAACCGATAGAATAATCTTTCTTTTCGCCAGTATTCAGATCCATTACGAAGAGACGTTGTTTGTCAGCTTCATAGCCGTCACGCTCCATGCTTTCCCAAGCGATTTTGTCGCCTTGTGGAGACACGACGACATTCATATCGTAACCCATCATGCCTTCGGTGAGGTTGGTGCATTTGCCTGTCGCAACATTGTATTTGTAAATGTCAGTGTTTGTTGAAGTCGCATATTCCTTGCCGACTTTCTTCCTTGAAGAATAAAGGATGTTTTGTCCGTCTTTGGTCCAAGCGATCTGTTCCATGCCGCCCCAAGGTCTTACAGGAGCTTCCCACATTTCACCTTCCATAATATCAAGTTTGTTCTTGCCATTGTCAGCAGTCACGAAGATATGAGCGTAAGTGTCAACCCATTGATCCCAGTGACGATACATCAAGTCGTTGTTGATTCTTCCTGAAGAAAGAGGAAGGTCGGGATAAACATCGGCTACATTGTCTTTGAGTTTTACTTCAGCTGTAAACAAAAGCTGCGACTCGTCAGGAGAATATTTGAAGCCTGATACGCCGCCTTCAACGAAAGAGACTTGTTTCCTGTCGCTGCCGTCAGGATTCATTTCCCATACTTGCATATCGCCGCTGTCGGCACACATAAAGAGGATTTTTGAGCCGTCCTTGTTCCATGTCGGACTGTATTCGCTTGAGTTTGAAGCAGTCAGACATTTATTATTCTTACCGTCGATGTCGATGATATAGATGTCGGTCTTGCTCTTGTTTTCTTCTATAATAAAATAGGTGTTGTTGTAGGCTACTTTCTTGCCATCAGGAGAGACGGCATATTCGCCGAGGCGGTTCATCGACCACATCACTTCCGGAGTCATGATGTCAGACTCAATCACGATTTCTTGTGGCGGAGTGTAAGAAGCCGTTTTCTGTTCAGGCTTCTCGTTGCATGAAGCTAAAGATAAAGCTGCTAATGCCATGATAATAACGTTTTTTCTCATAATGATATTTATTTAGAATTTATTTGTTTCATCAAAATGATGGTCTGACAAAAGTAATATTTTTTTAAATAAGAACTTATGTGAATGTTGAAAATTAAGCGGTTGTAAAAAGACAAAAAAAGACAAATTGTGGTATCGTTGTTTTTACATACTTTTGCCGCAAATAATTTAAAAACACATCATTATGAAAACAAAATTCGTTAAATTCTTAGGAGTAATGTTGGTGGCATTATTCATGGTATCATGTGGAGGTGGCGCAGAAAAACCTCAAATCACATCAAAAAATTTAAAAGCAGTCGGTGTCTATGGAGACGATGCAAACTTAATTTCAATTGTGTCTGACAGTTGTACCTTAAACAAAAAAGATGGCAGATTAAGAGTTAAGGTTCAATTAAAGTTAGAAAAGAAAGCCAACAATGATGTTTCTGTTTATCCTGTTCTCGTTTTAAAAGATGAAGATGGAGTTCAAGTCATTAACGGCTGGTACCAGATGGAATTAGGTGATTCTGAAAAATCCAAATTTGATTCTTTTGTAAAGGGTAATGTGGGCTCTGTTGTAGATTTCGTATTCATCAATGAATTCTCAGCTGATTATTTCAATACTGCATTAAAAAGATCAGAAACATTTTCTATTGACAAATTAGCTATTGAAGAAATAGTAAAAGAAAAAGATCCAGTTGCATCAGAACTTGAAACTTTGAATCAAATTGCTAAAGAAGCAGCAAAAATGGCAGAAGACTACGATGATGAAGATTATGAAAAAGCTCTTAAGTCAGCAGAAAGATCATTGAAAGCTGCAGAAAAAGTTCTTGAAATGGAAGAAGATCTTCTCAACATGATGGATGATTTAGATTGGTAACAATAGTAGTAATAACAATAATAGTAAATAAAATTATGGAAAAATTTGCAGAAAGACAAAAAGCAAACTCAGGTCTTAGCACCACAGCATTAGTATTGGGTATAGTATCAATCGTGATATCTATAATACCAGTAGTCAATTACTTAACTTATCTGTTATCTCCAATCGGACTTATCTGCGGTATCGTAGCTCTCATTAAATCCCAAAGCGTAGCAAAATCTATCATAGGAATCATACTTTGTTTAGTGTCAATTGTTGCTCCTATTATACTCGGTGGATTTATAATTGAATATCTATTGGACATTCTCGATTTATTCTGATTTTATAATAACAAATCAGTTTGTAAAAAGTCGTCTGTTTAGGCGACTTTTTTTATTGTTAAACACATACAAAAACATTATCTTTGCACAAATTTATTTATTATGAGCAGAAAGTTATTTTTATCGTTTTTATTTACATTTATTTTATTGTCGGCAAGTGCGCAGCAGCGTCTCGTTTATCAAATGTATTCTATAGGTCATAGT
This sequence comes from Bacteroidales bacterium, assembly GCA_045615285.1. Classification (GTDB taxonomy): domain Bacteria; phylum Bacteroidota; class Bacteroidia; order Bacteroidales; family F082; genus Limimorpha. Next base: position 30,796 of record JAZLEO010000003.1, read on the forward strand.
GGCGACACAAGCTTTGTGGAAGTGGAACGTTTTGGCAATCAGTTGAAGATCCAAGATATAAACACATTTGATGGCGAAATGATTCCAGGTGTTTCTGAAGACATCACTTATGTAGATTATGCGAAAGATAGCGCTTATTTCCAGATGAAATACGCTGATGGAGATTCGTATTTCGCTTCTTTTTCTTTGAAATCTAATGTGGAATTCACAGAAGAAGGAAACGAGAAAATTAACGGCTATGATTGTAAAAAATATCGTACAAGCATCAATTCCAATACTATAGAAGTGTGGATGACAGAATCTCTCGGATATAATGCGACTCCTTCTGTGAGCAGAGGCGTACTCAAAGGCGTGATGATCCGTCAGCTCATTAATGGAAGCAGCGTCTTTGAGTTAAAAAATATTAAGAAAGATAAGAAACTGAAAAATGAAAGCATTCCTGGCAAAATGGGAAAACGCGTCTCAACAAAAGACATCAACAAAATAGCGAAAGACAAACTCATCGTCAAGGTTCCGATCTTTGACGACGAACAGATTCATTTTGCGGAAATAGAGAAATTCCAAGGCGAGATTCCTTTCGATACGACAATTCATTTTGCTTACGGAACAGTTATCTTAAAAAGAGTTAACTTGGAGACTCTTCCAGAACATTACGCTTATTTCATCGACGTGAGACAGCAGTCAAATGGCGACGCTTACGACAGACCTGCATCTATATTCGTCATTCCTACAGAACGTGCATTGAGTTTAAAGGATGCTTTAATTGACAGTATTCAACTCCTTCATTCTTATACAGATAAAAGAGATATAACTTATAGGGCCATTAAACTTGAAAACGACTTTGAACCTGTTGTGGAGTTGATGCGTTTCTTCACACCTTTCGGTGTAAATCATTTTAACGACAGAGTGCATATCGATGGTTTGGAATGGTCGGATGTGGCTTATTATAAACAAGATGTGACCGACGTCGCGAAATATCTCCGTGGTGATGTACTGATCGGCGCTTTCATCAGCAATTACGATGGCGGAGGCCATAAATTAAGCTTGGACATCCTCGCATATCCAAGCGATTATTCTTGGGATTTGTCGCAAAACGACGACTGGGCTTTGTCATTATTCAACACTTGCAACGTGATGGAGATGGCAGGTCAGCATTATGCTCGTATGTTCAAGACAGACAGCCTCACCGTTGAGTTTGAAGTGCCGGAAAATGTTAGCGATCTTAAATTGAGATATATCAGCACAGGCCACGGCGGATGGGGCGGAGGCGATGAGTTCAACCAAAGAGAGAACACGATTATCATCGATGGCGAAAAGATGTTCGTGCATACTCCTTGGCGTTGTGATTGCGCTACTTACAGAGAATTCAACCCTGCTTCGGGTAACTTCTGGAACGGACAGTCGTCATCAGATTTGTCACGTTCAGGATGGTGCCCTGGAACAGCGACACAGCCAGTCTATTTCGATTTGAGTTTCTTGAAACCTGGAAAACATACTATCACAATAGCGATACCGCAAGGCGACGATGAAGGCGGAAGCTTCAACCACTGGATGGTGTCGGGAGTCTTAATAGGAACTTTAGAACTCTAGAATTTTAGAACTGTAGAAATTTATATTATTTTTGAAATTCTGAGATTTTGAGATTTTGATTTTTTTTATTTTTGTCAAAAAATAATATTTTGAAGATAGCTGTAAATACACGATTGTTGCTTAAAGATAGGCTGGAAGGCATCGGCTGGGTGGCGTATGAATGTCTGCGTCGTATCGTCAAGGCTCATCCTGAGGTGGAGTTTTATTTCATCTTTGACAGAGAATACGACGAGAAGTTCATCTTCGCCGACAATGTGAAGCCGGTCGTTCTTTTCCCGCCAGCGCGTCATCCTTTCTTATATATCGCGTATTTCGAGTTCGCTGTGGCGAGATTTCTGCGTAAGTTGAAACCGGATTTATATCTTTCCACCGACGCTTATCTCAGTCTGAGAAGTAAGACCAAGCAACTCGCTGTCTTTCATGACATAAACTTTGAACATTTTCCGCAGGATTTCCCTAAGATACATCTTTGGCATTACAAGAAATATTTCCCTAGATATGCCAGGAAAGCGACTCGTATCCTGACGGTTTCGGAGTTTTCCAAGAAAGATATCTGCGAATGTTACGGCATAAATCCGGAGAAGATAGATGTAGCATATAATGGAGCTAATGAGATTTTTACTCCTGTTACAGAAGAAGTTAAGGAAGAGACCAGAAGTAAATATTCTGAAGGTAAACCTTATTTCATGTTCGTCGGATCATTGCATCCGCGTAAAAATCTGGCGCGACTTTTCACTGCCTTCGACATTTTCAAGAAGAGAAATGATAATGATATAAAACTCCTTATCGTGGGAAGCAAGAAGTGGTGGACGGAACCGATAAAGAAAGCGTACGATGCGATGACGCATAAAAACGATGTTATTTTTGCGGGACGTCTGTCGGCTGAGGAGTTGCATTTTGTCACAGCAGCAGCTCTGGCTTCGGTCTATGTCTCTTATTTTGAGGGTTTTGGAATCCCGATTGTCGAGGCATTCAAATGCGATACTCCGGTAATCACATCCAACGTTACCTCGATGCCGGAAGTGGCTGGCAATGCGGCATTGCTCGTCGATCCGTTCAGTGAAGAATCAATTGCTGATGCGATGGGAAAAATGCTTGATGAAGATGTGCGTAATAATTTGATAGAGAAGGGTAGAGTCAGAAGAAACGATTTCTCTTGGGATAAGGCAGCGGAAGAATGGTGGAAATGTATAGAAAAATTAGGAATTAGTGATTAGGAATTGGGGACGAGAGTTGGGAACGGGATTGTTTTTTGCGATTCTTTGCGTCTTTGCGAGAGAAGAAAAGCTAATAGCGAAAAAGAGTGGACAATGTCTGTTGTCCGTTGACTTAAAAAAATAAATAATTGGTGGACAAAGACTGTTGACTGTAGTCTGTAGTCCGTTGACTTAAAAAATAAAAATATGAATATCTTAGTATTAGGTTCAGGTGGTCGCGAATATGCTTTGGCATGGAAAATCGCGCAAAGTAAATCTGTTAATAAAATTTATATCGCTCCGGGTAATGCGGGAACTAACTCTATTGGAGAGAATCTGTCGATAAACATCGCTGATTTTAAAGTCGTTAAGGATGCTGTTCTAAGCCGTAATATCGATATGGTCGTTGTTGGGCCAGAGCAGCCGCTCGTTGACGGTATCGTCGATTTCTTCAAAAATGATGAAGAGTTAAAAAACATTAAGATTATTGGTCCGGATAAGAAAGGCGCTCAACTAGAAGGCAGCAAGGCTTTTGCCAAGGCTTTCATGGAAAAATATAACGTTCCAACAGCATCATGTTTCACAGTGACAGCCGCTAATCTCGAAGAAGGATTGCAATATCTCACAACACAAAAAGCTCCTTACGTACTTAAAGCTGACGGCCTCGCTGCCGGTAAAGGCGTTCTCATCATCGACTCATTGGAAGAGGCTCAAAATGAATTGAGAGACATGCTCTCAGGTAAATTCGGAACAGCTTCAGCTAAAGTCGTTATTGAGACTTTCTTGAAAGGTATCGAAGTTTCGATGTTCGTCCTGACCGACGGTGAACATTATGTCGTTCTCCCTGAAGCTAAGGATTATAAACGTATCGGCGACGGCGACACTGGATTAAATACAGGCGGTATGGGCGCTGTTTCTCCGGTTCCTTTCGTGACACCGGAATTTGTTGAGAAAGTGGAAAACAGAATCATAAAACCAACAATACAAGGTCTTAAAGAAGAAAATATAGATTATAAAGGATTCATTTTCATAGGTTTGATGAATGTCGATGGCGATCCGTACGTAATCGAATATAACGTAAGAATGGGCGATCCTGAGACGGAAGGCGTTATGACTCGCATCGATTCTGATTTGTTGGCATTGCTCGACGCTTGCGCTCAAGGCCGACTCAATGAGGTTGAATATCAGACTTCTAAAAACACGTCAGTGACAGTCATGCTCGTGTCGGGCGGCTATCCTGAAGATTATAAAAAAGGTATGGTTATGACAGGCTTCGATGAACTTTCAGACGATTGCATCATCGCTCATGCAGGAACCAAATTCAACGACAAAGGCGAAGTCGTGACATCGGGCGGCCGCGTCATCGCTGTGACAGCTCACGGAAAAGACATCGAAGAAGCTAGAAATAAGGCATATCAAAATGTTGTAAAAATTAAATACGAAGGCGTAAACTATCGTCACGATATTGGCCTTGATTTAATGAAACTATAAGATATGTTAAATTTCTTTAAGCATAGTTATCTTGCGCAACATCTTGTCATCGTAATGATGGCGCTTGTATTATGGATGCCGGCTTTCATCACAAAGTCGGCTTTCATTCCAGGCGAGAACACTACACCTTTATATAATGTCATAATATCTGTCTTCGACTTTTCACCTTTTATACTCAACGCTTTAGCTTTCGCCGTATATCTCGTAAGCATCTTTTTCTTTAACTCTGTATTGTCGGCTAACCGTTTGGTTACTAAAAACAATACAGTAGGTGCATTGACATTCGGGCTGATGATGTGTTGCGTGCCGCAGCTGCATTCGTGCTATCCGTTCATTTTCGCATGTCCGTTCATCCTGATGGCGATGCACACGCTTTTCCTTATATATCAGACAGATAACCCTGAAAACTACATGATGAATATCGGTTACTTCATCGCGATAGCATCTCTGTTTTATTATCCGTCAGTGTTTCTTATGATATGGGTAATAATATCTTTTTTCATATTGGGATTCAGGGAGATAAGATATTCTCTTATACCAATGACAGGCTTTTTGTTGGTAAACGGATTATATCTCGGAATAACATTTTTATTTGGCGACATCAATATTCTGATTGATTCATATTCAAGTTTTTTCAGAAATATTAATTTCTATTATGATTTGAATGGAAGCGATGAGATTATGTTAATGATATTTGGAGTTTTGTTTCTTATTTCTTTGTTAAGAACATTAAGTGACAGGGCTTCGGATAAAGGAAGTAACACAAGAAAAAGGGTTGGAGTGACTGTCCTTTTGGCGATTTTTTCTGTTATCCTCTTTTTCATGTATGCTCCATTGATGAATAACAGCTTGATATTTATGATGTTTGCGTTTTTCTATGCTATAGTTTTGTCTGACATTAAGAAAACCAAAATAGCGAATATTATCACTGTCATCGTCACTATTATGATTTTGGCTAATCAGTATTTACCTTTATTTGGCGTAGTTTTATGAATCTCGTAGCGCATTATACTGAAAATCTCATAGAGGCCGGTTGCGATGAAGCTGGCCGTGGATGTCTGGCTGGCCCTGTGGTGGCAGCAGCTGTTATTTTGGATAGAAACAAAGACTATCCGATGTTGGATGATTCCAAAAAACTTACAGAGAAACAACGTAATAAGCTGCGGGAAATCATTATGCAGGAAGCGCTCGCTTATGGAATCGGTGTCGTTGATAACAAAGAAATTGATGAGATTAACATCTTGAACGCATCGTTTCTCGCGATGCATCGAGCCGTTGAGCAACTTTCTATAAAACCAGAATTTCTGCTTATTGACGGCAATCGTTTCAATCCATATAAAGATATAAAACATCAGTGCATCGTTGGAGGCGACGCTAAGTATCAAGCTATTGCAGCTGCTTCTATCTTGGCTAAGACCACACGTGACGCCATGATGGAAGAATATGACTTGCAATACCCGATGTATAACTGGAAGAAAAATAAAGGCTATCCGACATTGGAACACAAAAACGCCGTCGCGGAATATGGCACCACGCCATTGCACCGAATGACGTTTAACATGACGATACAGCTGAAATTGTTTTAGTAGCGGAACGACATTAAGCGTCAATCCATCATCAAACTCATAAACGCTGCCTGGTTGTTAAAGGCTTTTAATTTCTCGGGGAGCGCTTCGGTGTGGTAGCCGAACAGAGCTTGCGTCAGTTGTTCTATGTCAACGACATTTGTGCCGATGGAATTCTTCTTGTCTAAAGTACCGTTATTAATATAATATGTGCCGTTGTTTTCGGTTAGTATCGGGTCAACCAAAGAAATCTCAATCTTCATTTTAGGATGCGACATCGCATATATTCTTAGCATCGTCTCTGCGTCAAGAAGTCGGGCCATGCCGAACCGATGTGTCTTTTGTCCTGCGACAGGTGGTATTATGATGTTGATCGACGTTGAGTCAGACGAGGATAATTGTGCGGCTGCTGTAATCAGATCGCTGAATATGACACTGGATTCAGCAAAGATGTCTTTGATATAAATCTCACCATTCCTTAAATAACAGAACGCTAAACCGCAGATGTCGTCGCCATATTTAGCCACGAGAAGATTGTTGTCGAACAATTCCAAGTCCTCCGCTATGACTCTGAAATCGTATTCGGTGTGCTGGATGCAACAGTTGCGGCTTCTCATCTTGGCATTGAAATATTCATAAATCTGATAAAAATCAAGTTCTCCATCTTCTTGGAGACTCGGCGACTCAGTGATTCGGTGACTTATAATCTGACATCCAGAAACAGACTGCTGGACGCTGGCTGTCGTCCGTTGACTGTTGATGCGAATCTTTGAATAGTCGAAAGTCGTGACGAATCCGTTTCCTGCGTAATAGTTGAAAAGGCTTTCCGATGCAGGAATCAAAGCCGCGAAACAAGAGCCGTCGGCTTTGGCTTTACGCAGCGTTTTGGCAATAAGGTTGCTCATCAAGCCTTGCGAACGGTAGTCAGGATCGGTAGCGCAACCAGATAGATAAGCGCAACCTATTGTCTTTCCGTAATATGAAAAAGGGTAGGAGATGAGCTGCAATGCGGAAACAACTTTGCCGTCTTTTTCAATAAAAACGTTGTCGTCGTCGGTATATCGTTTTTCAAAATATAAATCTACAAAACGTTTGTCTTCTTCGCTGAAACATTTGTCCCAAAGGACACGGGTCTGATTTTTTATGTTATTTTCCATTATTAATTACAAAGTATAACTTTCTACAAATTCCAAACAGAATTCTATGATTTCTTGATTTAATATACAAATCTGATGATTGACATCTTTATATCTTAATTGTTCGACGGCTTCTTCTTCAGTGATATTGCCATTCTCATAGTCTTCTACAATGGCTGTAATCTCATCGTTTAGGCTGCCGGCGATAACAATATCATATTGTGAACCAACATCTTTACCTTTACGACAATCAACGACAAATTTTAACCATTCAATATTATATGTTTCAAATTCGTTGAAACGGTAGCCTACATTCTTTGTTCTGAAATAATCGAAATTATATATACTTACAATAGGAGTTTTGTTTTTGTCTTCAGCTGCTTTCTTCGCCCAATTCTCAGCTTGTTCTTTGATATTTGTCAAATAAAAGCCTTGCCCGAAGTCAAGGTTCTTTCTTCCGACATTGACTAAAGGTTCCTTTACTTCTGTGTAGGAACCGTGATATAATGTGAGGTTCATTTTCTTATTTTTTTATATCGCAAATATAATAAAAGACAAGAGACAACAACAACGGACTAAGTATTTTTTCAATTAGGAATTGTTTTCCATTATACAATCCTCATTCCTCATTTCTAATTGTCACAACTCCTTTCGTAATCAGAAATGCCGGATTATATGACATTTTCGCTTTCCTCAATCCTTCGATTCCCAGATCTTCCTCACGGTTGATATATTCAAATTCTGCTGGAATATCGTTGGCGAACATCTGATTTATGACAGTGAAAGCTCCTGTGTAATTGATGTCGGCTTTCTCGAAATGGACTCCGAATGTCTTGTGGTTGATAGGGAATCCGAAAGTGAAGGCGACGATTTTTTCATCTACGAACAAGACTCCGCCCTTGAGTCCGATTTCTTCGGCGTGGTTCATGGCGAACAGCAAGGCTTGGCGTTCTTTGTCAATATCTTGGTGTTTGTAATCTTCGTTGTTTTCAAACCATTCGTTTTCTTTCTCTATACATAATTTAATAAGTTCAGGCGTCGCCGACTTATATTCCCAATTCGGGTAAGTCTTCTTGAAGCGGTTGACGTGATTACGTTTCTGTTGGAACTTATTTCCTTTCAATGTGGCGAGTTCTTCTCTGTAATACACATAATCAAAGAAATCTCGATTCGGTAATAAGTTGAATCGTTCTCGCATCTCGTCGCTTATCTGGTTTTCCATGAAATGACAAGCCGCGTGCATCATGAATGGGACATTACGAGATTTAGAGTCTTCTATAAGTTTGTTGATGACATTGTCGGCGTTTCCTTTGCCGATCGGCATCATAAAAATCTCATTTCCCTCATTGAAATATTTAAGAACCAAGAAATCATCGACGACGGCATATCTCGTGTTATATAAAAAACGCCACGATACATGATTCGCAAACGAAAGCTCGCAATTACAACAATCATTCGGAAAAATGTATGATGTAATTAAATCTTTGTCTTCTAATGTAATATCTTTAAAATCAATCATTTCTTTTATATTAAATTGGCTGTGGGTCGTGAGCGACGAGCTTAAGGTATTGCCCAAAGCTCACAGCTCATAACTCGTAGTTAACACAACGCATTCATGCTTGGAGTGAAATCAATCTGGATCATTTGTGAGAAGATCTGAGCCGTTTCCATTGGAGAATATCCCAGTTCAGCGGCGGCTATGTTGAATATCAATTCCACTTCTTTGACGCTTATGTCTTTGTCCGACAATGAGATTGAAATCAGATAACGTAACATTCCTTCACGTGTCTCTGGACTTAATTCAAGCAGTTTCTTGATAGATTCTTTAAATGTTTTAACGATGTCGCCTTTTATGATTTCGTCCAAGAAACTCTTAGGGAAAATCTCAAGTACTGATAATTCGCTGAGTATCACTTCGATTTCGTCATTGGTGATGTTGTCGTCGCTGTTGGCTATTACCAAGCCGGCTGTTGCGATGAAATTAGCCATGTGAGAGTCGAGTTCGGTGTTTCTGACTTTCAACAAAATCTCAATCAATTCGTTCATGCCGTTTTCAAGTTCGTCTTTTGAAGTTCCTTTTTCATCAAAGAACACACTTTTCGAGAATTGGTTCAAAGCCTCGACTCTGATAGGATTGATAGGATGTGTCGCGAAGTTGATTCCTTTGTCGTTGCGGAAATATTCCAGACGTTTTTTGTTATCTTCCAAAAACGCCTCGACTTTCATATCCATCTTGTTGAAATCCAATCCTGAAGACATCTTGAAGAATGCAGAGATGCAGACATTGATGTCAGGCATCGCCATATATCCGAAGCGGTCGGCCACGAGTTCTGAGAGCTGCTGCCACAACCTTATTTTATATTGTAATGTGATCGGGACAGGTGCGCCGTGAGGGAAGACGAAATTGATGAGTTTAACGAGAGTGGCGTTCTTGTTGATCAAATGTCCCATCTCGTGACCGATGACGAAACGAAGCTCATCGTCGCTCATCAGTTGAATCAAAGAGGAATTGACATTGATGATATTAGGTTCGCCTTCTTCCTGAGAAGCGATGGCGAAAGCGTTGACGGAAGGATCGCCGGTGATATAGAAATCTACAGGCTCGTCAAATTGCAGAGCTTCTTTTATCTCGTTGAAAATATGATAATACTTAGAAAGAGTTCCTTCTTCGACCTTGAAACTATGACCTTCAAGCATACTGCGATAATAATTGTCAGAGAAAGGAATCTTGGCAAGCTTGATGATTTCTTCAACCACATTGCCTTGTAAAGCATTATAAATCTGCGTGCTGAGTTCCACTTCCAACGGAAGACCGTATTCAGCTATCATTTGAGTGTTTTCCATATTCAATATATTATTGGTTAGAGATTGTAAAGATAATAATTTTTTATTATGAATTATGAATTAAAAAATCTGTTGTCTGTTGTCCGTTGTCCGTTGTCTTTTATTATCTTTGCAAAAAAATAAAATATTATGGCATTGAATTGTGGTATCATTGGTTTGACCAATACAGGTAAGACTACTATATTTAATTGTATTTCAAATACTAAAGCTGAGATAGGCGGTTTCGCTACAAAGACAAATATCGGCATGTGCGAAGTCCGCGACGAACGTCTCAAACTCATCGACAATATTTCTCATTCAAAGAGAATCGTTCCTGCTACAGTTGAAATCGTCGATCTTCCAGGTCTGACAAAAGGTGGCGAAGGCGTTGGTAACAAACTTCTCGCCGAAGTTCAGACAGTTGACGCTCTCATTCATGTGCTTCGTTGCTTCGACGATGAAAACGTCCCTCACAGCGAAGGTAGCGTCGATCCAGTCCGTGACATGGAACTCGTTGACTTAGAACTTCAAGTACGTGACTTGGATTTGGTGACTCGTAAGTTACAACGCGTTGAGAAACTTATGAAAAACGGTGAGAAAGACAATAAAAAAGCTTACGAAGTATTGACGGTTTATAAAGAGGCCCTTGAAAACATGCAGAACGCCCGTGATGCGAAAGTGGCTGACGAAGATAAAAAATACATCCAAGATATTCAACTTCTTACTGCGAAACCTATCATGTATGTCTGCAATGTCGATGACGCTTCGGCTCTTACAGGCAACAAATATACAGAAGCAGTGAAAGCTTCGTTGAAAGAAGGTGACGAGATGCTCGTTATCGCTGGTAAGTTGGAATCGGAAATCGCTGAACTCGATGACGATGACAAAGCCATGTTCATGGAAGACGCCGGCTTGACAGAACCAGGCGTGAATAAATTGGTTCGTTATGCTTACAGCACTTTGAAGTTGCAGTCGTTCTTCACAACGGGAACTGATGAGACACGTGCCTGGACAATACATATCGGCGACACGGCTCCTATGGCGGCAGGCGTCATTCACTCTGATTTGCAACGTGGTTTCATCCGCGCTGAGGTTATGAGTACCGACGATTTCTTGAAATACGGTTCAGAAGCTGCTGTGAAAGAAGCTGGTAAGTTCCGCGTGGAAGGCAAGAACTACATCGTCCAAGATGGCGATATTTTGAATATAAGATTTAATGTTTGATAGTTTTGAGCTATGGGCCATGAGCATTGAGCAAAAAAAACTCATAGCTCGTGGCTCGTGGCTCGTAGCCAGATAAAATATGCAAGAATACGTAGTGCTAGTCGATGCCAACGATAATCCTATCGGCTTGATGGAGAAGATGGAAGCTCACATAAAAGCTGAGTTGCATCGCGCTTTTTCAATATTTATATTCAATACAAAAGGGGAGATGCTGCTTCAACAAAGAGCGCTCTCCAAATATCACACTCCAGGCTTGTGGACAAACACCTGCTGTTCGCATCCTCGCCATGAAGAAACTCTCGAACAAGCAACTTCACGCCGACTAAAAGAGGAGATGGGAATGACTTGCGAAATAAAAGAGGCTTTCCATTTTACATATAAAGCTGATGTCTGTCAAGGACTTATAGAACATGAAATAGATCATGTCTTTATCGGTATAACTGACGATACTCCAATAATCAATACTGACGAAGTGGCTTCTTGGAAATATGAAACTATGGAAAATGTACGTCAGGACATCGCCGCTAATCCTCAGAATTATACCGCTTGGTTCAAGATCGCTTTTGAAGAAGTGTTAAAACATTTTAACAAACAATAAACATAATTTATAACATGGAACTTTCTCATTTTCCTTTTCTTAGAGATTTAAAAGAAAACAGATTCTTTCTTTTTGCAGGTCCTTGTGTCATTGAGGACGAAGAATCTCCATATAAGATTGCTGAAAAGTTAAATAATATTTGCAAATCGTATGATATTCCTTACGCATTCAAAGGTTCTTATCGTAAGGCGAACCGTTCGCGTCTGGATTCTTTCATGGGAATCGGCGATGAGAAGGCTTTGAACGTTTTGGCAGGAATCAAAAAAGAATTTAACATTCCTGTCGTGACGGATATTCATGCTGTAGAAGAGGCGCAGATGGCAGCGGAATATGTTGATATTCTTCAGATTCCTGCGTTTTTATGCAGACAGACCGATTTGTTGATAGCAGCTGCCAAGACAGGTAAAATCGTGAATATAAAGAAAGGACAGTTTTTGTCGGGCGCTTCGATGAGATTCGCTGTCGATAAAGTGCAGCAGTCTGGCAATAACGCAGTGATGCTGACAGAACGCGGTAATTTCTTTGGCTATCAGGATTTGGTAGTTGATTACAGAAACATCTACGATATGAAACAATGCGGCGTTCCTGTTATAATGGACGTGACTCATTCGTTGCAGCAGCCAAACCAGACATCAGGTGTCACTGGCGGAAAGCCAGAACTGATCTCTTTGATTTCAAAAGCGGCTATAGCGGTCGGGGCTGACGGTATCTTTATGGAGACACATCCTAATCCGGCAGAAGCCAAATCAGACGGTGCCAATATGTTGCGCCTTGATTTGGTGGAACAGCTTCTTGAACAATTGGTCAAGATTAAGGAAGCGGTCTCATCCCAAAGCGACATCTAATATCATCATAATAATAAATCCGATCATAAATCCCCATGTTCCAGTATGGGGATTATCGCTTATGTTGGCATCAGGAATCAGATCTTCTGCCACCACGAACAACATGGCGCCAGCGGAGAAGGCGAGAAGCCAAGGCTGCAAAACAATAAGATGCGATGCCAGAAAATAACCGGCAATGGCTGACAATGGCTCGACAGCACCGCTTCCCATACCAAAGAAAAAGGCTTTCTTACTGCTTCCCGTCACTTGTTTCATAGGTAACGAAATGGCAGCTCCTTCAGGAAAATTCTGTATTCCTATACCGATGGCAAGTCCTAAAGCTGAGATGAATGCGGCGCTCTCTCCGGACACCGCTGCGGCTCCAAAAGCAAAACCTACCGCCAAACCTTCCGGAATATTGTGTAATGTCACGGCGAAAAACAGCTTCATCGACTTGGAAATATATGATTTAGGACCTTCTTCCTGATGTGTTCCGTTGTGAATATGTGGTACGACTTTGTCTAACAATGCCAAAACGATACCTCCTAAAATAATGCTTATCGCTGCCGGAAACCAAGCGAACTTGCCGTAATCGGCTTCCGACATTTCGATAGACGGAATTATCAACGACCAGATAGAAGCGGCAACCATGATGCCGCCGGCAATCCCCAACAAAAATGAATTGACACTCTGAGAAATGTCTTTCTTGAAAAAAAACACCAACGACGCACCTAACGCCGTCATCATAAATATTATGGAAAAACCTATTATGGTTATCAATCCGCTACTCATTCCTAATTATATTATAATCATCATTTCGCCAATTCGGCTATCACAATAGATAAATTACTTGCAAATAATTTTACGGCTAAAGCTAACAAAATGACACCGAAGAATTTACGTAAAATAAAGATGATGTCTTTACCTAACCATTTCTCGATTTTGTTTACAAAACGAATCACGATGTAAGCCAGAAGAAGGTTCAAAAACAATCCGATCATAATATTGATGACCGAATGGTCGGCACGCAAGGAGAGAAGAGCCGTCAATGCTCCAGGACCTGCAAGAAGAGGAAACGCTACAGGAACTATCGATACGTTAGAACCTTGGCTGTCATATTTTATGATGTCGAAGCCTAGAACCATTTCCAAAGCCAATATGAAGATTACGAACGAACCTGCGACGGCGAATGACGCTACATCGATACTGAACAAATCCAGAAGCCTGTCTCCTGCATAGAAAAAAGCCACGAACATGATCAATGCTATCAAACAAGCCTGCCCAGCCTTTATGTTTTTATCTCCGCTCTTGAGACTCAAAAAGATAGGTATAGAGCCAGTTACGTCGATAATTACGAATAACACGATGAACGAACTTAAAATCTCAATTAAATTAATTTGTGATAAAAATCCCATAATGTTTTATTTTAAATGTTAATAATTCATGATCTGAAAAACTGCGACTTGACACTTTCAATCAAAGTCTTAAAATCGTTTAACGTAGGTATCAATTCCTTTGTTTTCGTTTTATTTATTTTTTTGAAGATAATCCATTTGTAAAGTATTGTCCCAAAATACGTTAGTGACACCGACACTCCGGCTCCAACTATTCCGTACATCGGTATGAGTGCAGCTATCGATATGACTGTGATCACAAAACCAATCAATGTGGCGTAAAGATTATATTTGATTTTGTTCACGCCTGAAAAGTAATGGCTGAATATCATGTCGGCTGCCAGGAAAACCATTCCCGGACTTAGACTTACAAGCACGTCTTTTATCTCGGCGAATTCTTCTGTGAAAATCCATGCGAATACCGACTTGGGAATCAAGCATATAACGACCATGCATAAAGCTGTCAATATCACCGCTAACTTTAAAAATGTTATCGTGACGGTGGCGGCTTTTTTGTTATCGTCCATATTGCTGATTGAAGAAAACTGCACAAGAGCTATGCTGTGACCTATCAATTTCGTCGCTTCAGAAACCTGTGTGCCGGATGTATAAACTCCTACTTCAGCATCGCCGAACACATTTTTTATGACTATGTAACTTATCCTTCTGTTAATCATAGTGACCAGATTGGAAAGCTGCATTATACTGCCGAAATTTAACATTTCTTTGGCAGTGGAAATGAGTGACTGTGACTCGGAATACTGCGAAGTATTTCTGAAATATTTTGAAACACAGATGAATCCGAATATATTAGCGACGAAATATCCTGTCATTAACGAATATATGAAGGCGTTTGCATTACGCATTCCGAAAACAAATATATAAACTATCATGGAAATCAGCTGCGTCATAAACTGTATGATAAACAAGATGTTCTGAGCGCCGACTTTCTCTTTGCCCAATAAAACGTTCATGTTGAAGTTGTGCAGGCTGTAAAGGAAAACCATTATTATAATATGAGTGCCGTAACCTTCCGGAACGAAGCTGTGATATATGTCAGGAAACCAGGAATAAAGTGCGTAAAAAATCAGGCTTATACTTGCTGTGACAAAAATGATCCAGATATGAGACAGCTTGAATATCGTAGAGAATGGTTTTCTTGGCACGAAATAAATCAGGCCGCTTCCAGAAAGCAATTCTACAGCGATAAGAAGAAGCGAAACATCGACCAGAACCGTAGCCCCGATGCCCCATGCTTCCCTGCCAAGGAAATTGGTCCCGAACCACAATGTGACGAAACCAACAATCGCATTCAGCAGGCGTGTCCCAAACGTTCCAAATATCTTCTTTATCATCGATTCCTTTTTTATGCAAAAATACAATTTTATAAGTAATTTTTAAATATTTTCATGCGATAAAAAAAAATATCGGACAAGGCGGTTTCAGTGGGAAAAATCATTATTTTTGCACGTCAATTTGGTTCATGAAATTATCAGTCGTCATAGTAAATTATAATGTCGAGCATTTCCTCGAACAATGCCTTTTCTCGGTGAGAAAAGCAATCGCTAATGTTGAAGCTGAGGTTTATGTCGTTGACAACAACTCCGTTGACGGCTCGTTAAAGATGCTCGCCGAAAAATTCCCTGAAGTAAAAGTCATTGCCAATAAAGATAATGTCGGATTCAGCCGCGCTAACAATCAGGCGATTAGAATATCGACAGGCGAATATGTACTTCTGCTAAATCCTGATACAGTCGTAGAAGACGACACTTTCACCAAGACGATAGAATTCATGGATTCTCATCCCGATGCTGGCGGACTCGGCGTGAAAATGGTCGATGGAAAAGGCAGGTTCCTGCCGGAATCAAAACGCGGACTCCCGACTCCGGCCACCGCATTCTACAAAATGTTCGGATTGACAAAACTGTTCCCTCATTCCAAACGTTTCGCTCGTTATTATATGGGACATCTTGATAATGATGAAGTTAACGAAGTGGAAATCTTGGCGGGAGCTTTCATGCTGATGCGCCGTGAGACTTTGGACAAATGCGGGCTCCTCGACGAGACATTTTTCATGTACGGCGAAGACATCGATCTTTCTTACAGAATCACGCTAGCTGGATACAAAAATTATTATTATCCCAAGACCAGAATAATACATTATAAGGGCGAAAGTACCAAAAAGACCAGCGTCAATTATGTGCTTGTGTTTTACAAGGCGATGGAGATTTTCGTCAAGAAACATTTCGCCAGCAAAAGTGCGAGAACATTCTCGTTCTTCATCAATATCGCTATATATTTTAAGGCTTTCCTTGCGCTGCTTTCGCAGTTCTTCAGTAAGGCCGTGCAGCCTCTTTCTGATATGGTTTTGGGTTATGGCGGACTTGCTGCGATAAGCTATTTCTGGGGAAACGCCATGATTTATGACGGAACAGGATCATATCCTACGACTCTTTTTGCGGTTATTTTGCCGATTTATCTTTTGATATGGATTCTGACGTCATATTTTTCCGGAGGTTACGACAAGCCTTACAGGATCGCTCCGGCCGTAGGCGGCGTTTTCGTCGGCAGTCTGCTGATTCTGATATTCTACGCCTTGCTTCCTGAGCAGCTGCGTTTTTCAAGAGCGCTGATACTTCTGGGAATGATCTGGCTGGCCGCCGAAATGAGCCTCTCCCGATGGATTGGCTATCTTCTGAACCGTCCTAATTTCCAATACGGCAAAAATGTGAAGAAACGCTTCCTTATAATAGGCAGCGAAGATGAGACCAAACGCGTCGAGAAACTGCTTCAAAGCACGTCGATAAAGCCGGATTTCATCGGTCTTATCTCACCTCGCGAAGATATGCTCGTCCCTGACAATTATCTGGGAAATTTGCACCAGGTTCCTGACATCATCGAGATATATAAAATAAACGAGATAATCTTCTGCTCCAAAGACATTTCGCACCAGATGATTATCGACAAAATGGAAGAGTGGCATTCTTCGCTCGACTATAAAATCGCTCCGGAAGACACGCTCTCCATAATCGGAAGTAATTCGATAAATACTAGAGGCGATCTATACACGATCGACATCAAGACAATAAACACGAATTCCAACAAAAGGAAAAAACGTCTCTTCGACATCGTCTCTGCTTCATGCGGGATAGTGTTCTGGATTTTCATCGCGTTCTTCATAAACAAACCGTTCATGTTCCTAAAGAATTGCTTTAAGGTATTATTCGGAAAATATTCATGGATAGGATATTGCGATGTTAAAAACTCCGATCTTACAAGACTTCCTAAGATAAAAAAAGGAATCTTTGACCCGTCGGCCAACATGAGCAGAAACGGTCTGAGCGATGAGGAAAAGGAACATCTGAATCTGATGTACGCCAGAGATTATACCTTGTCAAAAGACGTCAATTTCTTTATGAGAGCGTTGAGAAAATCGTAAGTGAATGAATTTTAGTAAACAATATAAAAGTTAATTTTATGATAAACAGAAGGTTTTTAAGAGTAAAAGTTTTACAGGCCGTGTACGCTTACATGGGATCAGGTGAAGAACAAATAGAATATGGTGTCAAGCATCTGCTCGAAAGCATCGACAAAATGAGAGAGTTGTTTACATGGCAGCTTTCATTTCTTGTTGAAACAAAGCGTTTTGCGGAAAACAGAATAGAGGAGAACAAACGTAAGAATTTCCCTACCAGAGAAGACTTGTTTCCTAACATGCGCTATGTTAACAATCGCGTGCTGACAGCTCTTGAAAACAACAAGGAGCTTCGCAAGGAAGAAGAAGCTCTTAAAATCAACTGGGCCGACCATCAGGATATTATAAGAAACTATTATAATATGATGCGTAACACCCAAGAGTATCAGGATTATATGACTGATGAAACGGATAATTTCGATCACGACAAGAAGTTCATCGTCAAGATGATAACGGAATATTTCGCCGACCTTGAAGTGCTTCAGGATTTCTATGAGGAAAAGAGCATTTTCTTCGTCGATGATTATCATCTTGTTTCTTCAATGCTGATAAAATTCTTAACGGATATTAAAGCTGGTTTCAACGAAAATTCTTCACTTCCAACCATATACAAAACGGAAAAAGATCCTGTCAATGAAGATAAGGAATTCGTCAAGAAATTGTTCAGAGACGTTATCAGACACGAAGAAGAATACGGAAAACTGGTAGGAGCCAATACTTCCAACTGGGAAAAAGAGCGCGTCTGTTTCATGGATATGATAATCTTGAAAATGGCTTTGACGGAATTCTGCTGCTTCCCGTACATCCCTGTGAAAGTGACTATGAATGAATACATTGAAATATCAAAATATTTCAGCACTCCGAAAAGTAAGATATTCATCAACGGTATTTTGGACAGAATCTTAAAGAAACTTAACGAAGAAAACGCCATAGTTAAAAAAGGTATAGGTTTGCTGGATTCTTAATAATAATTAAGCAAAAAACTCGTTAGTTCATAAAAGTTTGACATCGTGAAGAAGAAGTTATACATACTGTCGTTATTTTTATCCTTGACAACCATTGTCTTATGCCAGGAGAAAGATGGTACGTATAACTTTTTGAATATGACGAGCTCTTCCAGAGTGGCAGCTTTAGGAGGGACCGTCGTTCCGGTCTATGACTCAGATATTCAGTCAGTCACCTCAAATCCATCTTTGATAAATCCGGGAATTAACAATTCGCTGTCGCTTTCTTACGTCGATTATTATAACGACATAAACATAGCGTCGATACAATACGGAAGGACATTTGACAAGATTGGAAGTTTTGTCGGAACGATACAATATAACAATTACGGCGATTTCCGCTATTCGGATGAGACTGGGTTTCAAGATGATTTAGGCTTTACGGTCTCTGATTATATATTCACTCTTGGTTGGGGCCGCCGGCTGAGCGACAGATTCTGCATCGGAGCCAATCTGAAATTCGCCGGACTTCAATACGAAAACAATACATCGTTTGCCGTAGCAGTCGATCTTTCAGGAACTTATCGTTCTGAGAGCGGCTGGATTTTTTCAGCTGTGGCGCGTAATATCGGAGCGGAACTTTACAATAATTACCAAGGATTCAGATCGGAACTGCCATTCAGGATGCAGGCCGGAGCTTCAAAAAAACTGGAACATCTGCCTTTGACTTTCATTTTCGTTTACGACAATATCCAGAAATGGGATCTGAGTTATGAAGACCCTCTGGATCTGGAAAACAACTACGATCCGATGACGGGAGAGATGAAAGAAAAGAGTAGAATTGACAAGTTGGCGAAAAATCTTTTCAGCCATGTCGTGGTCGCCGGCGAACTGAATCTGGGTAAAAATCTTGTCATACGCCTCGGATATAACTACGGATTACGTCAAAACATGAAGAGCCCTACTAAAAAAGGAGCTGTCGGACTTTCATACGGAGTCGGCATAAACGTGTATAAGTTCAACATATCCTATTCTCGATCAGAGATGCACATCCACGGCTCGCCGAATTATATCACCATTACGACAAATTTGGACAGTTTCAAAAAACATTAAGAAATCAATGTATCTTCAAGAGTTAAAGTTAAGCAATTTTAAGAATTGTCAATCCGCTGATTTGTCATTCTCTGAAAAAATAAATTGTTTCGTCGGCTTGAATGCGGCAGGCAAGACAAATATCCTTGATTCAATATATTATCTCGCTTTTTGCAAAAGTTATTTCACGCTGACAGACAAGCAGAACATAAGACACGGTGAGGATTTCTTTGCGATACACGGTGATTTCCATTTCGACAACGACGAACTGCATACGATTTCATGCGTGCAGAAAAACACGTCGAAAAAGTCTTTCAAATGCGACAAGAAAGAATACGAACGACTTGCCGACCATATAGGGAAAATACCTTTGGTTATGATTTCGCCATACGACAGCGACTTGATAAACAACGGCAGCGAGCTCAGAAGAAAATTCATCGACGGCGTAATATCTCAGTTCGACGCATCTTATCTGAATCATCTTCTGAATTATAACAAGGCTTTGCAGCAAAGAAACAGACAACTCAAATTTTTTCAGGAAAACAAGTTCTGGGACACGACATTACTTGAGATGTGGGATAGACAGCTGCTTCAGAATGCGGCTCCTATCAATGAGAAAAGGAAAGCTTTCCTTGAAGAGTTCGTCCCTGTCTTCCAAAAATATTACGAAATCGTATCTTGCGCGATGTGCGAAGGAGAACATACGACAAATGTGGCTGAAACTGTTTCCATAAAATATAACTCCGCATTGAATGAGCGCCCGTATGAAGAGCTTTTGCTGGAAAGCCTGAATCACGACAGATTCAGCGCCTACACCAATGTCGGAATCCATAAAGACGACCTGCAGTTTCTCATCAACGGCCATCCTGTGAAACAATTCGCGTCTCAGGGGCAGCAGAAATCGTTTGTCGTGGCGATAAAACTGGCGCAGTTTGACTTCAACTATAAAAAGATAGGACACAAGCCGATATTGCTGTTGGACGACATCTTTGACAAATTGGACGACAACCGAGTCACGCAGCTCGTGAAGCTCGTGGGCAACGACCATTTCGGACAGGTGTTTATCACAGATACACAACGATATAGAATAAAGTATCTGATGGATAACACTGTAGTGAATCATAAGATTTTTAAAGTTAGCAACGGAATAATATCTATTGACAATGAATGAAGACGGATATACATTAGCGGAATTGATAAACGAATTCTACAAAAGCCACAACAGAGAAAACTGCCTCGATGAAATGAAGATAATCGAGTCGTGGAAGGACGTTGTCGGCGGATTCATAGCGTCGCACACACTAGATTTAAGGATCTCAAAAGGAGTTTTGTATGTCAAAGTCGATGCAGATTCGCTGAGGAATGAGCTAATGTATTCCAAGACGATATTGTTAAGAAATATTAACAGAGTTTCGGGAACGGATTTTTTGAAAGATATTATTATAATTTAATGAGTCAAAAGTTGTTTTAATGCTTTTTTTTTGTATTTTTGTGGCATAAACAATTGATTTATTTTTGAAAAGACAAATAACAATTAATAGAATAGAATTTATATGATTAACTCACAAGACATTAAAAAAGGAACATGTATCCGTTTCAACGGAAAACTTTATTTCTGCGTTGATTTCCAACACGTAAAACCAGGTAAAGGCAACACATTCATGCGTGTTACATTGAAGAGCATTGTTGACGGCCGTACATTAGAGCATCGTTTTGACATCAGTGAGAAACTTGAAGATGTACGCGTTGAACGTCGTCAGTATCAATATCTTTACAAAGAAGGTGATGATTTCATCTTCATGAACCAAGAAGACTATGAACAAATTCCTCTCAACAGAGAATTAATCACAGGTGTTGATTTCCTCAAAGAAAGCGATGTTTGTGAAGTCGTTTTCGATACATCAACAGAAACAGTTCTCTTCGCAGAATTACCTATCAAAACTGTTTTGGAAGTAACTTATACAGAACCAGGCGAAAAAGGCAACACAGCTACTAACGCCATGAAAGATGCTACTGTTGAAACAGGCGCTACAGTAAGAGTTCCTTTGTTCATCAATACAGGCGATAAAATCAGAGTCGATACTCGTACAGGCGAATACACAGAAAGAGTAAAATAATTCTTATCAGATAATGAAAATTAATCCACATACGACTCTAAAGTGCGTCGCTGACTATGTAGGAGCAAAAAAAACGGTCGGAGATCCTAATTCCGTGATTTCCGGCCTTAATGAAATACATGAGGTTGAACCAGGCGACATCACTTTCGTAGATCATCCGAAATATTATAACAAGGCCTTGAACTCAGCGGCTACTACAATCATCATCAATAGTGACGAGGTGGAATGTCCAGAAGGTAAGACCTTGATAATCCACGATAATCCGTTAGACGCTTTCAATAAGCTTATCTTGTCGTATCGTAGATTCGAACCAGCTACAGCAATGATCGGCCCTAAGGCTGAAATAGGCGAGGGTACCATAATCCAGCCAGGTGCATTCGTAGGCGACAGAGTTAAAATCGGCAAGAATTGCATCATCCATCCAAACGTAACGATTTATAACCATGTTGTCATAGGTGACAATGTCATCATACAGAGCGGAAGCGTAATAGGCGGTGACGCTTGTTACTTCCAACGTCGTCCTGACGGCTTCGTGAAATTCGAATCATGCGGAAGAGTCATCATTGAAGATGATGTGGAAATAGGAGCTTGCTGCTGCGTCGATATCGGTGTCACAAGCGATACTATAGTCGGTAAAGGTACAAAAATGGATAACTTTGTCCAAATCGGCCACGACGCTAAACTAGGTAAAAACTGTTTCCTCGGCGCACACGCCTCGGTGGGCGGCGTGACACTCGTCAAGGATAACGTCTCTATCTGGGCCAACGCATCTGTCAATAAGGACCTTGTTATCGCAGAAGGAACGACAGTGCTCGCATATTCAGGCGTCGATAAGGATACAAAACCTGGAGCGACTTATTTCGGTATCCCTGCTGATGAGGCTCGAAAGAAATGGAAAGAACTCATCGCTCTCAGATCTTTACCGGAAGTGGTTTCAAATCTTAAAAAGAACGGAGAATAATTCTCCGTTTTTTTGTTAATTATTGTTAACAAAAAGTCAAACTGAGAACTAACTCGCATCGACTTTTATAAAAATGCAAAATATGAAAAAAACACTATTATTAATATCTATGGCGATTTTGCTTTCGTCTTGTGTGGAGAAAAAAGGCGAGAGCGTCAACGCTAATCTCGACATCATCCCTGTTCCTCAGGAAATGGTCGTATGTCTTAACGAAGACGCTTTTTTGCTAAACGACAAAACGACCATAACATTTGATAATGAAGCGAATCAGTTCAACGCTGAATTCCTGCAATCTTATCTAAAGAACATCTTTAAGAAAAATTTAAAAATCACTTCTGATGCATCAAACAATTCTATCCACCTCAACATCGTCGATGCTTCAAGATGTGAAGAGTTGAATCTAGTCAATGATAAAGAGGCTTATCTTCTTTCCGTAAGTCTCGATAAAATAGATATTTACGCTATCGACGCCGCTGGTATTTTCTATGGAATCCAGACATTGATCCAGATGATGCCTAACGACATTTATTCTGCTAACGCACAGAAAGTGGCGGAAGTCGATATTCCTTGCCTTAACATCCACGACAATTCGCGCTTCAAATACAGAGGTCTTATGTTGGATTGTTCCCGTACTTTCTTTGATGTGGATTATATCAAACATCTTTTGAACGGCCTCGCTTATTATAAAATAAACAACTTCCACTGGCATCTCGCCGACGATCAAGGCTGGAGATTGGAGATAAAACAATATCCTAAACTTACGGAACTCGGTGCTTGGCGCGGCGCTGACGAACTCCTTATGCCTGCTTACGGTTCTGGCAATGAACGTAATGGCGGTTTCTATTCTCAAGAGGAAATCAAAGACATAGTAAAATATGCTGCCGACAGAAACATCAATATCATTCCTGAAATCGACTTGCCTGGTCATAGCAAGGCTGTCGCTGTGACTTATCCTGAAATAGTCTGCGATATTGATTCAAAACACCTTAGCGTACAAGGCGAATCTAATAATGTATGGTGCGTCGGACGTGAGGAAAATTATGTTATGCTTGAAAATATCATCAGAGAGATGACAGAACTTTTCCCAAGTACTATTTATCATATCGGAGCCGATGAAGTGAATATGAACTCATGGCGTGACTGCGATGTCTGTCAGAATCTTATGAAAGAAAAAGAAATGGAAGAACTTGTTGAACTTCAAAATCATTTCGTAAGAAGAATAGAGAAGATTCTTGCTAAATACGGTAAGACAATGGCAGGCTGGGATGAAATTCTCGATGGCGGCGATCTGTTGCCAACGACAATTCCTTACGTATGGCAAAACTCTGAAAGAGGTATCAAATCTGTCAAAGCAGGACAGCCAACCGTTATGCAAGTGTCTCAATATATGTACTTCGACATGAAGCAATCTCCAGACGAGCGCGGTCTCAAATGGGCTGCCATCATTCCATTGGAGAGAGTATATGAATTTGATCCTATCGGTAATTTTGAACTTACAGAAGAGGAAGAAAAACTCGTCCTCGGACCACAAGGCGGCCTCTGGACAGAATGCGGTCAGGTGCCAGGTTACGCTCATTACCAGCTTTTCCCTAAAGTGCTAGTGCTTTCAGAAATTGGCTGGTCGGCTTACGAAGACAGAAACCTCGATTATTTCAAGAAGAGACTTTATGATAATCATCTTGAAAAATTATATCAGATGGATTTTGAATTCAGAGTGGCTCCTCCTACAGTAAGATACGAAGAAGGCAAACTTATCGCTGAGAAAGATTACGACTTCCTTACAATACGTTACACTGACGATAAATCTACTCCAACATTAGAATCAAAGGAATATGTAGAGGCTATCGCTACAGACAAACCAGAGAATTATCGCTTTGCGACATTCTATAAAGAACGTCCAAGTATCGCGAGAGGCGCACAAAACATAGATTTGTATCATTATCAAAAACCTGCTACAACAATAAGTTCAAACGTTCCTATGGAACAAGATATCAATGTTTTGGTTGATTATAATATGAATACTTATTGTAACACAGCACGTCCTGTAGAAGCCGGCGATTATTTCTTATACACATTCGAGAATCCAGTAGAATGTGAAAAGATTTTAGTCGGAACAGGACACTATGGTTTGGCTATCGTCGGACTTCCAAACGCCAGACTCGAATATTCTTACGATGGTGAAAACTTCATAGAAGGCGAGGCATTCGTTTATGATTACTTCGACGGTTACAAAGCAGAATGTTATCCAGAACAAGCTGTCAAAGCTGTCAAGATTGTCGTTACTGGAATAGGAGAGTGCGAATATGCTATTTTACAAGATCTTAGGATTGATTAATGCATAATGTATAATGCATAATTCATAATTGTAAAGACGTGTCAATTACACTAATTAAGATAAACCATATGTAATTGATGCGTCTTAAAACTTAAGAATTATTGGGATGTTAATGGCGTCCCAATAATTTTTTTATTTATAACTAAAAATTTAGTTGTAAACTTATAAAATAAATTATATATTTGCATCGTTGATTAATAAAAACATTTTTATGATGGAAAATAATTTCAAAGAACTTACGAAAGCGGAAGAGCAGGTGATGCATGTCATCTGGAAGATAGGCGAGGGCTTCGCTAATGAGATAATGTCGAATTTCCCTGAACCGAAACCTGCGTATAACACTGTGCTTACGATAGTTAGAATCTTGGAAAAGAAAGGTTTCGTGGCTCACGAGACATTCTGCAAGGCGAATCGTTATTATCTGCTCGTCTCTAAGGAAGAATATTCGCATAATTCGCTCAACGGACTTGTGAAAAATTATTTTAACAATTCCTACACTGAGTTGGTCTCGGCTTTCACGAAAAAGGAAAACTTCAGCATCGAACAGCTCGAAGAACTCAAGAAAATGATTGATGACGCTATAAATAAATAAGTTATGCTGACAAAAGTATTATTGACATTCATCGCTACGATAGTTTTGTATTACAGTTATAAACTATTGTTCGGAAAATCTAACAGATTTAATATCAACCGTATGCTTCTGTTGACGATGTCTGTTTTCGCATTTGTCTTTCCTTTCATTACGATAGAAATCTCGAGGCCGATGCCTGAATATTTTTTCATACCTGAAAATTTTGAGATTCTGAATTATGACAATGCAAATGTAGTGACGGAAGATGTTAAAAATAATTCACTTTCCTTATTGCAGATAGTTTCTATCATATATATAGTAGGAGTTGTTCTTTCTTTTGTGAAAATGATTTTTAACATTTATAAAATCAACAAGATTAAGGCAGGGAAGGAGTTTGTACTTATTGACAATGTCAAGGTTTTCTATACCAATGAAAATCATATTCCTTTCTCGTTTTTTAATAATATTTTTATCGGCACTTCTACAAGCTCAGTGACCGGTAGTGAGGTGCCTGAGCCTGTCGAAGGCAACGCTAATCGTTTGATTTTAAAGCATGAGATGAGTCATGTTAAGAATCGTCATTCTTTAGATATTATCTTAATGGAAATTATGATTTCGTTCCAATGGTTTAATCCGTTCATTTATAAGATCAAGAAAGAATTGCAGAGTGTACACGAATATATTGCGGATAAAGAAGCTGTTGAAAATGAAACCGATAAATCGAACTATATGATGTTATTGCTGCAGCAGTGCACGGCTGACGACTTTAACGCTATAGCCAATAATTTCAGTTTTTTATTAACCAAAAAAAGAATTGTTATGATTACTCAAAAACAAAAAACAAAGAGAATGGTAATGAGGATGTTGCTGATTCTCCCAGTATTTGCGATGCTCGTTTTGCTTAACACACAATGTGATAACACAAAACCTAATGAGGAGAAACAACAGCCTGCTGTTACTGAAACATGGACTATCCTTGAACAACCTGTTTATGATAAAGAAGCATTGAATCTCCAAGACTCTATTTACATAGTTTCAGAAGTAATGCCACAATATCCAGGCGGACCAAATGAGATGATGAGATACATTCAAGAAAACATCAAATATCCACAATCAGCTAAAGACAACAAGATTGAAGGAAGAGTATTTGTTTCGTTTGTCGTTGAAAAAGACGGCAGTATTACCAATGCAGCAGTTCTGAGAGGCATTGACAAAGAATGTGATGCCGAAGCATTAAGAGTTGTAGCTTCAATGCCAAAGTGGACACCAGGACAACACAAGGGCGAAGTAGTAAGAACACAATTTACGATCCCTATTATTTATAAGTTTAATAATTAAGAAAAAGGCTACTTCGGTAGCCTTTTTAAGTTTGTTGCAGAAATAAAAATCTGTATATCAATCGTGTAGGATTATCATAATTGTGTGTATTATCAGAAATCGAATTCCAAAACGCCTTGTATTCCTGCTGTATTTTCCTTCTTGTTTTCAGTTTCTGTCACTTCGTCTGATTCATTTTTTATCATATCCAAAAAATCAGTTTCACTTAGAATATCAATGCCGAGCGACTCAGCTTTTTTTCTTTTCTCAGGCCCCATCTTGTCGCCGGCAACAACGAAACTTGTCTTTGTAGAGATTGAAGACACATTCTTACCTCCAAGATTTTCAATGAGTTGTTTGATCTCGTCGCGGCTCATGCTTGAAAACACGCCGCTGACCACGATGCTTTTGCCCGACAAAACCTGATTACCTTCGACGACGGTTTTCTTTTCTTGTTCAAATTGAAGTCCGGCTTCTTTCAGTCTATTGATAATATGTATGTTACGTTCGTCATTAAAGAAATCTTTTATGGAAACTGCGATTTTTTCGCCAACTTCTTCTATTTCAGTTAGTTCTTCTATGGAAGCGTTGATGATATTATCGATGGATCCCATCGCTTTGGCTATCAGTTTCGCTGTCGTTTCGCCTACATATTTTATTCCCAAAGCATAAAGGACTCTCGCAAAAGGAACGTTCCTTGATTTTTCGATTGCCTCAATGATATTGTTAGCTGTCTTTTCCTTAAAACTGACTTTTCTTGAGATATTGTTCAACTCGTCAACGACGATTGTCTTCTCGAGACCGAAGATTTTATCGTATGTAAGATTATACAGATCGGAGTAATTGTTGATGAGATCATTGTCGAAAAGCAGTTCCACTTTACCTTCGCCGAGGCTTTCTATGTTCATGGCTTTCCGGCTGATGAAATGTTCTATACGACCTTTAATCTGAGGCGGACAGCCGAGAGTGTTTGGACAATACCATGCTGTTTCGCCTTCAGCCTTAATAAGTTGCGTCCCACATTCTGGGCATTTTTCTATGAATGAAACCTTGCGGCAATCATCTTTCCTTAGATTTAAATCAACGGATGTTATCTTTGGGATTATCTCGCCGCCTTTTTCCACGCTGACGATGTCGTCATAGTGAAGGTCAAGCTGTTCAATGAAATCCGCATTATGTAAGGTGGCTCTCTTGACTATTGTTCCTGCAAGCTGCACTGGTTCGAGATTAGCGACTGGCGTTATCGTACCATGTCGTCCCACTTGAAAATCAACGCTCAGCAATTTTGTATGAGCTTCTTCAGCCTTGAATTTATATGCGATGGCCCAACGTGGCGATTTAGCCGTGAAGCCTAAAATCTCTCTTTGTTTGAAATCATTGACTTTGATGACGATGCCGTCGATGTCGAAAGGAAGCTCTTTTCTTTTTTCGTCCCAGGAATTTATAAACGCTTCAATGTCATCGGCATTTTTGCATAAAGCCATGAAATCAGAAACATTAAAACCCCATTGCCGAGCCGCCATAAGACTTTCGTAATGATTTTTGAAGATCATCTTGTCGTCGTCCATCATCATAAAATAACAATATTGGTCGAGTTTGCGTTTTGCCACCTCTTTGGAATCTTGTAGCTTTATGGTTCCAGCGGCGGCGTTTCTCGGGTTGGCGAAAGCCTGTAACCCGACTTCTTCACGTTCGGCGTTGATGGCGTTGAAACTGCTGTGCGGCATTATTATCTCGCCACGCATCTCGAAAAAATCAGGATAACTGCCTTTGAGCTTCAACGGTATGGTGCGGATTGTCTTTACGTTAGCTGTGACATCGTCGCCTTGTGTGCCGTCGCCGCGAGTAACAGCCTTGACAAACAAGCCGTTTTCATAAGTAAGACTTATTGAAATGCCGTCAAATTTCAACTCGCAGACGAACTCCACGTCATCCTCGACAGTTTTCTTAATCCTTGCGATGAAATCCTTGACCTCCTCGATGTTATATGAATTTGACAAAGACAGCATCGGGTAGCGGTGTCTTACGGTCTGAAACTCTTTGGTTATGTCGCCGCCGACACGTTGGGTAGGAGAGTCGGCTGTGATAAATTCCGGAAATTGTTTCTCGAGATTTATCAGCTCGTTAAGAAGCATATCGAAATCGTAATCGCTGATGGTCGGTTTCGCTAATATGTAATAGTTGTAGTTGTGACTTTCGATAATCTCACTTAACTCCGCAATTCTGGTTTTTGCTTCTTCTTTATTCATGTCACTTTCTTATTTCAAATGAACAATCAACATTATCAGCCTTGTATAAAATTTTGTAATATTCCGTATAGCTTTCACATTCTTTTTTTGAATATAATCCATAAAGTTCCTCGGCAGCTCCTGTGTCAAGGTTTCTGCATATACAACCTTTTTCGCAAGATGAAAAAGCCAGGACAGAAACAAGCGTAACTAAAAATAGTTTGAAAAATCTTTTCATAATGATAAATGTTAATGCGCAAAGATAAGAATTTTATTCCGAAAAATCGTGCTTGTAAAGTTCTTATTTGACTGAATTATTAATTATGTTTTCAGCGAAAAAAATATTATCTTCGCAATGTTTTTTTTTACGTTTAATAACCTTGACAAAGTATAATTCAAATTTAATATTTAATGAAGACTAAAGCTATTATTTTATTCATTGTCACGACATTAGTTATGAATGTCAGGGCGCAGGAAATTGCTGATTGGTGGAATGATGTCAGCGTTTGTTCGGTGAACAAAGTGGCTCCTCGCACCAATGTGATTCCTTATCAGGATGAAAAAGGAATTGATAATCTCGGATACAGACAGTCGCCGTATTATCAATGTATAAACGGAAACTGGAAATTTCACTGGGTCGAAAGACCAGCCGACAAACCAGAAGGTTTTTATGAAGCCGATTACGATGTCGCGTCTTGGGGCGAGATGCCGGTTCCAGGCAACTGGGAACTTAACGGCTGCGGCGTTCCAGTTTATGTCAACCAAAGAAACGAATTCCCGTCAAATCAGCCTTACGCTCCTACAGAATACAATCCTGTTGGCTGTTACGTACATACTTTCAACGTGCCTGAAAATTGGAAGGACAGAAATGTATATATCAATTTCGGAGCTGTAAAATCGGCCTTTTATCTCTGGATAAACGGACAGTTCGTGGGTTATTCGGAAGATTCAAAAACACCTGCGGAATTCGACATAACTCCTTATCTCAAAAAGGGTAATAATAAATTAGCCGTTGAAGCTTATCGTTTTTCTGACGGTTCTTACCTTGAATGTCAGGATTATTGGCGTATGAGCGGCATCACACGCGATGTGTTTGTGTATTCAAAACCTAAAACAAACATCTACGATTTCTTCGTAAAAGCTGGTCTCGACGAAACTTTCTCAAAAGGTGTCTTTGAAATTTTTGTTGACGTGAACTACGGCAAAAAAGTCCCTTCAAAATTGAATCTTGAAGTCGAAATATCAAGCGTTAAAGATGCCAAAATAGAAGTTAAGAAAATATATACCGAAGAATTGACGAAAAAATATCTTCTTGAAAATCAGAAACAAGAGGGATTATCGACAATACGTATCAAGAAAATCATCGATCGCGTCGAGCCTTGGTCAGCGGAAAAACCGAATCTCTACAACATGACAATTCGTCTGAAAGACAAAAAAGGTGAAATTATAGAAATAGTCGGTTCTAAGATCGGTTTCAGAACCACTGAAGTGAAAGACGGACAGCTTAAAGTCAACGGCAAACCTATCTTGGTGAAAGGTGTAAACAGACATGAACATGACGGCAGAACCGGTCAATGTGTCACACGCCAAACTATGGAGAGAGACATACAGCTTATGCTTCAAAATAACATAAATACAGTTCGTACTTCACACTATCCTGTTGATGTTTATTGGTATGAGTTATGTGACAAATATGGTTTGTATGTCATAGATGAAGCCAATAACGAGTCTCACGCTCAAGGTTATGAAAAAGAAAGTCTTGCGAAAGACGAACGCTGGATCGAGTCGTTCAAGTACAGATGTAACAACATGGTGGGAAGAGACAAGAATCATCCTTCAATCATTATATGGTCTCTCGGCAATGAATGCGGAAACGGCGTATGTATGTATGAATCATACGATATGGTGAAAAATCTTGACGACACTCGTCCTGTCATCAACGAACGTTCTTTATATGATCCTAACAACGATATTATCGGAATAATGTATTCCAGCCAGAAATATCTGGAGAAATTTGCAGAAAAGAAACTTGATTCGCTCAATCGTCCGTTTATCATGGTTGAATATCTTCACGCTATGGGTAACAGCTGCGGCGGAATGCAGGATTATTGGGACATTATAAACAGATATGACCAATTACAAGGCGGCTGTATCTGGGATTGGTGCGATCAGTCTATCATTATGACCGACAAGGAAAAAGGTGTGAAATGGTATGCGGCCGGCGGTGACCTCGGCGAGTTGGAAGGTATCGGAGACGATGATAGTTTCTGCTGTAACGGATTGGTTACCAGCGATAGAATCCCTCACCATCATTTGGAGGAAGTAAGAAAAATTTATCAGAATATAAGCGTCGTTCCTGTTGACATCAACAAAGGTGTGTTCAAAGTGAAAAATAATTTCTTCTTCAGAAAGTTGAATGAGTTTGAACTTACATACACCATCTACAGCAACAGCAGAAAACTTCAAAGCAAAACGATAAATCTGAATGTCGAACCTCAGTCTTCAAAGAATCTGAATATTTCCATCCCTAAAATGAAACTGAATCCTAACGACGAATGTTTCATCGAATTTTCTTTCAGGGAAAAAGATTTCCATAAACTGCTCAAACCTGGAACAGAAATCGCTTACGAAGTGTTCAAATTGAATTTTGAGACTACAGAATGTACGGCTTTGACAGACATTCCGGCATTGAATCTTGATGATAATAATGATAATGTGACAGTTTCTAACGATGATTTCATTTTTGTCATCAGTAAGGAAAAAGGTCTTCCTACTTCATTCATTTACAAAGGTGCGGAGATGCTGGCAGGCGATGTGAAACCTAACTTCTGGAGAGCTCCTACACTCAACGACGATGTTGACCACAACGCTCTTCCAAAATGGTTGAACGCTAACCTGAATGAATTGACAATAGTTCCGAGACAGATAAAGGCAAATAAGGTCAACGATTCAAAAGTCACTGTGACAGTCATCCTTGATTTTAACAACAATATCGGTGAAAATATCCTGACGACGGAACAAGTCTTTGAAATAAACGGTTTTGCCGATGTCGTCATTTCAAATAACATTCAGCCGAATAAAATAGTCACGACATTCCCTAAAATAGGAACACAGCTTCTCATGCCGTTACAATATAATAAGGTGAGATTTTTCGGTAAAGACACGGAAAATTATCCTGACAGAAATTCTTCTGGCAAAATCAGATTGTATGACAGAAACGCCAAAGATTTCTTTGAATTGCATGAAGAACCTCAAGATAATGGCAATCACAGCGATACACGTTGGATGTCGATTACAGATGATAAAGGAAACGGTATGTTTTTCAGTAGCGACGAACATTTTAACTTCAGCATCTATCAATATTCAGACGAAAACCTTTCTATTGCGGAAAGAATAAACCAGATGGAACTCGCTGATTATTGGACTGTTAATATCGACTATAAACAAGCTCCTGTCGGAACGGCTACATGTGGTCCAGGCGCTCTTGACAAATATCTTATCAAAAATGAAAATTACGAATATACCATAAGATTACGTCCTTTTACTTCAAGAGATACCAGAGACGATAAATTGTATCAGCAAAATGTAATCGGTGAATTCTCACAAGTGGCGACTCCTAAAATCAGAACCGACTTGAAACGCTTCGATAACAAAATGAACGTGATTTTAACTTGTGATGACGCTAACGCAAAGATTTACTATACTTTAGACGGAAGTGAACCGACACAAAAATCAAAGTTATATACAAAACCTTTTAGCATCAACACAACAACAACAGTCAGGGCGAAGGCTTTTGTCGCAGGCAGAATTCCTTCGTTCACGACAAAGGAACATTACGAAAGAATTATCATCGCAGGAACGAAATTCGTCGAAAAACCTGACCGCAGATATTCTACAAACGGCGACATTCTGATGGATGGCAATAGAGGCATCGCAGGAAATTGGGGAGAAGGTTGGCTTGGTTTTGAAGGCATCGACGCTGAATTCACCATAGAGCTCTCACAAGCCAAAGACATACATTATTTATATGTCGGCTGCGGAGTCTGTCCAAACGACTGGGTTTTGATACCTAAAGACGTACATGTGTCGGTATCTACAGACGGTAAGACATTCAGCGCTCCTGTACGTGCTCATTTCCCTGTTTATAACAACGACGCTATGGATGTGAGACGCCGTGATGAAGCAAGAGCTACCATCGACATTAAAGGCGTTAAATACATAAAAGTCAAGGTCGAAAACTTCGGCAAGCTGCCAGAATGGCACGATTACGCTGGAGAAAGAGCATGGATTATGATCGATGAAGTCAGAATAGACTGACGGTCTGTAGGCCGTAAACAAAAAAGCGACTCAATTTGAGTCGCTTTTTTTATGCCAATTGTAAATTGTCAATTATTTCTTGAAGTATCTGTTGAACAAACCTTCGAAGCCTTTACCGTGGCGAGCTTCGTCTTTTGCCATTTCGTGAACAGTGTCGTGGATAGCGTCGAGGTTGCGTTCTTTTGCTATACGAGCGATACGCATTTTGTCTTCACAAGCGCCGCATTCAGCTTGCATACGTTTTTCGAGGTTTGTCTTGGTATCCCAAACGACATCGCCTAATAATTCAGCGAATTTTGCGCAGTGTTCAGCTTCTTCCCAAGCGTAACGTTTGAAAGCTTCTGCGATTTCAGGATAACCTTCGCGGTCAGCTTGACGGCTCATAGCCAAATACATACCGACTTCTGTAGCTTCACCCATGAAGTGAGCGTTCAGGTCTTTGATCATATCGTCGCCAGTACCTTTAGCGATACCGATAACATGTTCGGTTACGAAGTTCAGAGCAGCGCCTTCTTCGAGGACGTTCCATTGAACTTTCTGTTTACATTGTGGACAAACTTCTGGAGCGGTTTCACCTTCGTGAACATAACCGCAAATAGGACATGCAAATTTCTTATTCATAATTGTTATTTTTAAATGGTTAATATTTTATTTGTAGTCGTGAGCGGTGAGCATTGAGTTGTGAGCTTTTTTGATTTTGCTAGATGCTCAAAGCTCATAACTCATAGCCCAAAGCTATTATTTAACAGCGTGTTTATATCCTTTCACCTTATTCCAGTCGCCTCTTGTGAAGTCTGGGAATTTGACAGGCATACCGTTGTTTTCGATAGATGCTGCTGTCAACTCGCCGAGGCATGACCATTCTGCGGCGTCATAGACATCCTGATCTAAAGGAAGTCCGTTTTGTAAGCAATATATCAAACGATAATCCATGATGAAATCCATTCCGCCGTGACCACCTACAGATTTAGCTTTTTCTTCTATATCTTTAGCGATAGGATGTTTGTAGGCTACCATCAATGAATCTTTGATGTCGTTAGGAACAAATCCGTGTGAGTTCAAATCTTCATGATCAGGAATCACATCTGAAGGGATGTTTTCTTCTTTCAAGGTAAATCCTTCAACTGGATATTTGTTTGCAAAACCTTCTGTTCCAGTGAGTTGGTATAATCTGTCGTATGGACGTGGAGTATATACGTTATGTTGGATTAAAATAGTCTTGCCTTTATTTGTTTTAATCAGTGTTGATGTCATGTCGCCATTTGCGAAAGTCTCTGAACCCATAGTCTCTTCTGCGATTTTTAATCCGTTAATGGCAGGTGTTGACATTGAAACAAGATAATCCATTTTATCACCACGGTGAATGTCAAGTACTTGGCAAACTGGTCCGAGTCCATGTGTCGCATATACATCACCAGCATGATTTTGATTGAATTCCAAACGCCAGTTTCCTTGATAATAAGCCCAGAAAGGTTCTAAGTTATGTATGTAAGCGCCTTGAGCGTGAATGACTTCGCCGAAGAGACCTTGTTGTGCCATATTGAGACACGTAAGTTCGAAGAAATCATAACAGCAGTTTTCAAGCATCATGCAGTGGCGTTGTGTTTGTTCAGCAACGTCAACAAGTTGCCAGCATTCTTCGACACTCGTCGCAGCCGGAACTTCTATAGCTACATGTTTTCCGTGTTGCATCGCATATACCGCCATAGGGACATGGTTTATCCAATCTGTACAAATATAGACAAGGTCAATGTCATCACGTTCACATAATTCTTTCCATCCTTCTTCGCCGCTGTATTCAGCACATTCTGGAAGATTTTTTGCTTTTATAACGTGCTTCTGAACTGACTCGACGCGTTCTGGTAACAAATCGCACAGTGCCTTGAACTCAACACCTTCGATGTGCGAGATACGATTCACGGCATCAGCACCGCGCATTCCCAAACCAATAAAACCCATTCTTACGACAGGAATAGGATCTACGGCAAGCTGCAAAACGCTCTTCTGACCTTCAACTCTTTCAGGCTCAGGAAAAACAATCATATTGTCCTTGACCGCATAAACCGAACCAGATTTGGTGCCGGACTGACAATTGGAAACGACGGAACAACCTGATACAAAAATACATAGCACTAATGCTAAAATAATTGATAAATGTTTTTTCATCACTTTTTAGTTATGTTTATTTGTTTGTAAAAATAATAATTTTATTCGTATCAACTTATATTGTTTAATTTTTTATTTTTACAAAAAAAATGAATATGGAAGTTTTGAAGAACATAGTATTACAATTCAATATTGATAATGAAATCTCAGATGTCAAACCTTTAGGAGAAGGCCTTATAAATGACACATTTAAGGTTTATGTAGAAGGAAAATCTAATCCTGGATTTGTCTTGCAGCGCATAAACAACGCTATTTTCCAAGACGTGGAGATGCTTCAGGATAATATTGAAAAAGTGACGAATCATATACGTAAGAAATTGATTGCCAAGAATGAAGCCGATATTGACCGTAAAGTATTAAATTTCATTAGGACAAAAGATGATAGAAAATATTATTTCGACGGTGAGAAATATTGGCGTTTGATGACATTCATTGATGACTCCTACACTTATCAGGCCGTCACTCCGGAATATTCTTATACGGCAGGTTTGGCTTTCGGCGAGTTCCAGTCGATGCTTTCTGACATAGAGCAAACATTGGGAGAGACGATTCCAAATTTTCACAACATTGAATTACGTTTGAGTCAACTTAGAGAAGCCGTAGAAAAAGACGCAGTCGGTCGTGCCAAAGAGGTGAAATTTTATATTGACGAAATCGAAAAAAGGGCAGAGGAGATGTGTCTTGGAGAGCGTCTTTATCGCGAAGGCAAATTGCCTAAAAGAATCTGTCACTGCGACACCAAAGTCAATAATATGCTTTTTGATAAAGAAGGTAATGTCTTGTGTGTGATTGATTTGGATACAGTAATGCCAAGTTTCATCTTTTCTGATTTCGGCGATTTCTTGCGTTCTGCCGCCAATACTGGTTCCGAAGATGATAAAAATCTTGAGAATGTTAATTTCAATATGGAAATTTTCAAGGCTTTTACAAAAGGTTATTTGGAGGGAACAAAATCGTTTTTACTCCCAGTTGAGAAAGAAAACCTTCCATACGCCGCCAAATTGTTCCCTTATATGCAGACGGTGAGATTCCTTGCGGATTATATCAACGGTGATACCTATTATAAAATACAATATCCAGAGCATAATTTGGTCAGAACCAAAGCCCAATGGCGATTGTTTGAATGCGCTGAAATGAAAGAAGCCGAAATGAAAGAGTTCGTGATGAATTGCAAATGAACAAAAAAAGAGATGTCATTATAAAATGGCATCTCTTTTTGATTTATAATCAATGTTTTATGATTTATTCTAGGTATGTGTATCCATACAATCCAGAGCGGTAATTAGATAAGAATTCTTTTCCTTCTTCAACGGTGATCTTGCCTTGTTTTACGCAGCTTGTAACCCATGATTCAACGGTTCTTACCAATTTCTTAGGACTATATTGAACATATTCCAAGACTTCTGCAACAGTTTCTCCGTCAATTATTTGGTCTATATAATAACCTTTTTCATCAACGGAAACGTGAACGGCATTGGTGTCGCCGAATAAGTTGTGTAAGTCGCCGAGAATTTCCTGATAAGCTCCGACCAAAAATACACCTATATAATAAGGTTCTTTCGAGTTATATGAATGAACAGGCATTGTGTAAGATTGGTTTTTCGTTGTCACATACGACGAGACTTTTCCGTCAGAGTCGCAGGTGACATCTTGTAAAGTAGCCATTCTGTTAGGCTGTTCATCCAATCTATGAATTGGTATTATCGGGAAAATCTGGTCGATAGCCCAAGCGTCTGGTAATGATTGGAATAACGAGAAGTTACAGAAATATTTGTCGGCCAATAACTTAGGTAAGCTATTGAAATCTTCAGGAATACGTTTCAACTCAGAAGTCAGTTGATTGATTTCTCTGGCTATTGACCAGAACAGTCTCTCGACCTTGGCTCTTGATTTAATGTCTAACAATCCGAGGCTGAATAAATCCAGAGCTTCCTCTCTGATTTGTTGGGCGTCGTGCCATGTTTCTAACATTGACGATTGCTTGTTCGTGAGCTTATCCCAGGCTTCATTAAGTTCGTGAATTAATTCGTGATCATTTTCCAGAATCTCTTCGCTGTCGTCCCATTCAGGTAAAGACGCTGTTTCAAGTACTTCAAAAATAAGTACGGAATGGTGGGCTGTTAAAGCTCGTCCTGATTCTGTGATGACGTTAGGATGAGGTAAGTCGTTTTTATCGCAAGCGTCTGCAACCGAGAAAATCACGTCATTAACGTATTCTTGTATGCTATAGTTTACGCTACTTGCGCTGCTTGAACGTGAGCCGTCGTAATCTACACCCAAACCGCCGCCGACATCGACAAATTCGATGTTGAAACCCATTTTATGCAACTGAACATAGAATTGAGCAGCTTCTTTCAAGGCGATTTTGATGCTTCTGATTTTAGTTACCTGACTGCCAATATGATAATGAACGAGACGCAAGCATTCTTTCATGTTGTTCTTCTCGAGATATTCAAGAGCTTCAAGAAGTTCTGACGTTGTCAGACCGAATTTGCTTCCATCGCCGCCTGAATCTTCCCATTTTCCGCTTCCTGAACTAGCCAGCTTGATTCTGACACCAATGCTTGGAACAACTTTCAAGCGTTTTGCAACGCGTGCGATGAGTTTTAATTCGTTAAGTTTTTCAACCACAATGATGATGGTTCTACCCATTTTTTGAGCGAGAAGAGCCAGCTCGATAAAGCTTTCGTCCTTATAACCATTACAGATTATAAGAGAATCGGTATCCGTATTTGACGCGATAATAGCATGCAGCTCAGGTTTAGAACCAGCTTCCAATCCGATATTGAATTTCTTTCCGTGACTAACAATCTCATCTACGACAGGACGCATCTGATTCACCTTGATAGGGAAAACGATGAAATTCTTGCCTTTATATTCATATTCCTCCGCAGCGGATTTAAAACACGAATCGATGGTTTCTATACGAGTGTCGATGATGTCAGGAAATCGTATCAACATTGGGACAGATACGTCACGAAGTTGCAGCTCATCAACTAATTCGCGTAAATCAACAGAAGCACAACCTTCTCTCGGAGTCACTACTACATTACCTTTGTTATTGATAGAGAAGTAGTTAACGCCCCAGTTATTGATGTTGTAAAGTTCTGCAGAATCTTCAATACGCCATTTTCTCATAATTAATGCTTACTTTTTTGTTAAAAATAAATTCAATTACACGCTCATTTAAAATGAAATGCAAATCTAATAAAAAAAATACATTATTCTATATTAATGACGAAAATTTGTTTGTCAGTTTTCAAATAATTCGACATCTGTTGAACCATTGCGTCGCATCGTTGTTTATCGGAAAAAACAAATCGATTATGAAACAAACTAAATTTATCTACGCAGTTTTGAGTGCGTTGCTTTTTATGCCTCATTTCGCAAACGCACAGGAGGAGATAATCCTCACTAAAAAGCACAATCACCATCACGGTGAGTTGTTGATTATCAGTAACGACATCCCGCATGACAGCGCCTATGTCATTATTTTCGAGGAAAACGCTCCGGAAAGATTCAATTCTCCTAAAACGCCGTCTTTTGCTTTCATGAGTAAGAACCAGAAATATTTGATGGGCTTGGGCGGTTACGTCAAGGGAACTGTTTCCATGGATTTTAACGGCTCCATCAACAACGCCGCTTATTTCACCACGTCAGCCATACCGATAAATCCTGCGCATGGTAATGATAAGCTGCTGCAATTCAATGCGAACCAGACTTCGTTGTTCTATAACTTGGTTTCTCTTGCCGACGATAAAACGAAATTCGGAGCTTATATAAACATGAATTTTGCTGGGCAAAATAATTCTCCTCAAATCCAAGATGCCTATATCACTTACGGCGGATTGCTTTTGGGTAGGACAACAAGTCTGTTCACCGATGCGGCAGCAATTCCTCCTACAATTGATGGTGAAGGACCTAACGGCTTGACTTATAAGACAAATAACGTCTTGAATTTCAGAAGTCATTGGGGCGCGGGAAATCGTTTCAGTGCCGGTCTTGGCTTGGAAATGCCGACTACAGACTTTACCACATCAAATGCTCAAAGCATTACTAATCAATATATTCCTGATTTTCCTTCGTATATTCAGTATGCTTGGGGAAAAGGAAATAGCAGCCACGTCAGATTGAGTAGCATGATTCGAAATGTTAATTATAGGAATAATATTAAAGATAAGGACGATATTATTTCAACTTACGCTTGTCAACTCAGTGGTTTGGTTTCAGTTAAAGAAAAACTTGTTTTCTATTACCAACTTGCTTATGGCAGCGGCATCACTCCTTATATACAAGATGTGAGCGGTTTGAAATTAGACTTTTTACCTAACAATATAGTCGATAAACATAATGAAAATGCCGGAAAATTAGATCACGTCAAGTCGATGTCGTACTATGCGGGATTACAATATAATTTCAATCAGAGAACGTTCATGTCCTGCACATTCAGTCAGGTGGATGTAGATGTTCCTGATAATTATGAAGATACAAGTTTATATAAAGAAGGCTATTATTTGGCGACAAACTTTTTCTGGTATGCAAAACCTAATGTGCAATTTGGTGCGGAATATCTTTACGGTAAACGAGTTGACCAAAATGACAGTTGGGGACAGGCTAACAGATTGCAAGTGATGATGCAATATAATTTCTGATAATTAGTTAAGGTAATGTTTTTTCATGATTTGGCTGTTCGTTAGAACAGCCTTTTTTGTATGTTTGCAAAAAAATAACAAGCTATGAAATTAATAGTTGATTGCGGATCGACAAAGGCCGACTGGGTCGTATTGAACGAGAGTAATATTGTGTCAAAATTCAGTACAGAAGGATTTAATCCGAATTATACAGATAAAAAAGATATTTTAAGTATTATTTTAAATAAAGCATCATATAACCTTAATCCACAATATATTACAAATATATTTTTTTATGGCACAGGCTGCGGAAACCATGAAAATTGCAGTATGATAAATGATATATTGAAATCTGTTTTCATCAATGCGGATGTGACAGTAACCCATGACATAATGGCTGCTTGTCATGCTCTTTTCGGAAATGATAGAGGAATTGCCTGCATCTTGGGAACGGGTTCTAATTCATGCCAATATGACGGTGAAAAGATAATGGAAAGAGCCGTTTCCCTTGGTTATGTAATAGGAGATGAGGGCGGCGGATGTCATATAGGGAAGCGTTTGATTCGAGATTATTTCTATGGAACAATGCCGATTGAGTTGTCTGAAAAGTTTGAAAATGAATATGATATGAATATTTCTTCGGTTATAAACAATATCTATCATAAGACTGAGGTTTCAAAATATCTGGCATCTTTTTCAAAATTCGCATACGATAACAAGGAGCATGTTTACGTTAAAAATATATGTACCGAACATTTTGATGAATTCATCGAACATTTCATTTTAAGATACGAAGTGTCGAAAGATTATGAGATTGGATTTGTTGGTTCGATAGCGTATTATTTTAAGGATATATTATCAGAACGTATTGAAGATCATGGATTAAAATTAAAAAACGTTATCAAGAATCCAATCGACGGACTTATTGAATATCATGCTTGTCATTGATTATAGAGTTAATATATGTTAACATATTTTCTTGTTCGTCAATGGTAAACCATTTATAATCATCATTTTTCCTAAGCCATGTCATTTGTCTCTTTGCATATTGTCGAGTGTCAATTTTGATTTGTTCTATGGCTTCGCCAAGAGAAACTTTTCCGTCGAAATATTCAAATAATTCCTTGTAACCTACTGTATTCAAACTATTTAGATTACGTTTTGGCAGCATTGACTTAGCTTCTTCAACGAGTCCGTCCTTGATCATATTTTCGACTCTTTGGTTGATTCGGCATATTAATTCGTTTCTTTCCCAAAGCAATGCCAGCTTAACGACTTTAAAATTACGAGGTTTAGAAGAGTTTTTTCTAAAAGAAAAATAGGGTAGGCCTGTTTGATAACAAACCTCTATGGCGCGTTGTAATCTTCTTGGATTTTTCTTATCTACAATTTCATAGTATTCAGGATCAAGGCGTTTAACTTCATTTTGTAAAGCTTCTAAGCCGCCTTTTTCGTATAATTCGTTTACGAGATTTCTGTTTTCCTCGGAGATGTCGGGAATGGTGTCCAGGCCTTTGCAGATAGCATCGATAAACAAACCAGAGCCGCCAGTTAGCACGACGGTGTCGTGTTTTAGAAACAACTCGTTCAGAAGCAGCAGAACATCTTTTTCGTAATCAGCCACGTCATATTTATCTTCCACATTAAGATTATGAATCATATAATGTTGAATTTCAGACAATTCTTCTTTAGTAGGAGCTGCTGTTCCAATTGGGAGCTCTTTGTAAAACTGACGGCTGTCGGCGGAGATGATTACTGTGCCGAGGGCTTTTGCTACTTTTATAGCGGTAGCTGTTTTGCCCGAGGCTGTCGGCCCTGCTATTACTACGAGATATTTATCCATGATTATTTGTCGATTTTGTTCGGTACAGGCCCGTTATGTTTAACTTCAACAGGTTCTTTAACTTCTTGTATTACAGAAAGTCCCAACTTTTCGCCTTCGGCTTTCATAAATTCGTATGCTTCTTGGAAATTATTCCCGATTATTCCGTCCAAGACAGCTTCTCTAATCGCAGTCTTTATAATTCCTACATTTCTACCTTCGTTGATGCCGAATGTCGTCATAATCACTTCTCCATTTACAGGAGGCTGCCAATTTCTCAGATGGTCTTTTTCTTCTAGTTCTTTGAGCTTCTTTCTAACTAACTGAAAGTTATTATGATATTTGTTTCTCTTTTCTTCGTTTTTAGATGTTATATCAGCGTCACATAGTATCATAAGATCGTCAATGTCATCGCCAGCATCAAATAGTAAACGTCTTACTGCTGAATCAGTTACTTCTTCTTGAACAAGCGCTATAGGACGAAGATGCAAAGAAATCAACTTCTGTACATAACGCATCTTTTCATTAAGAGGCAGTTTTAAAGCCGCAAAAATCTTTGGGGTCATCTTAGCGCCTTTTATCTCATGGCCGTGAAAACTCCAACCTATTCCTTTGTCGTATTTTTTTGTCAGAGGTTTGGCGATGTCATGTAACAAAGCTGCCCATCTCAACCATAAATCACCGCCTGCATCTGCAACATTGTCAAGTACTTCCATGGTGTGATAGAAGTTGTCCTTGTGTCCTCTGCCATCCTGGACGTCAACGCCTTTTAAAGCAGCTAATTGTGGAAATATGACATTCAGCAACCCGCATGCATCAAGTAATCTGAATCCGATACTAGGCTTGCTTGATAGTAAAATCTTGTTAAGTTCCTCGTTAACACGTTCCATTGAGATGATTTTGATGCGCTCGACATTCCTCTTGATCGCATTAAAAGACTCGGTCTCAATATTAAAATGTAGCTGTGTCGCAAAACGAATTGCTCGCATCATTCTCAACGGGTCGTCGGAATAAGTCACATCAGGATCTAATGGTGTTCTTATTATCTTGTCCTCCAAATCTTTAAGTCCGTTGAAAGGGTCTATCAGCTCTCCGAAATTATCTTCGTTAAGACTGATAGCCAGCGCATTGATAGTGAAATCTCTTCTGTTTTGGTCATCTTCGATGCTTCCGTTTTCGACAGTAGGTTTCCTGCTTGAAGGATCATACGATTCTTTTCTTGCTCCGACGAATTCTATCTCTTTGTCTTTCAATCGTATCATGGCTGTGCCAAAACGTCCGTAGTATTTCACTTCTTTCTTGTCGCTTATGAAAGAAGCTGTTTTTCTTGCAAGTTCAATGCCGCTGCCAACTGTCACAATATCAATGTCATTAGATGGACGGCTGAGTAAAATGTCACGCACGTAGCCGCCTATGACGTATGATTCGTAGTTAAGCGAACGGCTTGCTTTCGTTATAACCTTAAAGAAATTGTTGTTTATGTGTTTTGAGAAATTATTCATAGTGTTGCAAAGGTAATAATTTTTTTGCTTGGACGATAAAGAAAAAGCGCACCTGTTGATGCGCTTTATCATATTGATTGACATGTGTTTTATTCTGTCAATATTCTTTCCGAAGCTGGAACTATATTAACGATCATGTCATTTTTCTCATTGTCATAGTCGATGATTATCTTTTCTCCGATATTGATCTTGGTTCTGATAATCTCTTCGGCCAAAACATCTTCCACATATTTTTGTATCGCTCTTTTCAAAGGTCTTGCTCCAAATTGTTCGTCCCAACCTTTTTCAGCAATATAATCATGTGCTTTTTCGGTAAGTTCAATATCGTATCCCATTTCATTTACACGTTTAAAGACTTTCTTTAATTCAATATCGATAATTTTATGAATATCATTTCGTTCCAATGAATTAAAGACTATCACGTCATCAATGCGGTTTAAGAATTCAGGTGCAAAAGAACGTTTCAAAGCATTTTCAATAACGCTGCGGCTGTATTCGTCTTTAGCGTCTTTCTTGGCCTGAGTTCCGAATCCGACTCCTTGTCCGAAATCCTTCAGCTGACGAGAGCCTATGTTGGATGTCATAATGACAATAGAGTTCTTGAAATCGACTTTGCGACCCAAGCTGTCTGTAAGCTGACCGTCGTCAAGGACTTGTAACAACAGATGGAATACGTCAGGGTGAGCTTTTTCGATTTCATCGAGCAATACTATTGAGTAAGGTTTACGACGTACTTTTTCTGTAAGTTGTCCGCCTTCTTCGTATCCGACGTAACCTGGAGGCGCTCCGACAAGTCGAGAAACCGCAAATTTCTCCATGTATTCGCT
The DNA here is from genome assembly GCA_045615285.1 of Bacteroidales bacterium. Taxonomy (GTDB): domain Bacteria; phylum Bacteroidota; class Bacteroidia; order Bacteroidales; family F082; genus Limimorpha. The sequence continues at coordinate 74,942 of JAZLEO010000003.1, forward strand.
CATGTCGATACGGACTAAAGCGTCTTCTGAATCAAAGAGATACTTGGCCAAAACCTTTGCGAGATATGTTTTTCCAACGCCAGTCGGACCCAAGAAAATAAAGCTTCCTATTGGTTTGTTTGGATCTTTCAGGCCAGCTCTATTACGTCGAATCGCTTTTACAATCTTATTTATTGCATCATCTTGGCCGATTACAGAACCTTGCAGCTCGTCTCCCATATTAAGCAGACGGTCACCTTCGTTTTGTGCAATTCTCTGAACAGGAACACCTGTCATCATTGCAACGACTTCAGCCACATTGTCTTTAGTAACGATTTCACGTTGCGTTTTAGTTTTGTTTTCCCAGTCTTTTTTCTCTTTTTCAAGTTGTTCCAAAACGATAAGTTCTTCGTTACGCTGTTGTCCGGCATCTTCAAAACGCTGCTCAGCAATCGACAATTTCTTCTGTTCACGAATATCTTCAAGTTTCTGCTCCAATTCGATAATTCTGCTAGGAACGTTCATATTGCTGATATGAACTCTCGAACCAGCCTCGTCCAAGGCATCGATGGCTTTGTCTGGTAAATGACGGTCTGACATATAGCGTTCTGTCAGTTTTACGCATGCTACAATGGCTTCCGGATCGTATTTTACGAGATGATGATCTTCGTATTTGTCTTTGATATTGTTGAGAATCTCAATGGTTTCTTCGGTGGATGTCGGTTCGACAAGCACCTTTTGGAAACGACGTTCCAAAGCGCCGTCTTTCTCGATATACTGACGATATTCGTCCAATGTGGTAGCGCCGATGCATTGCAATTCGCCACGAGCCAAAGCAGGCTTCAACATGTTGCTGGCATCAAGAGAGCCGTTCGCATTGCCAGCGCCTACGATAGTATGAATTTCGTCTATGAATAAGATTATGTTTGGATTTTTTTCCAATTCGTTGAGAATCGATTTCATACGTTCCTCAAACTGACCTCTGTACTTGGTTCCAGCGACAACTGAAGCGAGGTCGAGCATGATGATGCGTTTGTTGTACAAGGCTCTGGAGACCTTGCGTTGAACTATACGTAGCGCCAGACCTTCTGCGATGGCTGATTTTCCGACGCCAGGCTCACCGATCAAAATCGGATTGTTTTTCTTGCGTCGGCTGAGTATCTGAGCCACGCGCTCCAATTCTTTTTCGCGACCCACGATAGGATCGAGGCGTTTTTCCTCCGCAGCAAGTGTAAGATCGCGGCCGAAATTGTCCAAGACAGGAGTGCTTGATTTTGTTTTAGCTGTTTTTGTCTGAGCAGGTTCTTTCGGTTTTGCTTCTTCCAAATCATCGTCGTCGAAAAATACGTTCTTAGGTTCGTCAATGGTATCGTTTCCCTTTAAGTTATTGTCGTTCAAAGTATTATCGTTAATCTTGTTCTTTTGGAGACTTTTCTTGAAAACGTCGTAATTTATTCCTTCATACTCGAGACGCTGCGATACAATATTGTTGTCATCATGAAGAATTGCTAACATAAGATGCTCTGGGTCAATGTATTCGCAATTGAATTCTTTCGCGACGATATATGTGAATTTCAAGGCACGTTCCGTCTGTTTTGTCAGCGGAATGTTATCGGTGTTGTTCTTCTCGACGATATTCGATTTTATAGAAGCCACCAGTTTCTGCTTAAACGCCTCAATGTCAAGATTTAAGTTATCAAGGATGTTGGTGACGTTATTATCCTTGCCATCAATAATTCCTAAAAAAATATGCTCCAAGCCAATGTAAGAGTTTCCCAATTTCACAGCTTCCTCATGACTACGAAACATTATTTCACGAACTCTTGGAGAAAATTTTGCGTCCATCATTATCGTTATTCCTTACTTAAATTTCTAAAAACAAATCAATTCCAAAAAATGTCAGTATGACATAAATTTTGTGCAAATATAATAACAAAATCCGCACCATTTTTCCATCTGTCAGTAAATAACATTTTGTTGGAAAAAAAATCTTAAAAAATAATTGTGATAGGGCGGGAGCAAAGAAAAAAAATATTATTTTTGCTACTTTAATTTTAAAGAAAATATCTAAAAAATAAGAGATGGAAGAACAATTAGGAGGAGAAAAAATAATTCCTGTTAACATTGAGAATCACATGAAATCGTCATACATCGACTATTCGATGTCTGTTATCGTTGCACGTGCTCTTCCAGATGTTAGAGACGGGTTAAAACCTGTACATCGCCGTATTTTATACGGTATGATGGATATGGGGTTGTTATCAAACCGCCCATATAAGAAATCCGCCAAAGTGGTGGGTGAGGTTTTAGGTAAATATCACCCTCACGGTGACAGTTCCGTATATGATGCCATGGTGCGTCTGGCGCAGCCTTGGAATATGCGTTATCCGATGGTCGATGGTCAGGGTAACTACGGTTCCATCGACGGCGACAGCGCAGCTGCCATGCGTTATACCGAAACAAGACTGAAGAAGATAGCGGAAGAAATGTTGGTCGATATTGACAAAGACACAGTCGATTTCCAGAACAACTATGACGACTCTGAAAAGGAACCGGTAGTGCTTCCTGCTTTGATTCCTAATCTCCTGGTTAACGGAGCCAGCGGTATCGCGGTCGGTATGGCGACAAATATGGCTCCTCACAATCTTGGAGAAGTCATTGACGGCATCGTAGCTTATATCGATAATAAAGACATAACAATCAGTGAGTTGATGCAATATATCAAAGCTCCTGATTTTCCTACAGGCGGTATTATCTACGGCTATGAGGGCGTTAAAGACGCTTTCGAGACAGGCCACGGCAGAATCATATTGCGCGCCGAGACTTCTATAGAAGAACATAATAACCACGAAAGAATCATCGCTACATCAATACCTTATCAGACAAATAAGGCTGAAATGATCAAGAAAACAGCCGAACTTATCAATGACAAGAAACTTGAAGGTATAGCTGATATTCGCGACGAATCTGACCGCAGCGGTATGCGCATAGTTTATGAATTGAAAAAAGACGCTGTGTCAAGTGTGGTGCTGAACAAATTATTCCAGATGACAGGATTGCAGAGCTCATATTCTGTAAATAATGTCGCTTTGGTCAATGGTCGTCCTCAGACATTGAATCTCAAACAATTAATCCAATATTATGTTGAACATCGTCACGAAGTCGTAATTCGTCGTACTCAACATGATTTGAACGAGGCTAAAAAGCGTGCTCATATATTAGAAGGTCTCGCAAGAGCTATCGACATCGTTGATGAAATCATCGCGACCATCAGAGCTTGTAAGGGCGGTTCTTCTGAAGCAAAACAAGCCTTGATGGATCAATTCGGCTTCGACGATCCTCAGGCAGCTGCTATCGTAGCGTATCGTCTCGGTCAATTGGCTGGTCTTGAAATCAAAAAGATATTGGACGAACTTGAACAATTACATGCGCTTATCAAACATTTGCAAGATATTCTTGATAATGAAAGTATGCAGTTCGACATCATCAAGACCGAACTTATCGCAGTCAAAGAAAAATATGGCGACGAAAGAAAGACGACAATCGTTCATTCGGCCGATGATATTAGAATCGAAGACTTGATTTCTGACGATCCTGTCGTTGTGACAATCTCGCATCTGAATTATATAAAACGTACAAACCTCAGCGAATACAGAAGACAGAGCAGGGGAGGTAAAGGCTCAAAAGGCTCCGACGCACGCGATGAAGACTTTATTGAACATCTTTTCGTGGCAACAAACCATAACTACATGCTCTTCTTTACGGAAAAAGGTAAGTGTTTCTGGCTTAGAGTATTCTCAATTCCAGAAGGAACCAAGACAAGTAAAGGTCGCGCAATTCAAAACCTCATTAACCTCGAACCAGGCGACAAAGTCAAGGCGTTTATCAATGTTCCTACATTAAGTGACGAAGACTTCATTAATAATAACTATGTCATCATGGCAACTAAGAAAGGTATTATTAAGAAGACGACACTTGAGGCTTATTCACGTCCTCGTCAAAACGGTATCATCGCGTTGACAGTAAGAGAAGGTGACGAATTGTTGTCAGTATGTCTCACAAACGGACAACAGGAAATGTTGATGGCTCTTCGCTCAGGTCGTGCTATCCGTTTCAACGAAAGCACTGTAAGACCGATGGGTAGAGGCGCTTCTGGTGTACGCGGCGTCACATTGGCCGACGAAGAAACTGATGAAGTAGTAGGTTTGATCTGCGTGGATCCAAACGGAACTTCAGACATCTTGGTCGTTTCTGAAAAAGGTTACGGTAAACGCTCTGAATTAGACGAATATCGTGTGACAAACAGAGGCGGTAAAGGTGTCAAGACGCTCAATATCACAGACAAGACAGGCGACCTTATTGCCATAAAAGACGTTGTTGACGGCGACGACTTAATGATTATTAACAAATCAGGAATCTTAATCCGTATCGCTGTCGATACATTGAGAGTCATGGGCCGTGCAACACAAGGTGTCCGCTTGATTAACTTACGTAACAATGATGAAATAGCAGCTGTTACAAAAGTCAGCGCCGACATCATTGAGACAGAAGAAGAATTGGTAGAAGATGAGGCTTTGAATAACGAAGAAGCAACAAATGAAAACCCATCTGCTGATGAAACCAATACTTCAACTGAAGTTAATGAAAATATTGATAATCAATAATTAATAATAATACAAAAATTAAACAAAAATGAAAAAAGTGACATTATTAGTAGTTATGTTAGCATTCTTAGCTAATGTATCTATGGCACAAAACAAAGAGCGTGTCAACGCATACAATTATGACAGAAACGCCAAGGGTTATATAACTACAGCCGAACAATTTACTAAACAAAACAGAGCCGACAAAGCTCAAAAACAAATGGGCTTTGCTAAGATAGAACTTTCTAAAGCTAAAGCATCTATCGACTTGGCAGCTGCACATGAAGAGACTAAAAATGAAGCTAAAACATGGCATTACTATGGTATCGTTTATTACAAAATAGCGTTTTACCCAGAATTCAATGATTTAGATCCAGACGCTTTGAACAAGAGTTTTGAAGCTTTCGCAAAAATCCCTGCAATGGATCCAAATTATGCGAATGACAGACAAAATATGTACGACATTTATCAACATATCCAATCAATCACATCGATTTATTACGACAAAGGTGCGGTTGCATACAACAACGGTGAATATAAAGATGCTATTGAATACTACAAGTCAGCTTATAACTCAATGTTGGTCATCGGTCAAAAAGATAATGAAGCATTGATGAATGCTGCACAAAGCGCTATCAAGGCAGATGAATACAATAAGGCTGTTGAACTTTGCGAGGTGTTGTTCAACAACGCTTACGAATCAGCGGGAGTATATCAGTATATGGTTATAGCTCAAAGAGGCTTGGAAAATAACGATGAAATGCTCAGATATATCAACGAAGGCAGAGCTAAATTCCCTGAAGATAAAAACCTTATCGACGAGCAGATCAATACTTATTTGACACTCAAGAGAGAAGTTGAAATCATTGATCAACTCAAGGAAATGGCAGATAAAAACAAAGAGAATCCAGTCTATTGTTTGATTACAGGTACAATTTACAGTAACCAAGAATCAGAATTATACAATGTTGATTCAGCATTGGTATATTACAACAGAGTTATTGAAATCACGCCAAATAACGAAAACGCTTATATTAACATCGGTAGCATGTACATCGACAAAGCCGCTGCATTATACAATGAAGCTAATGGAATAACAGGAGTTGACCCAGCATCATTGAAGAAATATGACGCTTTAGTAGCTGAAGCTAAGTCATTTGACGAAAAAGCGTTGCCATACGTAGAAAAAGCTTACGAATTACTTCCAAATGATGATGCTATCAAACAAGCTTTGAGAACATTATATGTTCGTTTGAAGATGATGGACAAAGCAGAATTGCTCAAAAACTAATATAAGTTTTTACGGATAAATTAAGGAAGTCATGGGGAAAAACCTCATGGCTTTTTTATTTTTCAAATATACTATTTAACATAATGTATATTATGTTCCGAAAGTACACAATCATCTAGATTGGTCATTTCCTGAAATTGCATATCGAATTTTAACATTAAAAATAATTCAAATCTGTGCAATAATATAATATTTTTACTTAACTTTGCTAGTGGAATCAGAAACGTATCATCTTTCTTAATCCTTTAGTAATCAATAATTAAATTATACAGAAATGGAAATTCAAGGTAAAGTCGTTCGCTTGGGTAATTTGACCGAAGGAACTAGCGCACGTGGCGCATGGAGAAAACAGGAACTTATAATAGAGACAATTGAGCAATATCCTAAACAAGTCTGCTTGGTTTGCTGGGGCGACCGCGTCGCTGAAGCGCAAAATTTTACACCTGGACAAACTGTTAAAGCTCAAATAAGCATCGAATCAAGAGAATTTAACGGCAAATGGTACACCGATGTCAGACCTTTTAGATTTGACTTGGAAACTCCACAGTCACAACCGATGCAAATGCAACAGCCTCAGGAATTTGCAGCTCCTCAAGGCAATAATATTCCTGTAACAGAATATTTTGAAACTGATAATGGCGATGATCTGCCATTCTAAATCAAGTTAAATTGATGAAATATACTTTACTAAAAAAAGGCGCTTTTAAAGCGCCTTTTTTTATTCCTTGATAACTGATAATATTTGTCCGCTATTTGGATCAAATGTTAATTTCATTTTGTTTATAGGTAATAGAATAATATTTCCTAACTGACTTATTTTCAATCTATTTTGAGAAATAATATCTTCTCCTAAAAGGATTTGCATCGTGACATTAGCAGGATTTCTGTAAAATATTTTGTTGTTATATGTCATGTTTTCAATCTCATCTTTAGATAATTTATTAATTGATGAAGCTGAAGATGAGTCAGTGAAATTAATTTTTACGTTCTCTCCCACTTTATTATTAAATCCTTCTGTATCAGAGAATTTGCTTAAAATAACGCTATTTTTCCCTTCTTCTGGAATCACATAAAAACTTTTTGTAAATGTCAGTTTGTTTGTCTTGCCCAAAAACATGCTTAAATATTCATTTTCTAGTTCTTTTAAGCGCTCAACCATGTAATTCATAGTAGTTCCGTAATTAACTTCTTGATAACCTGTGATTAAGTCTAAATAAGCAAGACGTATATTCTTTATTTCTTCAATGATTGACAAAGCGGTTTCCTTATCTGTTAATTTTCTTTCAGAAATTTCTTCATCATCATCTTCTTCATCCCTGATTGATATGAAATTATATTCTGTCATTGAATCTTCGTACTTTATTTCATCATATATAGACAGAGCGGCCGTATTTTCAGTAGGATTAGTCTTATGACCTAACGACTTAATTACTCCGTCAGATGTCAGTTCTAAATTTATATTAAGATTCTCCTTGTTTTTTTCATCAGCGGAAATAAAGAAAACATGATTAGGATCAGCTTCGGTTAAAGAGCTGATATTCATGTTTATAATCTTGTATGATATTTTATTTTCCTTGATATAATTGTCAGTATTTAACAATTCTTTTGCATAAGCACTATATTTACCTTTATAATCATGAGTTTCTTCGACAAGAAAATCTATGCGAATTATATTTCTAGGCAAATGATAATATAATCCGTCGATTTCAGTTTGTTTGATGTTTTTAGCGTGGTTTGTAATATATTGTGCATCAAGATTTAACGACAAAATTACAAATAAAGCAAGAAATAATTTTTTCATTTTTAATTTTATTTAACGATTTGTTTTTTACTTGTTAATAATAAAGCCATAAAAGTTAATAAACCATTAACAATCAGAATTTCGAAGCCAAATTGGTAACCGAAAAATAGCTCTTTTGAGAATGTATTTAAAATATAACTTATTATAGGTGAACATATTGCGATAACAGGGACTAATTTGTCGATAGGTTTTCTGTTTTTAACGAAAAGTCCGAAGCTATAAAGTCCCAATAAAGGCCCGTAAGTGTAACCTGCTATCTCAAATATTTTGTCTATAAGCGATTCATTATGAAATGGTTTGAATAAAATTATCACAAGGAGATATAATAATGCGAATCCGATATGGATTAGTTTTCTATACTTGATTTTATCTTCTTCTGAGATTCTATCGTTTTTGTCAAAATGCAAGAAATCGAAGCAAAACGTTGTGGTTAAAGCAGTTAAGGTTCCGTCTGCGCTTGAATATCCGGCTGCTATCAATCCAACCATAAAAACTATGCTGGTTAATTTGTTTAAAGAAAAAGCGACCGACGGGAATATCTTATCATTAACCACTACTCCACTTTCATTCGTCGGCAATTGAAAACCAGTTTCTTGTGCGTATAAAATCAAGGCTGCACCCAATGACATGAATAAAATATTAACCAAGACAAGAAAGAAGCTGGATGTCATAACATTTTTCTGCGCATCTTTCAAGGACTTACAAGTTAAGTTTTTTTGCATCATATCTTGGTCGAGGCCTGTCATGGCTATTGTGATAAACGCTCCGCTAAGTATTTGTTTAACAAAGAATTTACTATGCGACCAATCAGTTTCAAACAATTTTGTATAACCTTTTTCAGCAGAAACCGACATCAGTTCGCCGAAAGAAATGTTCAATGTTTTAAGGATGACAATTACTGTCATAATCGCTGCTAAAAGCAAAAACGTCGTTTGCAAGGTGTCAGTCCATACTATTGTTTTTATTCCTCCTTTTAAAGTGTAAAATAAAATTAACATTACAAACAATATTGCCGGTATCCAGAACGGTATGCTCCAAGCCTTAAATACGAATTCGTATAAAACAAAGACAACCAGATACATGCGAATAGCAGAGCCTATAAGTCTTGAAATTATGAATAAAAGAGAGCCCGTTTTTTCAGACGATTTGCCAAATCTTATGCCCAAATATGAATAGATGGATGTCAGATTCAGTTTGTAATACAAAGGTAAAAGAAGAAATGCAATTACCGCATAACCAATGATATAGCCTAGTACGATTCCGAAATATGTGAATTGTCCGGAATATACACCTCCAGGTACCGACATAAAAGTCACGCCAGACAAAGAAGCGCCAATCATTCCGTAAGCTACCACAAACCAAGGCGATTTCCTGTTGCCTGTAAAAAATGAGTTATTGCTTGATTTTCTTGATGTTATATGTGCAACCAAAAACAATAATAAAGTATATGCAAGAAAAACGGCGAGGATTGTATTTTCCATACTATAAGGTTTTTGCGAAATCGTAAAGTGTTTCAAATCTGTCATCGGGATTGGTTTTCAGTTCGTTATCACCGATGAAAATAGTTTTCATACCGGCGTTTTTGCCAAATTCAATATCAGAATTCATGTCACCAATCATAATGGATTTTGACAAGTCTATTTCAGGAAAATCATTTTTAGCGAAAAACGCCATTTTAGGACTTGGTTTTCTGAAATTGTCTGGTACAGATTTCAGTTGGGGACAAAAATAAACCTTGTCAATATTTCCTCCGTTATTTCTAACTTCCTGAATCATATAGTTATGAACCGTTTCAACATCTTCATTTTTCATCAATCCCTTTCCTACTCCTTGTTGATTTGTCGCGACAATTATCCGCTTGAATCTGTTTTTGAAAATCTTCAAAGCGTCAATCACGCCAGGAATAAATTCAAATTCTTCAGTCTTGGTCACATAACCGTCAATAATGCGGACATTTATCACTCCGTCGCGATCCAAAAACAAGGTCCAATCTTCATTGATAACATTTTTCCAGTCCATACTCGTTTTTTTGCAAAAATAATAAATTTAACTCATAAAAAATACTGATATTTGCAGCAGATTTCAAAACTTAAAAAACGTTAATAAATTTTAATTTATGAAGGCGATTTACACGATACTTTTGTTAATTGTTTCTAACATTTTTATGACTTTTGCCTGGTATGGTAATCTCAAGTTATCGGAAATGAAAATCATTACCGACTGGCCGCTCATATTAATAATATTATGCAGTTGGGGTTTGGCTTTCTTTGAATATTCATTTATGATTCCGGCTAACAGGATCGGTTCGGAAATTAACGGCGGACCTTTCTCGTTGGTTCAGCTTAAAGTCATTCAGGAAGTTATTTCATTGACAGTCTTTATGATAATAAGCGTGACCATTTTCAAGAATGAAACATTAAGGTGGAATCATCTCATAGGTTTCGTATTCCTTGTTTTGGCGGTGTATTTTATTTTCAAAAAATAATTAAAAAAGCAGCATTTATTAAAAAAAAGATATATCTTTGAAGAAAAATAAAAAATTAAAGTTATGAAATTTTACGATATTGATTCTGTGTTTATTTCAGGTAAATATGCAGGTGAAACCTTAGCGGAAGTTTTTGAAAAAGATCCTAAGTACATTAACTATTGTCAGGAAAACGATGATGATTTCTATGTCTCTCCGGAAGTGATGAAAGAATTGAGATCGTTGGCTCGCGACCATAAATTGCTGACCCAGGATTTGGATAAGATGACAGATGATGAATTGGCTGAATTTATGGAAGAGATGAATGACATTGATGTCTTTGACGAAAACAATTTTGATGACGATTTTGATTGGGAGAACGAAGATGACATGTTCGCCGAATTTGAAGACGAATATGATATTGAAGATGAAGACTTTAATATGGAAGATTTCGATGATAGCTTTTAACTAGCTATTTGCGATGACGACAAAATGAACTACGGGTTTTTGAGACTTCAAAAACCCGTAGTTTTTTATTCGGTTTTAAATGTTTTCTTGCCGTTCTTTTTCAGGTGGAATTCTTCAAAGCTGCCGTCAGGCATCATTATCTTATATGTTCCGCCGATTTTTGATTTAATTCTTATTTTAGTGATTTTTCCGTTTTTCCAATAGCAATCGACCTCAGCTCCGTTTTCGGCACATAATCCCTTGTAATATCCTGTTTTCCATGTGTTCGGTAAAGCAGGAAGCACTTCTATAAATCCATCATGTGATTGAAGCAGCATTTCGGCTATACCGGCTGTTCCTCCGAAGTTGCCGTCGATCTGGAACGGTGGATGCGCACAGAAAAGATTCGGATATGTGCCTGCTCCTACTCTGTCGCCGATCATGGCAGGTGTCAACAGATTCTTGATGAGTTTATAAGCACGCTCGCCATCATGGAGTCGCGCCCAAAAATTTATCTTCCAGGCTCGCGACCAGCCGGTACCTTCGTCACCACGACGTTCCAGACTCATCTTACAAGCTTCGTACAAATCAGGAGTTCCCGTTTTAGTAATCAATCTTCCAGGATGTAAACCAAACAGATGCGACACATGTCGATGATGAATTTCAGGCTCTTCGTAATCGACAAGCCATTCTTGCAAATAACCTTCTTCGCTTATCTGCATCGGCGGAAATCTCTTCAAATCATTTTTCAGAATATCTGAAAAATCCTTATCGATATTAAGGATTTCAGACGCTTCTATCACATTCTGATACAACTCCGTAATGATCTGAATGTCCATTGTCGGGCCCATACAGACGCTGGCCACTCTTCCATCTGGCAGATAAAATGAGTTTTCCGGAGAGGAAGTCGGAGCGGTCACGAGCCATGAATGTTCATTTTCTTCAATCATCACGGACTTAAAAAACTGTGCGGCACCTTTTAGCGTAGGATATATTTCTCTAAGATAATCAATGTCTTTGGTAAAGAGGTAATGTTGGTAGAGATGTTGGCAAAGCCATGCACCTCCAGTGTTGGTAGCTCCCCAGGAAGGATGCTCTCCTGGAGCGGTGAAGCCCCATAAATTGCAGATTGAGTGTGCGGTCCAGCCGTCGGCATCGTAAAAATCGGATGCTGTTTTCTCCCCAGATTCAACAATTCCTTTGGTGAACTCAATAAGTGGCTTATGTAATTCTGACAGATTGCAGACCTCTGCGAGCCAGTGATTCATCTGTACATTAATATTAAGGTGATAGTCGCCGTTCCAAGGTGTCTGTATGGTGTTGGCCCAAAGTCCTTGCAAGTTAGGAGGCAACAGGCCCTCGCGTGTCGATGAAATCATAAGATAGCGTCCGTATTGAAAATATAAGGCCGCCAATTGAGGATCGTCTTCGTCTTGAAAATCAAAGAGTCTGTCATCAATAGGAAAGTTGTCAGTTATCGCTTCTCCGAAATCGACCTCAACTCTGTTAAAAAAATCTTGGTAAGTCTCGATGTGTTTTCTCTTCAGGTTTTTATAAGTTCTAGACTTAGCGTCATTCATCAGGCTATCTACGAAAGCCGTATAGTTTTCGTTTTTGTAATTCGTGGCGGATGAAAATATTAGCGTAAGTTCATCTGCGTTTCTTACAATTATCTTATTGTCAAGATATTGGACTTCGCCGCCTTTATTATCGACGGTAAGTTTTGAAAGATATTTCATTCCATCATCACCATCGCATCCGTCTTTGAGCTGACCAAACATCACTACGGAGTTTTCTTCCGTGACATAATCGACGCATTCCTGCCTGTTTAAATTGATGTCAACTGAAATCATATCTGATTTATCCGCATCGAGGTGGACGACGGCGACATCAGCGTCACGGGATACGAAATATTCGCGATGAAATTTTGTCTTGTTTGTTTCAAATTCAGTTGTGGCTAGCGCTTTGCTAAGATTCAGTTTGCGGATATAAGAACCGTCTTTAAACACAACGTCTTTGTCGTAAACATATTCAATCTCAATGTTTCCTAGAGTCTGGAAGCATCCGAAATTAGAAAGAGCGCCGTTGCCCCAGTTGGAGCCATTGTTTGAGCAAGTGAAAGTCTTGTAAGTCAGTTCTTGTGCTTCATAATTTTTCCCTTCTAGAAGAAGTTTTTGTATCTCAGGGAGTGCGTCTTTGGCTTTAGGATTGGAATAATCGGCCACTTTTCCTGACCATAAAGTAATGTCGTTCAAGACGATATTTTCTTTTTCGATACCTCCGTCGGGCATGATTCCGAGGCGGCCGTTACCAAGTGGCAGCGTCTCTTCCCAACATTGCGCCGGTTCCTCAAAGAAGAAATATAAGTCTCTTTGATCTGTATCAAAAGGATCTAACATAGTGATACACAATCCAAGAGTCATGGCTTTAAGCAGATAGTGTAATTTTCTCCATTTAAAAATAAGAATCAAAATAATTATGACTAAAAATACTTTCATATCACTACTTTTTTTCTTCAAAAATATAATAATTTTCGTTACCTTTGTAAAATAATTTTACACTAATATGAACAACATTTTTTCTAAAGTAGAACAAGTTTTTTTGATGGAATCGGACATCTCGGAGATGACCACTCTGATTCCATACATTGTCACTGACAGCGTCCCTAAACTTGGCGTGATGACAGCGCTGCGTTTTCTCGAATGGGCTTCGGAAAATCCGGAAGGTGTCATCAGCCTATCTTCAGATAAATCGTTAAAAAATTTCATACATTATACTCATCATTTCCTGGATAACTGGAACGAGAAAGAAACCAGGAAAGTCCTTGAAAAATATGGTCTTGACGGAATCAAGAAACCAGATCTCTCTGGACTTCAATTCGTTCAGATGGACGAGTTCTACCCTATCTCGCCGAAACAACACAATTCTTTCTATAATTATGTTAACAAACATTATATTGATGGTTTCGGTTTTGATCCTAAAAGGGCTTTGTTCATCAACAGTGATGAAATTCCGTTGTATAAAAACAAGTCGTATAAGGAAGTTTTCCCTGATTATACCATCGATCTGACATTACGTTACAGAAAGGCGCAAAACGCTACGGAACATATTCAGCAGCAGTCATTATTCCTCATCGATGACTGGTGTTCTCAATATGAAGAAAAAATCAAGGATAAAGGCAATATAGGTTTTTTGGTTACGACTTTAGGCTCTGACGGACGTATCGCATTTAATATCAAAGGTACAAGCCAACATTCAAACACCTCGTTGCGCCAGACTAATTTCGCCACCCAAGCCGATGCAGCTTCATCTCTTGGTGGTATCGAAGTCGCCAGAAACCGCATGGTTATAACGATCGGTCTCGACACCATAACTAGAAATCCTGATACAGTGGTAATTGTCATGGCGGCTGGCGAATCAAACGCTCATATCATAAAAGACGCTCTTGAATCTGAAATGAGTACGCAATATCCGGCTACAGTGTTGCAACGTCTCGACAACAGCCGTTTCTATCTTACAAAAGGCTCAGCCTGCCGTCTCGAAGATTCCATCAACCATTATTATTTCAAGGATGAATGGAATTTTGAAAAAACAGAACGTGCCGTTATCGGTCTGTGCAAAAAACTTAACAAATATTCCCACCGACTCACATTGGAGGATTTGCAGAACGACAGACGTTGCAGCATGATTCCGAATCTGAGCCTCGATACTGTGCGAGAAGTCGTCAAATCCATAGAAAATAAATTGAACAGAGGTCTGGAAACACAAACAAACAAGGTTATCTATAATTCTGGGCCGCATCACGATGACATCATGTTAGGTATCATGCCTTTGACGAACAGACAATTACGTCCAGTCAGCAATGATGTTCACTTCGCTGTAATGACTTCTGGTTATAATTCCGTCACCAATGGTTTTCTTCTGAATTCGATTAAGATGGTTCTCAAATTCATCGAAAAAGACGAAATACAGATGATTCATTATCCTGATTTCTTTGAGGAAGGCTACAAACATAAATATGACAAGGATATCTATCATTATTTGGAGAGTGTGGCGAGCGGAAATCAATATGAGATGGACAGAGGCTTTTGTCACAGATTGCTGCGTTGTTCTGTCGTTGTATGGCAGTTCAAAAACATCGGTGAGTTGATAGCTAAATATAACGAAGTAATCGATGTTTTGGAAAACAGCTACGATGGAGAAGTCAATACCCCTGATTTACAGCAGCTCAAAGGAATGATCAGAGAGTTTGAAGAAGAGCTCGTGTGGGCATATAACGGCGTCCAGGTAAAGAACGTCCATCATTTGCATCTCGGATTCTACAAGGATAGTGGCATCACCAAAGGGCCTAACATGGAACGTGATGTAATGCCTATCTTGAATCAGTTCAGGGAGATACAGCCTGATATTATCAGCGTCACATTAGATCCGGAAGGCAGCGGACCAGACACTCATTATAAAGTGCTGCAAGCTACAGCGGCTGCCGTCGCGGAATGGAGCAAGGAAAAAGATCTGTCGAACCTGAGAATTTACGGCTACCGTAACGTATGGTTTAAATTCCATCCGGCAGAGGCTAATATGTATATACCGGTGTCTCTCAACGCTCTGGCTGTATTGGACAAGTCGTTCGCGGCAAGTTATCTGTCACAGGTTAAAGCCGAATTCCCGAATCCGACATACGACGGCCCGTTCAGCGAAATATCAAAGAGAACATGGATCAAACAATTGAAAGACATACAGCTGATATTGGGTAAAAATTATTTTTACGAGAATCCTAAGCCGTTGGTGAGATCGACGCACGGCTTGATTTTCATAAAAGACATGAACGTCGAAGAGTTTATCGCCATTTCGGAAGATATGCGAAGACGTTCAGAAGAAACGCTCTGAAATCAGGACGATAACTAGAATGAAAAATCTCCACGAAACATCTGAATCATAGTGATCGTGGAGATTTTGTTTTTATCATCTTACTTTGTTCAAGAAATCTTTTCAGATATTCCGTATTGTTTCTTGTTCGATGAATTCGTTTGAATCAACTCCGCGAGAAATCCTGTCAGGAACAATTGCGTTCCTATAATCATGCAGATGAGGGCCAGATAGAACAACGGCCTGTCTGTCATTCCATAAACGGAATTGAACAACTTCTGTACGACGAGATAGATTCCCATTACGAAACCGGCAAGGAATAATATAGTTCCGAGACCGCCGAAGAAGTGCATCGGGCGTTTGCCGAATTTGGATATGAAGGTTATTGTCAGTAAATCGAGATAGCCTCTGACAAAACGGCTCATTCCGAACTTTGTGGTTCCGTATTTTCTTTTTTGATGTTGAACGACTTTCTCGCCTATATTTTTAAAGCCTGCGGCTTTGGCGATGACTGGAATATAACGGTGCATTTCACCGAAGACTTCTATATTTTTCACCACGTCGTTACGATAAGCCTTGAGACCGCAGTTGAAGTCGTGCAGTTTGATTCCGGTCATAAGTCTTGTGGTGAAGTTAAAGAATTTTGACGGGATGTTTTTAGCGAATTTTGAATCGTAGCGTTTTTTCTTCCAGCCTGAAACCAAATCATAACCTTGATTCTTAACCATATCGAAAAGTTCCGGTATCTCATCGGGACTGTCTTGTAGGTCGGCGTCCATTGTGATGACCACATCGCCCTGGGCGATTTTGAAACCTTCGTTCAAAGCCGGCGACTTGCCATAATTTCTTCTGAAACGCAAAGCTTTGACATTGGTGTTGTTTTTAGAAAGTTCTTGTATTATTTTCCAAGATGTATCTGTTGAGCCGTCATCGACGAAAATGATCTCGTATGAGAAACTGTTTTCCTGCATGACGCGTCTGATCCACGATTCCAATTCCGGAAGCGATTCTTCTTCGTTTAAAAGAGGTATTACGACAGAAATATCCATTATTCTTTTATTTTTCTTTTTGCAAAGATAGCAATTATCAGTGAGTAAATTAACGACAAAACTATATTAATGAAAAACATTGATAACGAAATTGCCGAAGGCGACATCAGTTGCCGCAGAGTTTCATCATCAATGTTACTGAACAAATCGATTCTTGATTCCAATAAAAAAGAATAAGCCACGAACAGAAAGGCGCTGAAAACAAGCGCCGACACGATTCCTATAGCGAACGACATCAGGAAAGCCGCACCATAAGAGAAGTTTTTCCATACATATTTATGTTTGAAAAAAGCCAACGCCAATGTCGAACCGAATAGCGGAAGCAAATATATTATTGAAAATATGAAAGATTGCTGCACATATAAGAACCAATAGAGCAAGGAATATAATATTGAGGATAACAGACTAATTATCAAGCCTGAGCAGAGTATCGTCGTCCAATATTGTTTTGGTGTGTATGTCGGTTCTATGAGCATAACAGATATAAAAAAGGGTAAGCTTGATATCGCACCGCTCAACCATCTACCCTTGCTACCTTCCGGTCCTGGGGGATTTGACAGGAGCTGGTCGTATAAGACTTACCCACTGCAAAAATACAATTTTTTTTAATACTCGCAACAAGAAAAAAATATTTTTTTCAATGCATAATTCACAATTTTGGAGGTGTCAGAGATTGTTGAATGTTGACTAAAAAAAGTAGAGACGATGTCATATCGTCTCTACAAATTTTCAAATCTCAAATTTCAACTTTCAGTTTTTAACTACTCTCTTAACGATATTTCCGTTTTCGGTAACAACTTTCACGAAATAAACGCCGTTGCTTAAACCAGAGACATCAATAGTCGAGCTGATAGCTGGCAGCTCTTGCTGTTTTCCATAGACATCGTAAATAATAATGTCTTCAATTTCATATTCTGTCTCGATATAAAGTCTGTCGTTGACAGGATTTGGATAGATGCTGATTGATGAAGACATTTCCTCCAAACCGTCGTCTAAAGGAAGAATCATGAATTTGCTCCATGGATTCTTTGACTTATACTTGTTGACAGAACTTTTATGAACGTAGATTTTCATTGTTGGATCACAGTTCGCGAAAGCATTTTCTCCTGTAGTAGGAACATTTTCGGCGTAACATTTTATCAGCGCGAGTTTTTTACAGTTGAAGGCGTAGTCTTCTATATTTTTCACGCTGCCAGGAATATCGACGCTTGTCATATTCTCACAAAGTGTAAACGCCCACTTGCCGATATATGTAAGTTGCGATTTTTCGATGTCACCGACGCCTACATGTTTCAAGTCGTAGCAGTTTTGGAAAGCAGCGTCACCGATATATTTCACATTGTTCGGGATTATGAAATCGCCTTTGAAGTGCATCAATGTATCGTAAGAAGCGAATGTATAGCCGAATATAGTGTCTATGTTTTCTGACAATGTGAGATTGCCATCAAATCCGCAACAATCCCAGAATGCTCCACCTCCAAGATATGTGACGTTGTTCGGAATTGTAAGGTCGCCTGTAAGTCCGGTGCAACCTCGGAAGGCGTAGTTTCCGATGGAAGTGACGCTGTTTGGTAACTCAATATTCTGTAATCCGTAACAACCAACGAAAGCACTTTCACCTATGGAAGTTATGCCGTTTGGCACGACAGAGTTCTGACAACCAAATACAAGAGTATTTGTTGATGTTTCTATGATAGCGTTACAATCTTCGCGGCTGTCATAAACAGTGTTGCCTTCTTCCACAACGATACCCGTTATTTTTTGACAGTTTTGGAAAGCGTTTGTTTTTATTGAAGTCACGCTGCTTGGTATGTTCAGCGTTCCTGTATAATTGACTATCAAGTCATTTCCGCCTGCGAATGCCAGCATTTCGATTGTCTCGAGATTTTCCGACAAAACAATGGAACCTGTGAAGCCGGTACAATCTCTGAAAGCACGAACTCCTACCCTTTTAACCGAATTTGGTATGACCAAATCTCCGACGAAATTCTTGCAACCCAAGAATGCGCTGTCAGCTACGGCTGTTACCGTATATTCCTCTTTGTTTATCTTTACCGTAGAAGGTATCGTCAATTCTGTTTCAACAGTAGGTTCTACATAGCAAGAGACTTCACATTCTTTGTTGTCCAAATCTGTTATATCAAATCTTAAACTGTAGTTTTCATAATTTACAAATGAAGGGAAACCGACACCTCCGATAGGATAAATGGTATGTTCGTTCCAAGGAGCTGTTGATTTATAGGCTTCTACCGAGTTCTCAGGAACATAAACAATCATGTGATATCCCAAAAACGCATCTTGATCTGTTTCAGGAACATTCTCGGCATGACATGTCAAGATTTTCAGACTTTCAAAAGCATATCTTCCTATGTAATTGACACTTTCTGGAATTTCAATGTTTGTCAAACTGGAACAATATCCGAAAGCAGCTTCACCTATATATGTAAGCTGCGATTCATCTCCGAATGTGACATTTGTCAGATTAGTACATTTATAAAATACCCCTTCTTTATAAGCATAATAACCATTTTCCAAAGATGTCAAACTGCTTGGCAGTTCTATGCTTGTCAAGCTTATACATTCTTTAAAAGCATTTTTTCCTATATTTGCAAGTTGAGATTCTTCTTTAAAAGTGACATTTGTAAGTTTTGTACAATATGCGAAAGCGTAAGCTCCTATGCATGTAACACCATTGGGTATTTCAATACTTTCAAGACTGCTGCAATTTTCAAAAGCGCCCCATCCAATACTTGAAAGTTGCGAATCTTCACCGAAATTAACGTTCTGAAGAGAAGAACATCCGAAAAATATTTCATCTCCTTCAGTAGAATATTCAGAAATGATGCCTAAAGAAGTCACGCCGTTTGGTATGTTAATGCTTGTCAGACTTGTACAACCATTAAAAGCTGCATCTTCTATATTAGTTACACCGTCTGGAATTTCTATGTCAATCAGACTTGTACAGCCATAAAAAGCATAACTGCCAATTGTTTCAAGTTGAGAATTTTCAGCAAAAGTGATGCTTGTCAAGCCAGTACAACCATAGAACGTACTACCGTTTATAACTGTGACTGCGCTTGGTATCTCAACGCTTGTCAAGCCGGTACACTTCTCGAAAGCGCAAATTCCGATGTTAGTGACGCATTCAGGGATTTCAACTTCCAAAAGCAGACTGTCGCAATTGGAGAAATCTCCTATTGAAGTGACATTCAATTCAGTATCATTTATTGTAACGCTTGATGGTATTGTTATTGAAACAGGAGTCTGAGGTGCCACTTCGCATTTCACCTCGCACTCTTTCATTGTGGATCCAACGGTGAATCTAAGGCTGTAGCCTTCATATTCGTTAATCACATAGTCTCCATAGTGATAAGGATATAATTTTATAATGGTAAATTTATTCCATCCTTCTGCTGCTTTATATAATTCTACAGAGTTTTCAGGCACTTGTACTACAGTGGATGATGAGACTCCTGAAAAAACATTATCAGAGTACAACCCTGGTACATTGTCGGCCATGCATCTGATTGACTTTAATCCGGAACATTGTTGAAATGCTCCATAGTCGATATAATTGACTGTACTTGGAATTTCAATCTTTCTCATGCTTTTGCAATTATAAAAAGTATATTGTGAAATAGTTGTGACACCGTTCGGGATTTTTATATCTGTCAGACTGCTGCATCCTGAGAAGGCGTGCCATCCAATATGAGTGACACTTTCCGGTATTTCGATATTTGTTAGAGATGAACAGCCTTCAAAAGCATAACCGCCAATTGATGTTACAGTATTAGGAAGGACTGTATTCTTACAACCTACTACTAATACATTAGAGCTACTTATTATAGCATTGCAGTTGTCT
The DNA here is from genome assembly GCA_045615285.1 of Bacteroidales bacterium. Lineage (GTDB taxonomy): Bacteria > Bacteroidota > Bacteroidia > Bacteroidales > F082 > Limimorpha. Next base: position 95,344 of record JAZLEO010000003.1, read on the forward strand.
CTGCTGTCATAGTCAGGATTGTTTTCATCAACTTGTATGCTTTCCAAATTAGAACATCCGTTAAAGGGATTATCCATTATATAAGTCACACTGCTTGGGATATATATGCTTGTAAGACCTGTACATTTCTCAAAAGCATCAGAGTTGATCCATTGAACAGAATTTGGTATTTCGATGCTTTCCAAATTGCTACGAGAAAATGCATAGCTGCCAATTGATGTTACTGTATTAGGAATGACCGTATTCTTGCAGCCTATTGCTAATTCATCATAATTAGTTCTAATAATAGCGTTACAGTTGTCTCTGCTGTCATAAACGGTGTTGCCTTCTTCAACGGATATGCTTTCCAGACTATTGCAATCGGCAAACGCATAAGAACCAATTGTTGTAACGCTTTTAGGAATTATTATGCCTGTAAGAACATGACAGTACTCAAAAGCACGGCTTTTAATTTCTTTCAGCTGGCAATCTTCTTCAAATATCACATTTTCAATAACTCCGCTACCAGCACCGTTGAAAGCGTAAGAACCGATGGAAGTAACTGTAAATTCCACACCTTCAATTTCAGCTTTTGAAGGAATAGTAATGGTATTAGACGATGTCGGCGCAGTGTATCCATACACCTCACATTCAGCTGGCTCAAGGCTTGTAACTTTAAACTTCAAGGAATAATCCTCATAATCAATTACTTTGTAATTCCCTACGTTTTGTGCATTCAATCCTAATCCTGAGATTATCAATGCGATGATAAGTAAAAACTTCTTCATGATTTATTAATTTAAAAAGTTGATTTATCTAAAATATCTGGTCTGTCTTGCTTTTTATTTATGCCAGCTAAGTTAGATATTATTTCAGAATAAAAAAATAAAAAAGTGTTTTTTTACAATTGAGGAATTTGTCACAAAAAAAAAGAGACTTCAATTGAAGTCTCTAAGGTGTAAGTGTTTATTGTTTTTTCTTTCTTTTGAAGATTTTCTTTCTGAAGATGAAACCTGCCATGAGGATGAATAAGACAGTAACAACTATCAATGTTATCACGCTTGCTTTAAATGACTGCGGTGCGTATCCTAAGATAAGCATGATTGGGAATCCCAATACAATTGCAGGGAAAGTCTGAAGAACCAAGTTATTTGAAGCTGGTGTCTCAAATTTAGGGTCGATCTCACGAAGGAGAATCATACCATTACTTGCTGTACCTGTCAACATTCCGAACATGCTGAGGAATCCTTCGTTTGAATATGTAGGATAGAGATGTTTCGAGGCGGCGCGCAGATACCAGAATGTGAAGAAGGCTCCCAAAACACATACTATTGTCAATGGCAATACGAATTCTCTCAGGTCGGTGAAGCTGATAGCAGCTGTACCGGCGACGATCATCACGTCGAAGCAGAAACCGCTGATACGGTTAAGGAGATAGTTGTTTGTATATTCGCGGCTCATCAATTTAACTTTCTTGAATTTGTTGATGATAGCTTTAGCGATTACGCCGAACAATGTTCCGAACAAGAAGTTGAATCCCCAAAGCATAGGTTTCAAAGTGTTTGTTCCGAAATCGCCGAGATCCATCTTTTGGATTGAGTTCACGAAGAGATAAACAAGGAAATAGACGAATAAGACCAAACATATTTGGATTGAGAATTTATCTATTGATTCGCTGTCTGGAATTTCATCATCGCTTTGATAGTCGGCCAATGTATTTGCCTGACGCTCTTCCATCTCTTGAACTGAGATAATGCCTTTTCTTCTTAAGATGTTAAGATAAACAACACCAACCACGCTACCTACAATAAATCCTATCGCAGCTATAGCAAGACCGAAGTCAGCACCAGCGAAGTCAATATCTTGAAGTTGAGCTTGTCCTTGATAGATTGTTCCGAAGTTGAGAGCTTGTCCAGGACCTTGACCGTAACCCATTGGTAATAAGAGACCGCTGGCATAGAAGATATTCTTACCGAAATAGAATAAAAGTATTGTCGCACCAAGACCCACTATAGCTTGAATTAAATATGTACTTGCTGTAAGAGTTCCAGTTTCGATGACGGTCATCGTCGATGATTTCGATTCTATCTTGTTGTTTTTCAATGCGAGCGCCACGAATCCCAAGCCGAGTGCGTGGTAAGTGATGATCTCCATTGATTGTTTGTTGACGATGTTTTCCATTCCAGGAATAGCCTTTAAGCAGAGCAAGAGAGCGCCGCCGAGCAAGGCTGAAGGGATAAGACTTTTTCGTAGAAACGGAACTTTTCTTCTTAAAATATTACCGGCCAACAAACCTATCGCGATGATACAAAATTGAAGCAGCCAACTCCATGCTTCAGGACTGGCGAAAGACGTGACAACATCAGCATTCGCCGCATTACATAGTGTCATTAGTATTTTCATAATTACTCGTTTTTACGACTACAAAAATAGTAATATTTTTTACTAATCATAACATTTTGGGGAAAAGTTTAAAACGTAGAATTTAGAGTGAATAAGAATTTTATTAAAAAGCCCTTGAGAATGTCTGAATCGAAAAAAAACAACAAAAAAGCGATTCATTCTCAAGGGCTGCTGAAAAACGTTTCTGCATTGGGAGTGCAGAATATCACGTCACAATTATTAATAAAACCAATGCAAAAGTACTTCCACCCAAATAGGATGAGTCTGCTGAATCAAGTATTCGGGGGTAATGAGTAAGTAAACGGATTCTGGAAATACAGTCATAAACAAAAAAAAGTCGGTGGAAACCGACTTTTTTTCTTTGGTCAAACATTTTTTTCTCTGTCGAAAAGCACTGATATGAAACAAACCAAAAACAACAAAAAAAACAAATTTGCAATATCAGCATTGTTTGATCCTAAAACAACCAACCAATTTTGAGACAAATGTACAAACTATTTTATTTAATATTTATTAACAAACAAGTTAACGGGCAGATTTAATAAGTTAAAGGAAACATCAGAATCTTATTATAGAGCAAATGCAAGATTTGGTTGTAATAAAATAACATTACATTGAAAAGAGAATCAAGTGTTAAGATTCATTCTTTCCTCCAAAGCTACAATCAAGTCACGATATTTTGCGGCCTCCATAAAGTCAAGATTTTTGACGGCTTTTTCCATTTCTTTTTTAGCTTCAAGAATCGCCTTTTTAATCTCTTTAGTCGATTTATAATTGATATGTGATTCTTCTGCTACAGATTTAACGTTTTCATTACCAATAGTATAATCTTTTGGATGCTTGCCGATAGCCTTACTCATCGAAGTATCGATAGCTTTGATGATGGTCTTAGGTTTTATTCCGTGTTCGATATTATAAGCCATCTGAATCTCTCTTCTACGAGCAGTTTCATCGATTGTCTTACGCATCGAATCCGTAATTTTATCGGCATACATTATAACCAGACTGTCGGCGTTACGAGCCGCACGGCCTGCTGTCTGTGTCAAGGAACGTTCTGATCTCAAGAAGCCTTCTTTGTCAGCGTCCATGATCGCTACAAGCTGAACTTCCGGTAAATCCAGACCTTCACGAAGCAGATTGACGCCTACCAAGACATCAAACACTCCACTTCTCAAACCTGTCATTATCTCAATTCTTTCCAAAGTGTCAACATCGGAATGTATATATCTTGTGTTGATATTCAGGTTATTAAGGTAACGTGTTAATTCTTCCGCCATTTTTTTAGTCAGTGTCGTCACCAGAACTCTTTGACCGCCATCGACCACTCTATGAATCTCATTTATCAAGTCATCGACTTGATTTTTACAAGGACGCACTTCTATTATCGGGTCCAGAAGGCCTGTCGGACGGATGAGTTGTTCTACATAAACGCCTTCTGTTTTTTGCAATTCATAATCAGCAGGTGTCGCACTGACATAAACTGTTTGTCCTGTAAGTGATTCAAACTCATCGAATTTAAGAGGTCTGTTATCCAATGCTGACGGCAATCTGAAACCATATTCCACCAAAGTCTGTTTTCTCGATCGGTCGCCGCCATACATACCACGAATCTGCGGAACTGTTACGTGACTCTCATCAATGACTGTTATAAAGTCATCAGGGAAATAATCTATCAGGCAGAAAGGACGAGTTCCTGGCTCGCGACCGTCGAAATAACGAGAGTAATTTTCTATGCCGCTGCAATAACCGAGTTCTCTAATCATTTCAATATCATAGCAAACACGGTCTTCAAGGCGTTTCGCCTCTTCAAATTTACCGATCTCTTTGTAATATTCAACCTGCTTGAACATATCGAGCTGTATGTCATTGGTAGCAGATTTTATCTTGTCTTTTGAAGTGACGAAAATATTGGCCGGAAACAATGTCAGACTAGAAAGCGACTCGATACGAGTTCCATTGACCGGATCAAGCGACTCTATTTCTTCAATTTCGTCGTCCCAGAATATTACGCGATAAGCGATATCAGAATATGCAGGGAAAATATCCACTGTGTCGCCTTTTACCCTGAACTTACCGTGAGTGAATTCTATATCGTTGCGACTGTACAGAGAATCAGATAGTTTGCGTAAAAAATCGTCTCTTATTATCTGTTTTCCAACTTCGATATAAATGACGTTATCTTCAAAATCTTTAGGATTGCCTATGCCGTAAATGCAAGAAACAGAAGAAACTACGATAATATCACGGCGTCCAGAGAGCAAAGATGTCGTTGCGCTGAGACGCAGTTTTTCGATATCGTCATTTATAGACAAATCTTTCTCTATGTATGTATTTGTCTGAGGTATAAAGGCTTCCGGCTGATAATAATCGTAATATGAAACGAAATATTCCACGGCGTTCTCAGGAAAGAACTGTTTGAATTCGCTATAAAGTTGTGCCGCAAGAGTCTTGTTGTGGCTCAGTATCAAGGCAGGACGATTCAATTCCGCCAGCATATTCGCTATCGTAAAAGTCTTTCCGGAACCTGTTACGCCTAAAAGTGTCTGATGCCGCTCGCCATTAAGTATTCCTTGTTTAAGTTGCGCTATGGCTCGCGGCTGGTCGCCGGTAGGCTTAAATTCTGATGCTAACTTAAAATTCATCGCACTCCTCCTCTACACCTTTATTAATATTAAACGTCATAATCAAAGGATAATGATCGGATGTCGTTTGTTTAATTCTTTTAAAATCAACGACTTCTATCATATCATTATACCAAAAATAATCTATTCTCAACAATGGAAGCGGCCCGCAATACGTCTTTCCAATACCTTTTGAAGATGTTATAAATGCGTCTTTCAAGCCCGCCATCGACATCTGGCTGTATGTGTAAGACAAAGGCGTGTCGTTGAAATCGCCGCAAATGACGAACGGGATGTCATTGTCAGGAAGATTTTCAAGCAAAAGTCTCGTGCTTTTTGTTCTTAACTTAAAACCATTCGTTAATTTGGTAATCAATGATTTACCGTATATTTCCGAATCTTTGACGATATTCTTGGTGTCATTGATATACTCGATTTCCTCGCTTGAAATTCCGAAGGAGTTGAAATGACAGTTTATCAAGTAGAAATGATTTTCATCGTCGATTTTTATATTTTTCATATCGACAAATCTGTTCAGTTTTTCATCATTGAAATCACTGACATTTTCTATTTTATATTTTGAAAAATAACTGTTACCGTTTTTATTGTAGCTATAGTATTTATAACCAATCATTTTAGAGAACTCTTTAGCCGTATTGTTGGGCCATTTCCCCGATTCTTGAAGGCATATAATATCAGGTTCATGTTCTTTGATAAAATTAACCAAAGATTTTTTAACATCAAGAACCGTCTTGTCTTTGGCTTTATAATCCCTAAAAACGCCTACGTTATAAGTCATTATCTTAACTTGAGCGTCTGTGTTTTTTTCCTTGCCAAAAGAGTATGACTTTGTCAATCCTGGAATCAGGAAGATGATCGCCAATATTGGAATCAGCAATGTTCTTCTGGATTTCAGGAATATTAAAACTATGAGAATAAATATGTTAGCGAAGAATATCATCCAGAATCCCAATCCGAAGAAGGCAGTCCAGACGAATACTGACGGATTTATGAAAGGGCAAATCGCACATAAAAAAGACGACAACAAGGCGGCTATTCCGCAAATACCTATTAACAATTTGCTGAATCCTTGTAAAAAAGTGTTTCTTCTCTTGGTTTCCTTCTCTTCTTTTCCCATCACTTTTTACTCTGTCTAAATAAGTATTCCTTTTCTTTTTCGCTGAGACTCGAATATCCGTTTTTAGCGATTTTATCTAATATTCTGTCGATTTCCTCTTGATTCTTAGCACGTTCTGCATTATATTCCTCATCTGTCTTTGGTCTTTGATGATAATTTTCAGTATTTCTAGACTTTACTTTAATACGAGGCTTACGCTTGAAAATCAAGTAAAAGTCGAAATTGTTTTTTAACATATAGGCATATAGAAATCCCCATAGAGCACCTCCTAGATGTGCGATATGTCCTCCGGAATTTCCGCTTGTAATGCTAAGGAAATCAATGACAACGAATACTATAGCTACCCATTTCATCTTGACTTGTCCCAACAAGAAAAGGTTTAATGTATAATCTGGGCGATAGGTTGCAGCTGCTATCAAAATAGACAATACTGAAGCAGAAGATCCTAATGCAAAAGACACGGCTTTTTTATCTTCAAAGACAGGGAATGCATTGAAAGCCAATATGAAAAACAGAGCTCCGACAATTCCACCGAAGATATATGTGATAAGCAGCTGCTTCTGAGAAAAGTATTGCAGGAATATCTTTCCTCCGTAATAAAGCATTAACATATTAAAAAACAGATGCCAGAATTGTTCCTGTAAAAACATGTAAGTCAATATCGACCAAGGCTTTTCCGCCAAAGTGGCGATATCCGAAGGAACCGCGAATAATTTTGTCACAAAAGAAATGTCGCTTATATTAAAAAGCCATGTGAATACGCTGACAAACAGACATATAAGCCAAATCACAATATTTATTAACATAAGACGAGATAGCATATTCTTTTGCAAGAAAAAGCTTTTTAAAGCGTCTAATATGTTATTTTGAAAAGGTCTCATAATCAATAAAGGTTTCCTTTCTTTTTCCAATAAAGAATCAAAATCAAGCCGAACAGCATGCCACCGAGATGTGCAAAATGTGCAACATTATCGACTGCGCTGAATCCTGCGAAAAGTTCTATTATACCATAGAGCAATACGAACCACTTGGCTTTGATAGGAATCGCGAAGTATATATATAATGTTGAATTTGGGAACATCATACCGAATGCGAGCAGGATGCCGTAGACCGCACCAGAGGCTCCTACTGTTGTCAACAGATTGAGATACTGACTCATAGGAATTATGTGTCCGCCCATATTGACATTCGCATAGCCTTGTAATGTCGTTGCATATTGAATGTATTGCACCAATTCTTGAACGAGTCCCGCTCCTATTCCGCATGCGAAGTAGAAAAGTAAGAATCTGTTTGGACCCCAGATATTTTCGAGAGTGTTGCCGAACATCCATAGAGCGAACATGTTAAAGAAAAGATGGCTGAAGCTGCCGTGCATAAACATGTAAGTGACAAGCTGATACGGCTGGAAGTCAGACGCTCCGATGTAATGTAATCCTAAATAATCAGAAAGGTTGATGCGAAACGCACTTTCCATCGCTATTGTCGCAAGGAAGAACAAGACGTTAATTATCAACAGGTTTTTTACAACTGTCGGTAAAACCGAAAAACCACTTGGTCTAAAATCGCTCATATTAACTCAAACGTGTTTTTAATTCATTAACATTCAATATGCTGTATATTTTCTTACCATCTGGCGAGACTTCCGAAACAGCACAAGCGAACAATCTGTCTATCAGATCCTGCATCTCTATGGAAGTCAGCGATTGCCCCGATTTTATCGCCAATTGCGATGCCAGAGATCTGGCCAGATTAAGTTTCTTATCTAACTTCAAATCAACGAGATTTGTTTTATACATATCCAAAATCTTTTCCAAAAGTGCCACCGCATCATTTGTTTTGCTGTCAGCTGGAGTTCCGTTGATGACGAAAGTAGAGTTGTTCACCTGCTGTATTCTGAAGCCGATTTTCTCCAAATCAGAGTTAATTTCCCTTAACAAAGATGCGTCGTTAGGATTCAATGTGATGTGTTGTGGAAACAACTCCTGCTGCGAAGCTTCCACCGCATTTTCCATCTCCTTGAGATACTTTTCGTACAAAACTCTCTTGTGTGCAAGATGTTGATCAACAACGAGTAAACCAGACTTAACTGTAGTAATGATATAAGTTTGCTGCAACTGTAAATAAAGATTCTTGTTATCAACTACAGATGTAGTCGTGACTTCGTCGAAGTTGCTGATTTTGTTTATATTGCTTGCGACAGTATCGTTATTGTCCTCATACATTATCCTCCAGTTTCCGGAACCATGACGTTGCTGCGGATTAGGTTTGAAAGGATTGAATTCAGGGTTGAAATCGACTTTCGGCTCGATAATCGGTCGGTCCATTCTGCTGGCTTCTCCGAAATCAATGCCGAAATCTGTAGTCGAGTCAAAGTCAAGAAGAGGAGCTAAGTTATTCTGTCCTATTGACTTTCTCACCGCCGAATGAAGGATGGCATATACTAGTTTCACATCCTGAAAATTGACTTCCGTCTTTGTAGGGTGAATGTTGATGTCAATTTCCGCCGGATCTATGTCAATATTGATGAAATATCCTGGATAACAATCTTTTGGAATCAATTCCTGATATGCGTTCTCTATCGCATGATGCAGATAAGAATGTTTTATAAAACGTTTATTTACAAAGAAATACTGTTCGCCGCGAGTCTTTCTCAGGAATTCAGGCTTCACTATGAATCCGTTGATGGACGCCGTCTCCGTATCTTGTTGAACAGGAAGGATTTTCTTGTCGTAATCTTTACCGCAGAGCCCCACTATTCTTTGTTTCAGGTTGCCTTTTGAAAGATGATATATCTCCTTTTCATTATTGGTGAGCGAGAATCCGATTTCTGGATTCATCATGGCGACTCTGAAAAACTCATCTGTGATATGGCGCATTTCCACTTCGTTGGATTTAAGGAAGTTACGACGGGCCGGTATATTAAAGAAAAGATTTTTTATCGTGAAATTAGTCCCGACCGCCATAGGTTTTGGCAGTTGTTCCTTGACGACAGAGCCTTCGATAAGTATCTTGGTTCCCAATTCGTCTTCCTGACGGCGGGTTGTCAGTTCCACCTGAGCCACAGCCGCGATACTGGCCAAAGCCTCGCCACGGAATCCCATGGTACGAATCGAGAACAAATCCTCGGCCTTTTTTATCTTGGAAGTAGCGTGACGTTCAAAGCAAAGACGGGCGTCGGTTTCCGACATTCCGCAGCCGTTGTCGATGACAGTGATTGCCGTTCTGCCAGCGTCTTTAATAAACAAGTCTATTTGAGTGGCACCGGCATCCAACGCATTCTCCATCAATTCTTTGACTACTGAAGCAGGACGCTGTATGACTTCGCCGGCAGCAATCTGGTTGGCTACTGAATCTGGTAATAATTTTATTATATCGAAGGACATAAATCTTTGATTTTTATTTTCCTAAACTAAGAAACATCTCGAAAAACTTTTCAACCAATGGAGTTTTGAATATGACATATACAAAAAACGCCATCAGGCCGAAAAACACAACATATCGCATCCCTTTGAATCCGATTTTCTTCTTTTCTCTCATCTCTTCAGGGTCATATCCGAATCCTGTCCTGATTCTCATCCTGCGTTTTTCATGCTCGGAGAGTTTGGAATCAAAGCCCATGGCAGCCTTCTTCTTCTCAAGAGCGTCCTGATTAGGATCGAAATAACGAGGTATATAATTGAATTTCCTTGGTTTAGGAGTGTGAAAAAAATAAAATCCCATCTCGTAAAATTTTAAATTGTTTAGCCTACAAAGATAATTATTTTTTCTGAGCTTTTGACTTTAAAACACTTGCTTTTTCTTCGTATATTTGACGAAATTTTTTCAACAATAAATTCAAGTCTGACATAATGATTAATTAGCTTTTTAACAATTATGAAAAAGTTTTCAATCGCTTTATTTTTAATCATTTACGTTTTGTTTTCGTGCGATGGCAATCACGATAAGGATGTCGCTGCCAACAACGACAACGATACCTTGAATCTGGTGCGTTACGCCGAAAACTTCAAGATTCTGCCTTACGAGTCCGGCTACAAGCTTACAATCAAAAATATATCTTCTTCATCATCTGATTTTTACATCTTTAACGACAGCGTTGATATCCCCAAGGAATTAGATGCGACGCAGGTTATCAGAACGCCGATTAAGTCGGCTATCGCTTTTTCTTCAACGCAATGGTCTGTTTTTCAAAAACTTGGAGAATTAGATAAGGTAAAAGGTGTTTTAGAAAGCAATTACACCAAAAACGAGGAAATACTTAGATTTGTCTCGGAAGGAAAGATTCTTGACGTGGGCGAATCTACGAATGTAAATACCGAGAAAGTAATTCATTTACAAGCAGATTTGATTTTATATACGCCCTATCCTACTTTGGATTTTTCGCATTTGGGGAAACTGAGCGGTTCTGCAATGGTTCCGTTCCCTGATTATCTGGAAAGCCATCCTTTGGGACGCGCAGAATGGATGAAAGTCGTGGGTTTGCTCTGCGGAAAAGAAAAAGAGACTTTTGAATGGTTCGACAATGTCGTAAAACGCTATGAATCACTGATGAATGTATGTTCTACCGTAAAATACAAACCGACTGTCTTTTCGGATTTACCGTTTGAAAATCAATGGTATGTGCCAGGCGGAAACAGTTATATCGCAAAGATATTCGCTGACGCTGGCGCCGATTATATCTGGAAAGAAAACGAATCAACGGGCAGCCTCCATATCGATGCGGAAAGCGTCTTGCTAAAAGCCCAGCAGGCCGATTACTGGAGAGTCATCAATTCTTCCGACACTCCGTTTTCGTACGAAAGATTGGAAAGAGAAAACGAACTTTATCCGCTTTTCAAATCCTTTAAAGAAAGGCAGCTGCTGGTTTGTGACGTAAGAGAATGCGGATATTTTGAGCAGTCGCAGTATGAACCGGATTTGCTTCTGGCAGATTTCATATATCATTTTCATCCCGAATTATTAAAAAATGAATGGGAAAACTATACTCCAAAATACTTCAAGAGATTGATTAAATAATGAATCGTAATAAAATAAATATCAGTATATTATCTATAGTAGTAATATTAGGAATAATATTATTTATTCTTAATTTATTTATCGGTTCTGTCGTGATTCCTTTTGAGGATTTGCTAAATGTGTTTTTAAGTCCAGAAAGCAATCCGACAATATCCACCATCGTTTTTGATTATAGATTACCGCAGGCTGTCACGGCGCTTTTGGCTGGCGCTGCTTTGTCAGTTTCGGGACTTCTGATGCAGACCTTGTTCAGAAATCCGCTCGCCGATCCTTCGATGTTAGGAATCAGCAGCGGCGCAGGATTAGGCGTGGCGATAACTATTTTATTTACAGGTATTTTAGGTGGAAACGCTCTTTCATCTTTCGGACTTTGGGCAAATATTGGAGTCAGTGTCGCTGCGTTTTTAGGAGCTATTTTGGTATTGATGCTGATATTGGGTTTTAGTAGCAGGGTCAAGAATATGACAACATTGATTATCATAGGATTGATGGTCTCGTATCTTGCTGGTTCATTGACCGACATCCTGAAATTCTTCAGCATGAAAGAAGACATCCACGCTTTCGTAATCTGGGGAATGGGATCGTTTTCGGCCGTCGGTTCTACTAAGTTGGCGTTTTTCTCAGCAGCGATAATCTTAGGTCTGATGACGAGTCTCTTCTTGTCTAAAAACTTGAATATCTTATTATTAGGAGATTTATATGCGGAAAATCTAGGCGTCAATATTAAAAGGAGCAATTTGATAATAATTTTGATTTCGGGATATTTGACAGCCATCGTGACTGCATATTGCGGGCCGATCGCCTTTTTGGGATTGGCGATACCACATCTTACGCGATTCATTTTCAGAACTAGTGACCATAGAATATTGGTGCCGTCTGTGATAATCATGGGAATGGTTGTCAGCCTGTTATGTAATCTGGTAGCTCGTGCTCCTGGTTTTGAAGGTAATTTACCGATCAATGCCGTGACTGCTTTCATAGGAGCGCCAGTAGTGATTTGGGTTATTTTAAAGAAAAGGTAAATAATTGATTTTAACAATATGGAAGTTTTAAAAACGAAAGATTTGCATATCGGCTACAAAGACAAAGCCATCTTGCCTCCGATAAATGTAAGCTTAAACGAAGGCGACTTGATAGCGCTAATCGGCCCTAACGGCGCCGGCAAATCAACGCTTTTTAAAACTCTTACCGCTCATATCAAGCCGGTCGCAGGCAACGTTGAGTTGATGGGGAAAGAGTTATCTTCATACTCGCCTAAAGACAAAGCCAAACTGATCGGATTGGTGCTCACATCTCGCCCAGATGACATGTTCTTAAAGGTGTTCGATGTGGTCGCAAGCGGCCGCTGCCCTTACACTAATTTCTTCGGAAAGATAGAAAAAGAAGACGAAAATATAATTATAGAATCACTTGAAATAGTCGGCATAAACAATTTGATTGACAGATATTTCGATACGCTAAGCGATGGCGAAAAACAGAAGGTGATGATCGCAAAGACTATCGCACAAAACACACCTATAATATTCATGGATGAACCTACTGCTTTCATCGATTATCCTAGTAAGATAGAATTGTTCTCTTTGATGAAAAAGCTTACGACAGAACGCAAGAAAACCATCATTTTCAGCTCTCACGACTTGGAATTGTTATTGCGTTATACCGACAACCTTTGGATGATTTCAAAAGGAAAAGAACTTGTTTCCGGCAAGAAAAACGAGCTGCTTGACAAGGGAATTGTTAACGAATATTTTAATTTGAAAGAAAACATCAGAATCTGACATGAAAGAATATGCCTTTGAATTGAAAATGAAAGTTCGCGACTACGAATGTGACGCGCAGGGAATAGTCAACAACGCAAACTATCAGCATTATATGGAGCACACACGCCATGAATTCATATTGTCGAAAGGCATCAGGTTTTCGGAGCTGCACGAACAAGGCATCGATCCTGTCGTGGCACGTATCTCATTGGAATACAAGACACCACTCAAAGGCGGCGACGAATTCTTATCAAAGTTAAACGTAAAGAAAGAAGGCGTCAGATATGTTTTTGAACAAGACATCTACCGCGCCGAAGATGAGAAAATTTGCGTTAAGGCCGTCGTTGAATGTGTTTGTATCGTCAACGGAAGATTGCGAACACACGAGATGTTTGATGTGATTTGCGAGTAATTACATCTGTTAAATCCAATCTTTGATTTTATAGTAAGTTATTGCTATATATTCTCTTACGCAGATTATTTCCAGTTTCAGATAATTATAGAAAGTGTATCTGATTTTGGTGTTGCCAACGGAAGGAATAGATGAATTTCCTCCCAATTTCTGATTTTCGAGGGAAAGATTAAAATCCACGGTGGCTTCTTGCGCAGGTATTCCGACAATGTTTTCAAAACCTACTTTTTTCAAACATCTTATCGTGCGATAAAGATGTTCCGTCGATGTTATCACAAGAAGTTTTTCATTTATGATTTCCGAATCACTTTCTTTCAGTTCGAGAGACTGAGAACGAGTGTTGGTTCCTTCCGTCATGTAAGATATGTCATAAATTCCATTTTGATTCAATATACGAGTCATTTCACATTGACACACAGAATCTTCAGGATGCACCAAAATAACAGGCGCATTAAAATAATCAGCCCATTTTGACGTATAATAAAGCCTCATAAGATTGTCGGGAGAAGGCATTCCTGCGCCTCCAAACATCACGACTTTATCAGGCTTAAAGTCAGGCGTCATTTCAATTCCGTCCGGATTTTTACCTAAATTATAGTGCATATAAAATGGCGCAGAAGTGAATGCAAGCGCAATCATCATGACAAATACCACTCCTGCCAATATAAAAAATATCGATAAAATCTTTCTGATTGTCATTTCGTTTTTATATTTTCATTCTGTTATTACTGAAAATTCCGCTACTCCACACCTTTTCGTATTGTCGGTACAACTCTTAGGAATGAATCTCACGTCTTTTCCCTTGACGCCATCGAATCTTACGACTTGCTCTATCGGGTTATTTTTGATATTTCCGAAAGCACCTGATTTGATAAGTTTTCCGTCTATATACAATTCATAATCAACGATATGACCTGACGCATCGCGGTTTTGACTTGGAGTATATCTGAATCCGGATATTGTCTGTTCTTCTTCAAAAGTAAGATGAATCGGATCGTTGATATTAAGGTAAATTGTCATATAAATATTGCCGTCAAATAATTTCTTAAAACCTTCAAGCGGCTTTAAAATTGAGAAGTTATTTTCTATTGGCAAATCAAATTCTTTCATTGCCACATCGCTTTTTTTCTTTGAAATCGGATCGTAAGAATATGCTTTTATCGTTCCTTTATCCTTGAAAATGAATGGTTTATCATATTTTACAAACGTGTCGTTTCCATCAATCAGATAATAAATTTCGGCGTCGTTATCAGATGATTTTATTTCAACGACATTGTCATAATTACGATAAATTGTCGGTTCTGTAAGAAGTACCGGCGCACAATAAGCTTCTATATTATTGATACACAAAGGACCGCGGCTTTCCTCAAAATATATTATCAACTTATCAAGTTCAACGGTATTGAAACGAACTATACGTTTATAACCTATTGTCGATAAAGTATCGAAAGAATTGATTTTAAACCATTTGCCATTAAGTTCACCTTCCATATAAAAATCCTTGACTCTTTGGCCGAGCGGAATATATTCTTGCAGCACTACCCTATTCATCTTAACCGGATTATCGAATGAAAATGAGATAGTTCCGAAGTTATAATCGTCTTCTGTCGCCCAATAAGTATTCCAATCGTCATCAATTACGTTCTCTGCTTTGAAGTCGCGACCTCTTTCATTATCGACATTTATCTTTGCGTCTTTTAAGATGTTTTCTTTAAAATCATTAACAATCACGTTATGAAATTCCATCGCTCTTATCGAATCCAAAGCAGGAATCTTACCGTCAAGATTTATCGGGAAGTTAAGCAGAAGATTCGCATTATGGCCTACGCTACGATAATAAATATCAGTCAGTTGCGCCAAAGTCTTGACCTGATGATCTTCGCGTTTATGATAGAACCAACCCGGACGAATCGAGACATCCACTTCCGCTGGAATCCAATGTGTTCCGTTTTCAGAGCCGTGGTTGAGATGTTTAGTGTTTTCCGACGACTCAGGATTTATCATACACCAGTCAGTATCACCAGCCCAACCTTGTTCGTTGCCGACCCAACGTATTGTCTGACATGTACCTCCGAAAATCATCGCATTAGGATGACGTTTTAAGATTGTATCGCGAGCACGTTCGTAATCGTAATATTTCTTTGCGTCGATGGAACGATATTCGTTAGTTCCGCCGTAGAAACCGTTACCGCCGTTTGCGCCGTCGAACCAGAATTCAAACAGTTCGCCATAGTTGCTCGTAAGTTCGTCAATTTGTTTATGATACGTCTCGACGTAATCCTCTCGTCCATATTCAGCGTGGTTTCTGTCCCAAGGCGAGAGATAAAGCCCGAATTTGAGACCGTGTTTTTTGCAAGCGTCAGAGAGTTCTTTCACCATGTCGCCATTGCCGTTTTTATAAGGAGAGTTAGCGATGCTGTAATCGGTGGTTTTTGTTTGCCAGAGGCAGAAACCGTCGTGATGTTTGGCTGTGAGAATCACGCCTTTCATTCCACATTGTTTCAAGGTAGAAACCCATTGTTCGCAGTCGAGTTCAGTCGGGTTGAAAGTAGAAACCGGAGTGTCGCCGTAACCCCATTCGAGGTCGTTGTAAGTATTTAAACCGAAATGAATAAAAGCGTAGGTTTCAAGTTTTTGCCACTCGATTTGTTGTTGAGTTGGAGTTGGTTCAATTGCCGCAGGGACGCTACGAATCACATCCGTACAAGACGATAATATGCTAATTATCAATATGTAAAATAATGTTTTTTTCATAAACGGGAATTTGTTACAAATATACAATTAATTATCGTAACAAAATCCACCTATTATTTTAAATCATCAAAAAAATCAATCTGAGACTGGTCTTACACTATATCCATAACAACGCATAGCACCTGCACCAAATCCTATATAACCTCCACTGCAAAATATTTCGTAAGCGCAATTTTGAAGTTCGTTGTTATATGGCGTAGAAGTCCAATAGTAACAGTCACATCCAACGCCCTCTATACCATACCAGTTATGACAACCGGCAGCTGGCAAAAAAATACTATTGCCATTAGGGCCTGTCACTTTATAACCATTTCCTTGTTTAACCCATTCACAATCTTCATATAGTTCCTCCAATTCATTTTTCTTAGGCATTCTCCATGAGATTCCCCATTTCGTTCTTGCCACATCATATACAGGATCGCCGGAGATGTCACCCATGCTTACGCCATGAGTCACACTGTTATCCATAGTATATTCCGT
The DNA here is from genome assembly GCA_045615285.1 of Bacteroidales bacterium. Classification (GTDB taxonomy): domain Bacteria; phylum Bacteroidota; class Bacteroidia; order Bacteroidales; family F082; genus Limimorpha. The sequence continues at coordinate 111,904 of JAZLEO010000003.1, forward strand.
TTTTGTCTCAATTTCTCCCCATGCATAAAGATCGCCATATTCTTCTGGCGTCGTTGCACCGACATTATGTGTAGCCCATTTAGTTCCGCTCGCCAATCCAAGATCAACCCACTCATAACCATTTATCATGCCTGATGTTGGAGGGATGTCGTCAACTGTGGTAAAAACGACTTCTTCTCCATAGCTGGTACCTTTGCTGTTGACAGCATAAGCTCTCACATAATATTTGGTATTAGGTGTCAAATCATTTATTACGACTTCAAAAGAGCCGACGCCGCTACCGCCACCCATCGAGAGAGCATCTTCCATTGTCGGGTTGTTTGTCATGCTCCAGCACACACCTCTTAACGTGACTTCAGCGCCTCCATCTGATGTGATATTGCCACCGCATACCGCAGAAGTCGCTGTGACGTCATATACAGCATTCGTTGATATCTCAGGAGTTCCCACCATATTTTTAGTAGCAAACACATTCACATCACCATAAGCGACGCCCTCGCTATTAACAGCATACGCTCTGATATAATAGGTGGTGCTTGGTTTGAGTTCATTTATCTCGATTTCAAAATTACCCAAGCCGCTGCCGCATCCAACAGACAATCCGTTTTCTATTGTAGGATTGTCAGTGTCACTCCAGCAAAGTCCTCTGGATGTAACTTCCGCGCCGCCGTCAGATATCACATTTCCACCACAAAAGACAGATGTTTCTGTTATATCTGAAACCAAATTTGTCGTAACAGTAGGTATATCAACTAATCTTTTTGTAGTGAACACCTTTGTTTCACCATAGCCTATACCTACACTATTGACAGCATAAGCACGAGCATAATACGTTGTAAACGGATTAAGATTCTCAATGACAATTTCATAAATACCGATTCCGCTACCAGAGTTTATAATGGCATCTGTTTCAATCACAGGAATTTCGTTAGTGCTCCAGCAGAGACCTCTCACAGTGACTTCCGCTCCGCCATCGTCTGTAACTTCACAAATGACATTTGCAGCATTAGATGTGATAGATGACACTTCTTTAGTCGATACAGTTGGCTTTTCAGGATCGGCTGTACATGCTACTAGCATTACACACAAAAAACTAATTAAAAGACAGATTTTTTTCATGACTGTATTTTTTATGTTAGTAAGTTATTTTATTAGCTTAAGTTAGTTATTGTATAAAAAAATCTCTGCAGATGAACAGCAATTCAAATCTTACAGAGACTTTATTTAATAAATTTGTTCTTACCTAATATATGTATTTTTTTATCCATACTATTTCCTTTCATTTGTGTTCTGCAAAGTTTATAATTTAATTCCAAAAAAACAAATGTTTTTTAATATTTTTTTACAAAAATCGGGGGGGTAAATTATTGAGTATCATAAGAAAAGCAGAGTCAACAAGATACCGAAGAACTTTTTAAAATACAATAAATTCAGAATCCAAGAAAGTATCGAGTTTCTGAAATTCTGAGATTCAGAGTTTCTTTTTCTGGGCGTTCCGGCTTTGCCGTCGGGCTTTCCGCTATATCTTTTTCCGCTCCGCTTCAAAAGGATGCCGCTCCAATCCCTAACGCATTGGAGGCTACTATCTCCAAGTCGCGAGCAGTAAATATACAAGTTCAAGCCCCGTGGACAAAGTCTGTTGTCTGTTGACAGCCGAAGGCTCAAGGCTCATAGCTCAAAGCTCACGGCTATTTAAAAAAGTTCAACAGCAAACAGCCTTAGTTCAATGGCAATTTCTCTACTATTTTGCACAATGGATTCTCTTTTGAATTGATAGTTCTGCAATTTATCAATCAAGAATTACTCAAATATTTTTTCATCTCTTTATCAAAGTCACTTTCGAGCATTTCCATTTCGCGTTTACGATATATCTCAAACTCTTTCTCTGCTTTTTCTATCGCCTGCTGATGTGATATATTACCTTTACCAATCAATACTTTACGTTTATGTGCAATAATCTGATTATCGAGAGCGTCAATCCAGTCTTTCATTGTCATAGGATTCATTTCCAAGGCCTGGAATTCAGCAAAATCCAAGAAACCTGATACGAGAAGATTGAGTCGTTGGAGTTCTATTTCTGAAAGATAATTCTTGGCAATTTTAACATCATCTTTAGTGACATAATTACCTTTAAAATTTGTCATTCCTACGAAAGGTTTTTCGTTATCAACACGATTATAAATCACCTCTGCAGCAGTATTTTCATGAACGGCGTAATGCAACTTATTTTGTACTGTCGCAAAAAACATCTTCGTCATTTCACTGCGAGGGTCATAATCTGTGGAAGTAGCATAGATGTCGGTCACTTGTTGATAAAAATTTCTCTCACTACTACGAATATCTCTGATACGTTGCAGCAATTCTCTGAAATAGCGATTCCCTCCCTGCTTCAAGCGTTCATCGTCCATTGCGAACCCTTTCTGGATATACTCATGAAGTCGCTCAGTGGCCCAGCGTCTAAAGCGTGTAGCAACTTGAGATTGAACACGATAACCCAAAGCAATAATCATATCGAGATTATAATGAGCGATGTTTCGTTTCACTTTACGATTCCCTTCCTGTCGAACTAATAAGAAATCCTTATAAGTTCGACTTTCATCTAATTCCTGATCAGCATAGATGTTGCTTATATGCATAGAAATGTTTTCTTGCGTTGTGCAGTAAATCTCTGCCAATTGACTTTGTGTCAGCCATAAATCTTCATCAGCGAATCTCACTGACACTCTCGTTATTTCGTTATCATCCTGATAGAGAATAATTTTATTATCTTCTTTCATCATCAACCTCCTTCATTGCAAAAGTATAAAGAAAAATCTTCAGTTTCACAATTTTAACCATTTTTAACTTTTATGCGGTTATTGGGCAAGTTAACGGGAAATGAGCTGTAGTAAAGACGCAAAGTCACAAAGACGCAGAGTCTTAAAGTTTCTTTGTTTCTTTGTGTCTCTGCGACTATGTGTCTTTAATTTCTTAACGCTATTTCTCCGAGGCGGCAATCTGAAAATTGAAAATTGAAAATTGAAATTTGAAATTTGAAAATTAACTTTCAGTTTTAACCTTTCAATTTTCAATTCAAAATAAGTCCCGTCAGGGACCACTCCTAACTAAAACTTGTGGTCTTGTAGTCTTGTGGTCTTGTTGACTTTAAAAATCTCCTTTCTCTTTTTTACCGCAAAAAAGAGAAACAGAAAAAGCTCGCCGCTGCGGATAAATACGCTAAAATTATGATTCTTTCGCTAAACAAAAAGAACTCGCTGGCTCAGACAGCTTTTTGTTTTTAACGCTGTTTATCCAAATCTACTACATAGCAGTGGTGTTCTAATTAAGAATGGGTTGAAATAATATTGTGTGTAATAATTTGCTTGTCATTTTTCTATAATTTATTTGTCAAGATTTCCTTTTGCCAAATTACAATCAGAACATAAAACTTGTAAATTATCTAATGTTGTTTCGCCACCTTTTGACCATGGTACTATGTGGTCAAAATGAATATTATGTAATCCATCATTACATTCAACGCCACATAATTTACAACGATTTCCATCCCTCATTAGAACTTGAACTTTTAAACGATTACTTGGATTACGTTGTGTTTTATGACTTATATGTTGTATCTTTGATGTTGGTTTACAATCTATTTCTTCTTCATTGTTAATATATTGAACAAATTGCTCTAATGCATTATAAAGACTTCCAAACCTTTTTTCATATGTACCAACGGAATACAAAGATAATGGTTTTGATATTTCTTGATATTTAGGTTGTCGACCCAGAGTTAACCATATATTTTCCAAGTTAGAAAACAATTCCGTATTTGTAATATTTATTTTAGATCTAGATGGTCGCAAATTGCATAAATTTAATACATTAAACCAACTGCCAAATCTACGTACTAATGTACATGGATGATATTTACCATATTGTCGATACAAATCTTGACTTATTGTTAACAAATCATGTTCAAGACATACATTTTTTACGTCTGCGAGTAATTCTTCATCCGCAACATCACGATGAATTCTTGTAACCTCAAATTTCATACTGATAACATTTGCTAAATCCAATATATTTTACTGACAAAGATATGAAATTTAATAGTTATATGTTGTTTAATTTTTTAATAAAATTTGCTCCATATATATTTCAAACAGCAGGCGTTTTGTCTAAATACAATCATTTAAAGTAAAGTTTTATTCATAGAGGTGTCTTTCGTAAGATAATATTTTGTACTTTTGAGGGTTTAATAAAAATTGAATTTTAAATCTGATAATTTATGGATACAAGAATTATTGAAGAAAAGTTTGAGTCATTATTTGGCGGAAACTATGTGGTTTACACTTCTCCGGGTCGTGTCAATTTGATTGGCGAGCACACTGACTATAACGGAGGTTTCGTATTTCCTGGAGCTATCGACAAAGGTATATATGCAGCGATAAATCCAAACGGAACAGATAAAATCCGTGCTTATTCAGTAGATTACGATGCAAAGGTTGAATTCGGTATGAATGAAGAAGACGCTCCTCAAGAGTCGTGGGCTCGTTATATTTTCGGTGTCTGCCGTGAGATGAAGAAACGCGGTTTTGAACCAAAAGGCTTCGACACTGTATTCGTAGGCGACGTTCCTCTCGGAGCTGGCATGTCGTCATCAGCAGCCTTGGAATCTACTTTCGCCAATGCCTTGAATGAAATCTTCAACCTCAACATCGACCGCTTCGAACTCGCAAGAATCGGTCAATCGACAGAACACAACTACTGCGGAGTGAAATGCGGCATCATGGACCAATTCGCTTCTGTCTTCGGTAAGAAAGGTCATCTCATGCGTCTCAACTGCGCAACAATGGAATTTGAATATTTCCCTTTCAATCCGGAAGGTTATAAAGTCGTTCTCCTCGACACTGTCGTAAAACACGAACTTGCATCATCAGCATATAACAAACGCCGTGAGTCATGTGAAAACGCCTGCGCTCATATCAAGGCTAATCACCCTGAAGTCAATTACCTCAGCGACGCTACAATGGCGATGCTCGACGAAGTGAAAGCGGAAATCTCAGAAGAAGATTATATGCGTGCTGTCTATGTCATCGGTGAGAAACAACGCGTCCTCGATGTCTGCGATGCTCTCGAAAAAGGCGACTACGAAACAGTCGGCGACAGAATGTTCGGCACTCACTACGGCATGAGCAAGGAATATGAAGTAAGCTGCGAAGAACTCGACTTCTTAAACGACGTGGCAAAACAATGCGGCGTTACAGGTTCCCGCGTCATGGGCGGCGGCTTCGGCGGTTGCACCATCAACCTCGTAAAAGAAGAATTGTACGACAACTTCATCGCTACTGCAAAGAAAGAGTATCTCGCAAAATATAACCGTGAACCTAAAGTTTATGACGTAGTCATTTCTGACGGAGCAAGAAGAATTAAATAATTAGTAGAAACGCAAAATATTGCGTGTGAAAATTGAGTCGCAAAATATTGCGTATAAAAATATGAGTCGCAAAATATTGCGACTCTACATGTTGTCCGTTAACATAAAAAAATAGAATAAACAATGAAACCAACATTATTAGTATTAGCAGCTGGAATGGGTTCTCGTTACGGAGCCTTGAAGCAAATGGACGGCGTTGGCCCTAACAACGAAGCAATCTTGGATTATTCAATCTTTGACGCAAAAAGAGCCGGTTTCGGCAAAGTCGTTTTCGTCATCAGAAAAGATTTCGCTGAAGCTTTCGAAAAAGTAAATAACACAGAGCGTTTCGGCATTCCTGTAGAATATGTATATCAAGGACTTGAATGTCTTCCTGAAGGTTATTCAGTACCAGAAGGCAGAGTGAAGCCTTGGGGAACTTGCCACGCAGTCTTGATGGCAGCCAATAATATCAAAGAGCCTTTCGCAGTTATCAACGCCGACGACTTCTACGGCAAAGAAGCTTACGAAGTGATGGCAAAATATCTCACGGAATGTGAAGGCAAAAACGGCGCTTACAGCATGGTGGCTTATAAATTGAGAAACACATTATCAGAATTCGGAACCGTTTCAAGAGGTGTTTGTACTCAAGACGAAAACAATTATCTCCAGACAATCGTCGAGCGTACTTCTATCGCAAAAACTGAAGAAGGCGCAGCTTATACAGATGAAGAAGGCTCTCACCCACTCGACCTCGAGACTTTGGTATCAATGAATTTCTTCGGTTTCACGCCTGACTTCTTCGAACATTCAACAGCTGGTTTTAAAGAATTTTTAGACACTGACGCTCAGACAAACATCAAGGCTGAGTTCTTCATTCCTTTGATGGTCAACAAACTCATCAACAGCGGAGAAGCTAAGTTGAGAGTATTGTCGAGCGATGCTGTATGGTTCGGCGTCACATACAAAGAAGATAAACCAGATGTTGTAGCTAAGATTCAAAACCTCGTCGATAGAGGAATTTATCCTAATAAGCTTTGGGCCATGAGCAATGAGCAATGAGCCAAAGCTAATCAAACAACATGTAAATGAAATTAGCTGTGTGTTAAAGTTCATGACTCACTGCCCACAGCTCACAGCAAAAATGAAAAATATGAACATCGAAAGAATAGAACACGGAACATTGGAAGATGGCGGTGCTATCTATGTTTATAAGATCACTAACGCTAATGGTGCGAGCGTGACTTTATGCAACATCGGTGCCGGCATCGTTTCTATCGTGGTTCCAGATAAAGACGGCAAGATGACTGACGTCGTTCTTGGTTATAAAGATTTGAAATCTTATATCGGCGATGGTCCTTGCGCTGGTAAGGTTCCAGGACGTTTCTCCAACAGAATAAAAGAAGGTAAGTTCAGCATCGACGGTAAGGAATTCCAATTAGTACTTAACACTGGCGACGGCAAGCATCATCTTCATGGCGGTAACGACGGTTTCGCAAATCAACTCTGGTGCGGAGAAATAAACGATAACGGCAATGTAGAATTTACATATTTCTCTGAAGACGGAGAATGCGGTTATCCCGGCGAACTCCTCGCTAAAGCAGAATATCATTGGAGCGACGACAACGAACTCACTCTTACATTAAGAGCCGAGACCAACGAAGCGACAGTCGTTAACCTTACCAACCACGTCTATTTCAATTTGAAAGGCGAAGGTGAAGGAAATATCTTAGACCACAACCTGAAACTTTTCGCAAGCAACTATCTTCCTGCAACAGAAGAATTGATCACTACAGGCGAAATCGCTACAGTGAAAGAAACGCCGATGGATTTCACCGAAGGCAAGCTTATCGGAAAAGACATCAAAGCCGACTTCCCTGCTGTAGTCAATGGCAAAGGCTTCGACAGCTGCTGGGCAATCGACAATTATAATAAAGGTGTGATGAACCAAGCCGCTACTTTAAGCAGCGAGGCTTCTGGCATCAAAGTAGATGTCTTCACGACGCAGCCAGGCGTTCAGATTTACACAGGCAACTGGCTAAGCGGCTGCCCAGAAGGAAAATGCGGCAAGTCATACGAAGACTACGAAGGCGTCGCTATGGAATGCCAAGCCTTCCCTGACGCTCCAAACAAGACAAACTTCCCGAGTGCTGTCTTACGTCCAGGTGAAGAATATAAAGAAGTAATTAAATTCAAATTTTCAACATTATAAAAAATTAAAGAAATGGAAAAGAAACAAGGTAATTTTTTGGTAATCCTCGTGATGATTCTTTTGTTCGGTATGATTTCATTCGTGACGAACTTGGCATCACCGATGGGCGACATTTTGAAGAATCAATTCAGCGTCGCTAACTGGATGGGAACATTAGGTGTTTTGGCTAACTTTATCGCTTACGCAGTGATGGGTATTCCTGCAGGTAATATGTTGCAAAAACTCGGTTACAAGAAAACTGCTTTAGCAGCTGTGACAGTAGGTTTTGTCGGTGTTGGCATCCAAACAATTTCTGGTACTATCGACAGCAATGCTGCTTTCGGTGTTTATCTCCTCGGAGCTTTCATCGCTGGTTTCTCAATGTGTATGTTAAATATCGTTGTCAACCCTATGCTTAACAAACTCGGCGGCGGCGGTAACAAAGGCAACCAACTCGTACAAATCGGCGGTTCTTTCAACTCATTGATGGGTACAGCATGTATCTTCTTGACAGGCGTTTTCGTTCCAAGCATCGTTAACGCTAAAATCAGCCAAGTATTCCCATTGATGTTCATCGCATTAGGCATCTTCGCATTAGCATTCATCGTCATCTCATTGACAAAGATTCCTGAAAATCCAGTTCAAGCAGTTGCTAAAGGTGAGAAATCACAATACGGACCAATGTCATTCCGTCACTTCGTATTTGGCGCTATCGCTATCTTCATCTATGTTGGTGTTGAAGTTGGTATTCCAAACGTATTGCAAAAATGGTTACAAAACGGCGGTTTGAATGTCGCTACAGGC
>JAZLEO010000004.1:0-58080 GCA_045615285.1 Bacteroidales bacterium
CAAAGGTACGAAAAATTCCTTTCGCACAACACTTTTTGAAAACTTTTTTCAATTATTTTTAACTTTTTTCCCATCACATTGATTAACACCGTGTTAGATGCGGATTTTTGCCGCTTTTCCGCGCTTTTTACCGTATCTCAGGCACTTTTTACCCCTTTTTACCCCTTTTTTGACACGACTCCATGACAAAAATATCACAAAATCAAAAAAAACACGGAAAAAGCAGCGAATTTCAAACGCTAAAATCCAACAAAAATATGCGACGTTTTTGGCCAGAATCGAAAAATAACGCTTAATCAAAAAACACATGCATTTTTCTACCTACATATGAAATATTACTACACCTTGTTAATTAATATATATGCGAAATGTTTAAGCATTGTGTTTTTCCAAACTTCACTTCTTTCCCTTTTGCAAAATGAATATGGCCGAACAGGTGATATGAGGGTTGTGATTTCATAACGAAATTTAAGATTTCCACACTTCCCATATCTTCGTCCAATATTCCCAAAGGCGGATAATGCGTCACTAAAATATCCAAATCAGTTGGAATATCATCACCGAGCAGATTGTCTTCAACGGCATCGCCAGCACATATTAATATATCAGTTTTCTCCGGTACTTGCAGTTCGCGATGTCTGCCATGAGTGTCGGAGAAAGCGAAAATGGAGTGGTTGAAAAATTGAATCAACATATTTCTTTCAATGTATATCCATTTAATATTTTAAGATCATCACTAAAACAATATTGTTTATTTTCCTTCATTTTATCAAACAATGAGCTTGACTCTTTCTTATCATTTATTTTAGGAGTTCGTTTCACATCTACCTCTACTTCTAAAATATAAAATGGAAGTTTATCTTTACTTAATCCAAGAGTTCATCCAGATTCTCTATATAATACGTATTATCAGTTCTGTTACACGTAATATCGATGCCGAAAACATCTGCAATTGCTTTTATATGATTGGAGAACGTATGCGTTGCCAGTTCTTTTCCGTCCTCATTTATAGAACTCCGTCGCCACAAATCCTTAATTTCCTTTAAAGTTAAAGCTCCGCGAGTCTGCAACGTATCTATCAACCAGATGTATGATTTGAAATAATTCTTTGCCATATTTTTAAATCTGAAAAAACCGAGAACCTGATAATCTGAAAATTGAGAATTAGAATTTTCAAATCAGCAGATTTTATCATAGCAAAGATATAAACCTTATCGGTAAAAAAGTGGCGTATGTAATTTTTTAACATCTGATCCTCTCCAAAGGAACACGCTCATCGTCAAAAACGCAGATTATGTCCTCGCTTTCGTCACGCCTTCATCAAGAGGGACTTTAGACACGATAAAGAAAGCAAAACAAAGAGGTTTGGTTGTTAAAATAGTAAACGTATAATTTAGAAATCATGAACTTACATCAACTTCTTTATCAGTTCCATTTTGTCATAAGGAGGATATTTCATCTTGAAATCGATACGATTTGATGATTTCAGTACCGCACGTTTGTTGCTGAACGCCATGAAACTTTCTTGAGAGTGGTATTTCCCCATGCCGCTCTCTCCCACTCCGCCAAACGGAAGCTGGTCATTGGCGACATGCAGAATTGTGTCGTTGATGCAGACGCCGCCTGATGTCGTCATTCTCAAGACTTCTTCCACTGCTTCGTCATTTCCGAAATAATATAATGCCAATGGCTTCGGTCGGTTTGAAATAAATTCCGACACCTTATTAATATTGTCAAATTCTATGACAGGAAGAATCGGACCGAAGATTTCTGTCGTCATTACTTTTAATTCACAGAGTTGCAGAGACTCAAAGTCGCAGAGTTGTGAAATCGCAGAGTCAGTAGAAATCTTTGTGTCTGTGAAACTTTGCGTCTTTGCGTCTTTAATTTCCAAAAGCGTAAACTGGATATATCTTTCGTCTTTATCACAGTCGCCGCCATAAATTATTTCCCCTTCTTCGAAATATGACACTAATCTTTCGTAAGATTTATCGTTGATAATCCTGCAATAACATTCGCTTTCCTGTTGGTTCTCGCCGTAGAATTTCACGACATATTCTTTCATCTTGGCGATAAGTTCTTCTTTAACATCACGATGGACCATCAGATAATCAGGAGCGACACAAGTCTGACCAGCATTTATCGTCTTACCCCAGACGATTCTTCTCGCTGCGAAGTCGATGTTACAATCCTTGTCAACGATACAAGGACTCTTGCCGCCGAGTTCGAGGACGACAGGCGTGAGGTTTTTCGATGCTGCTTCCATCACGACTCTGCCCATATCCGGACTTCCGGTATAAAAAATGACATCGAATTTCTGCGCCAGCAATGCCTGATTTACATCTCTATGACCCTGAACCATCGCTATATATTTAGCGTCGAAAGTCTCGTCAATGATTTTCTGCATCACTTCGGATGTATATATGGAATAAGGCGACGGCTTCATCACGGTGCAACATCCAGAAGAGATCGCCCCGACCAAAGGAGCGAACATAAGATGGAAAGGATAGTTCCAAGGTGCGATAATCAAGGCGACACCAAAAGGCTCATACATCACATAACTCTTCGACGGCATGAGATATAAAGGAGTCTTCACTTTCTTAGGTTTCGACCATTTCTTAATATTTTTTATATGATCGTTAATTTCATTTAACACAATGCTAATTTCTGTTAAGAAAGCCTCTTCCTTACATTTATGCAAGTCACGCCACAAAGCATCATAAATATCATCGACATTATCCAGAATCGCCTGCTTCAGTTTCTTCAGCTGTAGCAATCTGAAATCGACAGACTTCGTTTCATTTGTCAAGAAATATTCTCTTTGTCGAGAGACGAGTTGAGACACTGAGATGCTAAGTTGCTGAGATGATGAGGTATTTATTTCCATGATGTTTTATATTATGACTACGGACTACAGACAACGGACTACGGGCTTTGTTCAAATTATGGCTAAAGATAGACAAATCATTATAAAAATATTTTTGCCCATTCAGGAATTGTTTTAAAATAAGTTTTAGCTATTTTTCCGTCAACTAAACGAAACAACAACTTTGCATTCTCATCATCAATAGAATTGTCATAAACATACAAACGACAACAATTGATGACACCATCTTACAATTCTCAATCGATTTATAGTATCTGGATATTATTTTTGTAATAGGGACATCATGACCACCTTTCATGACTCTGCCAGCTATTCTTGCAGCATTAATAGTAGGATGATTTGTAGAAATAAAAAACAATCTGATGAAAAAACCTTCTTGTTTTGCTCTAATAATAAAATCTATTTTATCATCAGCAGACATAACAGTCTCAAAAACAAAACTCTTGTGTTCTCTAAGACATTTTTCTCTTAATTCGGAACTATAGTTAGCCGCTTTCATTACAGCTTCGTAAGAATTCCAATCGCCAAAAACATCTTTTGCAATTTCATCAGGGTTGATATATAAAGTGCCATCAGCCCATTCGTGATGTAGGATTTTTTTAGTAACAGAAGTTTTACCAGAGCCATTAGGTCCAGCAATAATTATCATCTCTGGTTTTCTGAAGTCATCAGACATTTACTAATGATTTTATGCGATTAGACCATATTTGCTGCTTCTTTTCAATATTATCAAGCATCTGCTTCCAGTAGAGCTCCGTTGCTTTTCGATTACTCTCCTTAGCTTCAGTAGCGACTTCATTCATTAATTTCAAAAGCATTTCATCTGTCGGCTCTTCTCCAAAACCAAATCTATATGAATTTATATCAACTTCTGGCATAACACATTCGTTTACTTTGCAAATATAACAAAAGTCAACGGACAAAAGTCAATGAACAACAGATTTTTTCATTTTCTTTAACAAGTATCTCTCTCACTTTCTCAAGGTAAACTCAAATCGCAGGCCTCCGTCGGAACGGTTACTGACAGAGATATTTCCGCCATGGAACTGAACGGAGTGTTTCACGATGGCGAGTCCGAGGCCGGTGCCTCCCATCTTACGAGAGCGGCCTTTATCAACACGATAGAAACGCTCGAAGAGTCGTGGCAGCTGCTCTTCTTCCACACCTTTGCCATCGTCTTCAAAACAGATACGACATTCATTATCATTGTTTTCAAGAAGAGTGATAAAGATATTTTTGCCTTCGGAATAAGAGATAGCATTTTCCGTGAGGTTTCTGAAAATAGAACCTATCAACGAGAGATTACCTTCCATCACGACTTCTTCCTCGAAATCTGTATGTAATGTCATTCGCTCATCTTCAGGCATTATTTCCAATTCTTGAGAGATCTCGTTGATGATGTCGTTTATCACGATTCTCTCTTTTTCGATAAGAGTGCTTCCACCTTCCATTCTTGTAATCAAAGAAACGTCGTTCAGCAATCTGCGAAGTCTTTCATTATTAGTATAGCAACGCTCTATGAGTTCAATGCGTTTCTCTTCTGTCAGGCTGATGCCGGAAAGCAAAGTCTCGAGGCACACCTGCATCGAAGCCACCGGAGTTTTAAGCTCGTGGTTTATGTTATTCGTAAGCTGTCGTTTGATACGGTTTTTTTCCTGTTCCTGAGCGAGAGCCGCTTCATGAGCTAGATCTCTGTCCTTTATCGTCTGCTGCCACTGGGCGTAAAGCTGCACAATATGTTTTGAAATGGAACCGAGTTCGTCATTAGGGAACGACTCTTCCTCATCGAAATACTCGCCTGTCTCTGCCTTAGCAGCGAATCTGTTAAGACGCTCGATGTTTTCTCCCAGCCTACGTGTCGCAAAATATGCAAACACGCTCATGACGAGACTAACACACGTCATTATGATAAGGAAAGTCCAGTCGGTTCGTAACAATTCTCGTAAATAATCGGAATAAGGAATCGCGGTTCTGACAACAACTCTGTCGCCACGCGTCGCGGAATAGAAATATTCTCGTCCGTCACTAGCCGATTGTCTGCCTATATGATACGACTTGCCGTTTTTCATAGCAGTTGACACTTCAGGCCTTTGACCGTGATTATCCAAAGAATCTATAGAAATCATATTATCATAAATCACGTTACCAGTGTTAGTTATGACAGATATTCTCAGATTTTCAAAAGGCTTCTCATGCGAAACGATATAATCTTCGTACGACAAACCGTCTTCTATCGTCTCGACGAGATTGCGGTTATAAAGTTGTAATTGTGCGTTGATGAATTCCGACTTAAACTGTTTCTCACGGAAATATTGAAATCCCATGAAACATAATATTATAGTCCAGAAGAAAGCGAGCAGCATGAGAAACAGTCGCTTATGGTAAGTAAGTCTAATCGCTGAAGCCATAACCGAAACCTGAACGTGTTACAATATAAGAACCGTATATTCCTATTTTGGAACGTAAGCGAGTGATGTTGACATCGATGGTGCGGTCGAGCACTACGACCTCGTCGCTCCACACGCGGCTCAGAATCTGTTCGCGGGAACAAATCTTTCCTCGATGCGAGATGAGATAAGCGAGGAGTTCGAACTCTTTGCGAGCGAGCTTCACCTCCACTCCATCGACGATACAACGTTTAAATTCCAAGTCGAGATGCAAACCATCGACTTTCAAGATATTAGGTTTATCTGCTGCGACAACATTACCTTTATGGCTGGAAGTTCGACGCAGCACGCTTTTCACGCGAGCGATGACGTTGCGGATGGTATAAGGTTTCATTATATAATCGTCGGCGCCGATATTCAAACCCATAATCATATCATCTTCAGTGTCGCGTGCCGTACAGAATATAATAGGGATATCGGCGGTAGTGACATCAGCTTTGAGCATCTTCGCCATTTTTATTCCGCTTATCTCGCCCATCATAATATCGAGGAGAATCAGCGAATATTGTTTCAGGTCGTAGGTGAGAGCCTGCTCAGCGCTAAACGCGATATCGACATCGTAGCCTTCGTTTTCGAGATTGAGTTTCAGGACTTCGCATAAAGTCTCCTCATCGTCAACTATCAAAATACGTTCTGTTGTCATATACATTATATTAATGATGCACAAAGTTACAGAGATTTTTCTTGTAAAGGAATAGCTGAAATAAGATTTAATAAAAATGTAATAAAAACGTACGAAAGCGAATATGTTTTTTATGAGAAAATAAGTATTTTTGCAAGAGAGAAAAACATGTAAAGAATACTAAAATGGCAAAAGCGAAACCCTTTATCAAATGGGTTGGCGGCAAAGGTCAACTCATCGAACAACTCGAAGCATTGCTTCCAGCTGACTTTGCAAAAAGGGCGGATATAACATACATTGAGCCTTTTGTAGGAGGAGGTGCTATGTTATTCTATATGTTGCAAAAATATCCAAACATAAAGTCGGCTGTAATAAATGATATTAATCCAGATTTAACATTATGTTATCAAATCGTTAGAGATAATCCTACTGAATTGACAAAGTCTCTTAACACAATACAGTCAGAATATTATGCTTTAAAAACAGAAGAAGAACGCAAAGATTTTTTTCTAAAACAAAGAAAACTTTATAATACAAAAACACTAAATCCAATAGATAATACCACATTATTTTTCTTCCTTAACAGAACTTGTTTTAACGGACTTTACCGCGTAAACAAAGCTGGAAAGTTCAATGTGCCGTTCGGGAAATATTCTACGCCAACAATTTGTGATGCAGACACAATATATGCCGACAGCGAACTTCTGCAAAAAGTAGAGATAATGACAGGTGATTTTGAACAAACATATACAAAAATAAAAGGGGATACATTCTTTTATTTCGATCCACCTTATCGTCCACTCAGCAACACTTCTAGTTTTAACGATTATGCCAAAGAAAATTTTAATGACGACGCTCAAATTCGTTTAAAATTATTTTGCGATAAATTAAACCAAAAAGGCATAAGTTTCATGCTCAGCAATTCCGACTGTTTGGGCAAAGACGGCAAAGATCGTTTTTTCGATGACTTATTTACAGATTACAGAATTAACAGAGTCTGGGCTTCAAGAAACGTAAATGCAATAGCATCAAAAAGAGGAAAATTAACGGAGATTGTTGTTGGCAATTACAATTAAACCTAAAAACTTAAATTTATGATTAGCAGCAAGGTTATAGAATATATGCGTCCTATGTTTGATATTATATACAACTCAAAAGGTAAGACAATAGGACAAATTAAAGATGAGCTTAATATCGAGCGTGATAAAATGGTAAAAGGCGCATCTGGCCTAATCGTTGAAAATCTTCTTGGCATAAAAAACAACAATCGAGATGAAGCTGACATACCTGAAATTGGTTGTGAAATAAAGATTCTTCCATTACAGAAAAACAGAGACGGGGCCATAAAAGCGAAGGAGCCAACTGCGATTCAAATGATAAATTATATGGAAGTTGCAGAAGA
The DNA here is from genome assembly GCA_045615285.1 of Bacteroidales bacterium. Classification (GTDB taxonomy): domain Bacteria; phylum Bacteroidota; class Bacteroidia; order Bacteroidales; family F082; genus Limimorpha. The sequence goes on from JAZLEO010000004.1 coordinate 7,359, forward strand.
GACTTGGGAGACCGCAAAGTTACAAGGTAAAATAGCACTCACATTTTGGGTTGTATATTTGGCTAAAAAAGATGGCAAATCATTGAACCAAAACGATTATATAATCGTGGATTATTTTTTAGACCATCCAAATAACATCCAAAATAATATTTTCAAAAAAGATTGGGAAGAAATCCAAAGCTATATTAAAACAGGACGAGCAGACCAATTATCGTGCAGCATGGGAGAATATCTTGAACCTAAAACCAAAGGTGCTAATAATCAGGACAAGACTGACGCTCCAGATGGTAAAGGTGGCACTATCAAAGCAAGAAGAAGAGCTTTTTATTACAAAAAAAATTATACAAACACCGCCATTATACCAAACCTTGATTTGTCATCGATTAAAGAAAATGATTGAATCTTACTACAAATCAGCCAATCGCGATTTCACATTACTTCATGGAGATTGTTTTCAACTGCTCCGTAACTTTGATTTCAAATTCAATTGTATTTTTGCCGATCCTCCTTATTTCCTTTCTAATGGAGGAATAAGCGTTCAATCTGGGAAGATCGTATGCGTAAATAAAGGTGAGTGGGATAAAGGCAAGAGCCAACAAGAAATGATGGAGTTCAATATGGAATGGCTTGATTTATGCCGTAACAAACTTAAAGACAACGGCAGTATTTGGATTTCCGGAACGTATCATAACATCTTTTCTGTAGCAAACTGTTTAACTGAGTTAGGATATAAAATCTTAAATGTCGTAACATGGGCCAAGACTAATCCTCCGCCTAACATTTCCTGCCGCTATTTTACTTACAGCACAGAATTTATCATTTGGGCTCGTAAAAGCGAGAAAAAATCCCACTATTTTAATTATGATTTGATGAAATTGATAAATGGCAACAAACAAATGACAGATGTTTGGAATTTGCCAGCCATTTCGCCATGGGAAAAATCTTGCGGAAAACATCCTACCCAAAAGCCACTTGCGTTACTGTCAAGAATCATAATGGCCTCCACTCAACAAGGTGATTGGGTTCTCGATCCTTTTTGCGGAAGTTCAACGACAGGTATCGCCGCTAATCTATTAGGTCGCCGTTTCTTAGGTATTGATCAAGAATGCGAATATTTAGAGATTAGCAAAAACCGACGTGAAGAGTTGAATAACTTACAAACATTTCAGAAGTATCGTTCTAAAATAAAAGACGTACAATTGATGAATTCATCGCTTCCTTTAATGATGGACAACAATTCAGATGATGTATATAATGATTTGCCTTTCTGAAGAATCTTCCCCAAAACCTCCATTTATCTACTATATCATAAACTCCAAATTCCCTTAAAAACTTTTTCTCTCAAAAAAAAATCAATATCATTTTTTCATTAACTTTGTGCAATTTTAAATCATTATGGGAAAAAGCATTTCATTCTGGCTAAAGAACGCCAGACCAATATCTTTACCGCAATCATTATTACCTGCACTGACAGCAGTGGCTTTATCGTACGGCAACAACGAATTCAACTGGATCACAGCAATAGCATCAGTCATAGGTGTCATTTTCGCTCACCTCGGACTCAATCTTTTAGACGACTGGTTCGACTATAAAGTCGGCTCCGCAGAAGCAAGGACGAAAGTCGCCAACGAAGGCTTCAGAGGAAGAATGATAAAATATCCTTATCTCACATCCGGCGAAGCTACACATTCACAGCTTCTTAAAGTTGTGATATCACTTCTCATCACCGCCATAGCTATGGGTGCGATAGTGATTGCCGTAAGAGGTTTGGACATAATCTGGTGGATCGTCGCTGGACTTATCATCGGCGTCTCTTATTCCGGCGGTCCTCTCAAGCTCGGTTTCCGCGGCCTCGGCGAGCTAGTCATCTTCCTCATGTTCGGGCCGCTCCTTATGACAGGAATCTATTACGCCATCACAGGCATCCTCGACTGGAAGATAATCAGCATTTCCGCAGCATTAGGTCTGCTCGTAACTAACATCGTATATTCTCATTCCGTCCTCGACGCCATTCCTGACAAGAAAATGGGCAAGAAAACCATGGCTCATCTGATGGGCTCAGCTAAAGGACAGATAGCATTCTCCGCTTTTCTCAACACCATGCCTTATCTCATCGTCATCGCCGGTATCGTCTTCGGCAAGATGCACATCGCTTATATAGCAGTGCTTCTCACACTTCCAGTCTCACTATGGCTCGTGAAGTCGCTCAACGATTTCGTTCATCATCGTGAGGTGGCGATAGAACCAAAGAAATGGATGGGACCTATGGGCGACTGGGAGAAATACAAACAAGCCGGCATCGACTGGTTCCTGCTCAGATGGCTTACCGCAAGAAACATCGTCATGTTCTTTTGCACCATATTAATTATTGTAAACTTGATTTTTGGATAATATGAAGAAACTTTTTTATTTAGGACAATGGTTTCTCAGAGCTCGTCTCTTCGGAAGAAAAGCTCCATTGCAAACCGTACTTTTCATCTCCGACATTTGTAACCTCAGATGTAAACACTGTAGCGTTTATGAGTTGAAGAATCCTCATAACATGACATACGAAGACGTTCGCGGACATCTTCAGAAGTCGTACGACGCTGGTTCACGATTCGTCGATTTTGAAGGCGGCGAGGTGACAATATGGAAAGACGGCGACAAGAGAATCAACGACCTCATAGATCTCGCCAAAGAGATCGGTTTCTTCTCATGCACCATCACCACCAACGCACAACTTCCTTTCAAAGGATGTAAGGCCGATTCCATCTGGGTCAGCTTAGACGGAGTGAACGGCTTCCATGAAGAAGTGCGTGGACAAGGAACATTCGCAAAATTGGAAAAGAACATCGCAGAATGCGGTCACAAACATCTCAGCGTCAATATGGTTGTCAATACTCTCAACTATACCGTCGTCGATGAGACTATAGAATATGCGAAAAACAATCCAGCCATAGAAAGCATCTCCATCAACTTCCACACTCCATTTGAAGGGACAGAATATCTCGCCCTCGATATGGAAAAGAGAAATGAGATTATCGACAGAGTCATCGCTTATAAGAAAAAAGGCTATCCTATCATGAACTCCGTCTCAGGTCTTAAGTTGATGAAAACAAACAAATTCACGAGACGTTGCTGGGTGACAGACTTCGTTTATCCTGACGGAAGCAGAGGACTCTGCATAGGCCACGGCACCGACAAATGCGACCAATGCGGATTCTGTATGGCAGGCGAAATGGCATCGGTATTCTCATTCAAGCCAGATACCATCTCAGCAGGATTGAAGTTAAGAGTGTGAGATTCTCAATCTTTAACTAAAGTCTAATTTTTTTGTAACATTTTTGTAACATCTTTGGTGTTATTTTGCAGTACGAAATAAAATAACTTTTATGGGCTTATTGCAAATATTCACACTATTAGGAGCTTTGGGTATGTTCCTCTACGGAATGAACCTGATGAGTTCCGGTTTACAAAAAGCGGCTGGTGACAAACTTCGCGGTTTGTTATCAGCGATGACATCTAATCCTTTCAAAGGAGTTCTCACCGGACTTGGAATCACAACAGTAATACAATCTTCCAGCGCAACCACCGTCATGGTCGTCAGTTTCGTCAACGCCGGGCTTCTCACCTTGGCGCAGGCTATCAGCGTCATCATGGGAGCTAACATCGGCACGACGGTAACAGCTTGGTTAGTATCGTGGTTAGGATTCAAAGCCGACATCTCAATACTTGCAGTACCGTTGATGGCATTAGGTTTCATAATGTCTATTTCAAAGAAAAACCAAAGAAGAAACATCTCCGAACTCATCGTCGGTTTCTCGCTTCTCTTCCTCGGTCTCTCTCTTATGAAAAACTCCGTCCCTGACTTACAGCAGACTCCGGAAGTACTCTCCTTCATCCAAGGATGGCAAGGTCACGGCTTCGGTTCTGTCGTAGTATTCTTATTATTCGGAACGATATTAACCCTCGTGCTTCAGTCATCATCAGCCACTATGGCCTTGACGCTCATCATGCTCAACATGGGCTGGATCAGATTCGATATGGCCTGCGCCATGGTTCTTGGCGAAAACATCGGCACGACAATAACAGCTAATATAGCAGCAGCTGTCGGCAATACCTCAGCAAAGAGATCTGCTTTAGCGCATACCGTATTCAATGTCTTCGGTGTCATCTGGGCACTCATCACCTTCCCTTTCTTCCTTAAATTCATAGGATTCATAACAGAAAACATCTTCGGCGTACCGAACCCAGCATCAGAAGGATTTGTGGTGGAAGTGACAAAAGACGCTGAAGGCAACATCATGCAGAGCGACAGTCAGACAGCAGCCTTATACGGACTTTCGATGCTTCACACTTTATTCAATACAATCAATACTTTCATCCTTATCTGGTTCATACCATTGATAGAAAAGATTGTATGTGCTGTCATCAAAGAATCTAAGAATCAAGAGAAAGAAGAGTTCCGTCTCAGATACATCTCAGCAGGTCCGCTTGCCACGCCAGAGCTTTCTGTGGAACAAGCCTTCGACGAGATAATACACTTCGCTCAGATTTCAAAAAACGGAGCAGCTTATGCGAGAGAAGCCGTCGATGAAGCCGATAACGAAAACAAATTCGAGGAATTACGTCAGAAGTTAGTCAAATACGAAGAGATTTCAGACCGCATAGAATATGAGATCGCGACATTCCTCAACGAAGTTTCCGCAGAAGAAATCAGCGAAAACACATCTGTCAAAATCAAGGCGATGTATAAGATTATAGGCGAGTTAGAGTCATTAGGCGATTCAGGTGAAGCCATCAGCAGGATACTTTCAAGGAAGAACATACACAAAAAGAAATTCGACGCTGACACCATCAAGAACCTCAACGCCATGGCAGAAGCCGTCGAGTCAGCCTACGACGCCATGATTGAAAACCTCAATGCCGCACACAAGGGAGAACTCGTTGACATCGCAAACGCATATAATGCTGAAGAGCGGCTTAACACCTTGAGAAACGATTTAAGAGATACGGTTATAGAAGACATCGACGGTGGCGACAAGAACTATCAGACCAGCGTCTATTACATGGACATCGTCAATGAATACGAGCGTATGGGCGACTTCATAATCAACATCTCGCAAGACCTTGAAAGAGGATTTGTCAAGAAATAATAGTAAAATAATATCTTTTTGGAGCGCTGCTGTGAAGTAGCGCTTTTTTAATATCTGCGCAAGCCGTCGGAATAATCGTCTGAAATTCAAAAATAAATAGTATCTTTGTAGCGTATATTACATCACTAATTTTTATATAAAAATACAGATGAAAAAGAATCACATTACCTTATTTTTAGCGTTGATGCTATGCTCATTTGCATTCGCACAAAACATCGATGTAATTGAGCCACAACTTCAAAACATTTTAAATCAAAGGACAGAAGATTTAGTCGACATCCAGATTCATTTCAAGTCTAATGTCAGCTCAGAGCAACTCAACAAGAAGACGAGAAAAGCTGTCAACAAATCCGAGAAGAAAGCCCTTGTCATCGATGAACTTAAGAGTCATTCCATAAAAGTTCAGTCCGATGTCATGGAGATTCTCAAGGCCGAGGCCTTAAACGGCGAGGTGTCAGACATCAGTCGTCTTTGGATCACCAACTCCATCAGCTGCAAAGCCTCTCATGATATCATCTATAAAATATCTTCACATCCCGACATCAAGGCGATAAGCTACGACAAAGAAATACAGCTAATCTCTCCAGAACAGATGCAAGAAAGTACGGCACAGCCTATGACCTTAAGAGGTACTGCCCCTCATGTCGTCACTGTTCAAGCCGACAAAGTCTGGGAGAAAGGATACACAGGCAGAAATGTCGTTGTCGCCGTATTAGACTCAGGAACGACTTACAAGCATAAAGACCTTGCAGATCATCTTTGGACAGGTTATGTCGACACTGACGGTGACGGCAATCCTGACAAACAAGTCAACGGCTGGAACTTTATCAGCAATAACGATGACATCTCCGACGACTTCGGTCACGGCACGCACTGTGCTGGCATCGTCTGTGGCGACGGCAACTCAGGAACCACTACAGGTGTTGCTCCTGACGCATCTCTCATGACAGTGAAGACCATCAACCGTGCTGGTGGAGGTTCTGTGACACAAATGCTTAACGGCGTACAGTTCGCTGTTGAGAACGGAGCCGACATCTTAAGTCTGTCATTAGGTTTCAAAGACGAGCAGATTACTAAAGAGCAGAAGGAAAGCATACGCGAAGCTTTCGACAAAGTATTAGAAGCAGGCGTCATAGCATGTGTTGCAGCAGGTAACGACGGCAACACTTACGGAGCGCCTTTCAATGTCGACTATCCTGCGGCTTGTCCTTCCCCATGGAGACATCCTGACCAGACACTCGAAGGCGGATTGTCGGGCGTAGTCTGTGTCGGTGCCAACGACCTCACGGCATCTTCAGTAGGACCTTCAACATGGGAAGGCACATCATACAACGACTATCCATATGACAATGGAGCATCTATGGGACTCATCCGTCCTGACATCAGCGCCCCAGGTAAACTGATATATTCTCTCAACCATTTGGAGGAAGACAAATATAAGTTGATGGAAGGCACTTCACAATCGACACCATGTGTCGCCGGTGTCATTGCTCTTATGTTAGAGAAAAACATCGAACTCACTCCTGCAGAGATAACACAGATCATTGAAGAGACAGCTGCTGAAAAACCTTCTGTAAAAAACAACACCGTAGGCTCTGGCCGTATCGATGCCTTAGCAGCGGTAAACGAGATAGCTGAAGAGAAGAGTACTCCTTACATCAGCCTGCTTTCTTTCACACCTGAGAAAGCTACCATCGGCAATAACTCCCTCATTCTTACAGTGATAAATGAAGGTCACAACAGCAGCGCCGCCAACACGACAGTGACTCTATCATTGAAAGACAACCCATATGTCACAATATCAAATCCTACAAAAGCCGTAGGTTCGATTGAAGTAAACGGCACCAAGACATTACAGTTCGACTTCTATGTTGACTCACAAGCACCATCATCAGGTCATGTCGCACATTTCAATGTCACTACAACGAGTGACGACTACAGCTGGACCAACGCACTCTCTGTCAATGTCAACTCAATACCTAATGTAGTATTCCACTCTGTCAACCCTGGAGTAATCGACATCAACGCAAGCAGCGATGTCAACATCACCATGATAAACAACGGCACTGCCGACATGACCAGTCCGATGACACTGACTCTTTCAACTATAACAAACGATTTGAAATATATCGAGCTCGTCACCAACAACATCACCATAGAGCCTATAGCGGTTGGCGAGACAGCGACAGCTACTTTCAATGTCAAGACTAATGAGAGCACTCCTGTCGATTACAAATTCGACCTCTTCCTTGAGACATTCTCTGAATCAAGCACACCTTCTAATTATGTCTATGAATTTGAAAGCGACATGGAAGGCTGGACATGTTTCGATGCGAGCAACAATAACAGTAAGGAACCTTGGTGGCACAGCTCCGGCGCAAAGAGTCACGGCTTAGATTCCAAAAACTCTCATTCAGGTAAAGGCCATCTCATGAGCCAGACATCCAATTCAGGTTACTTATACAACAATCCGATAGACCATTACCTCGTCTCTCCTATCAAAGTAAAAGTCACGGAGAACAGCAAGATGAGTTTCTACGCACGTTCAAATCACAATGTTTATTACAGAGAGCATTTCGGAGTCTCTGTATCAACGACAGGAAACACCTCTGCAAATCATTTCACCCAGCTTGACGAATGGAACATCACGGAAAAGACCAATTGGAAAGAATATACCGTCGATTTAAGCGACTATGCAGGTCAGGAAATCTATGTCGCGATACATCACTTCTTCACAGAGGAAGAATGGAACGACCCTTATTTAGCTGACCAAGGTTATGGTGTAGAAGCCTTAAATATCGACGACATCTTTTTCACCGACATCATTTTAGATATACATCATGTCCCTACATACAGCGATAACGATCCTAACTGGTTCAGAATCAGCGCTAATAATATCATTGATTTGCCTATAGTACAGAATTTGGAAGCCATTGCCAACAGCTCCTCTCAAATAACCTTGACATGGGATGCTGTGGAAGGTGCAAACAGCTACAACGTATATCGTAACGGCAAAAAGATCACCAGCACTTCAGCTACGACTTTTACCGACAAAAACCTTGCTGACAACACCAAATATTGCTATAACGTCACAGCTACCAACGGGTCCGGCGAATCGGGATATTCAGAAAGTGCTTGGGTCACGACATTAAAAGAAGAGATATATATCGACCCTGAAGTCACTCCAGTTCCAGCAGCACCTACAGTGAGTGCGTCAGCAGTGAGTGCGTCAGAAATCACATTGTCATGGAATGCCGTAGAAGGAGCCATAGCTTATAATGTCTATCAAGGTGCTACACAACTTGCCACCGGATTGACAGAGACGACTTTTACTGTCAAGGACTTACAGGCTGACAAAGAATATTGTTTCAACGTAACATCTGTCAATGAGACAGGAGAATCCAAGCATTCCGACAAAGCCTGCGCCAAGACCTTATTAGGAGAAAGCATTACAGAATTGTCATCATTGTTCAACATCTACCCTAATCCTGTCAAAGACGAAATCCGCATCAAAGCTGAAGCAAGAATTGAAGAAATAACGATATATACGGTCACAGGAGTAGCCGTTTATAACGAACGTGGCGAGATGAACGAGACCACATTAAATGTTTCAGGTTTAAGTGGAGGCGTTTATTTTGTGGAAGTGAGATTTGAGGAAGGAACAAGTGTCAAGAGAATCGTAAAACAATAAGTTATACGCTTAATATCAACTGAAGGAAGCGCCGCTTCACAGCGGCGCTTTTTTAGTGTCAAAAAAAAGATATAATTACAAAAAAAGGATGCCATAATATGACATCCCTACAATGATTTAAAATTCAGAAATAATCTTTTTAATCTTTTCATAGATGTCTTCTGCCTCTTTCTTGTTCAATCCAGCTTTAATGGCTACAGCAATCACATCATCCTTTGAGGGTTCAATGCTATCATTTATCGATGTAGTGCGAAATCCGTTCATGCCATCACTCGGTAACAAATCGTATGCTGGAGCAAAATGCCAATCACCATCACGATATATGAAAGTAAAATTCTTGGCATGGTCATCCTTATTTTCAATAAGATAATTAAACACCATCAGTCGATATACTTTCCATAGTTCCGCCATACTATGTGTCAACATGCTACAAGCCTGAAATATATGAGTGTAGTCAATGCTTGGCATACGATAGTCCGCACCTATCAAACCAGCAATACTCACCACATGCAACTTTCCACATATCGTACGGTCGAAACGTTCTACGCCAAAATATTTATCTTCAAACAAGCGAGTCTCAGGCATTTCAATACCACATTTCTTTGCAAGCATCGAATACTTATACTCATCACGACCTACACTCTTAGGATCTCGCTTTGCCCGAAACTTCACCAACCACTCCTTACCCTCATAACGGGTGAAAATCTTAGGACGAGCACCACCAGGAGAACCTCCTCTATGCTGAAACTCTTCTATGCCTTCTCCAGCATAATCATCACTGTCAAGGATATGTTCCGCCTCTATTGCCAATTTCTCGAAGTCGGCGTACTCTTGTTTTGTCGCGACGCTGTTGTCTGGCCTGAACTCTAAAGCGCCACGACCAGTGGAACCGACCAACGCTAATCTGTCAAGCAATGTCAGTGAACGAGGATTTACGCCTTGCTGTTGCAGGTATCTATCAAGAACCAGCGATCCCCATCCATCAGGGAGACAGTCGTCGAACACTCCGAAGCCTCCATCGAAAGGACGAGGTTTCGCAATGAAAACGCCACTTCGCAAAGGCAGTTCAAATGGAGAGATGGAGAATCCAGACTGCAACCATTCCGCAGAATATTCAAATGCACACAATCCTTCCTTTGTCAATGCGAGACGACCGACTAAACGATTATGATATATCACCTCTATCTGCTTGATACTATTCATTTTTCTTTCCTCTTTTGCGATTCGTAGTTGATTCATTCATCACATCGTCTAACGACTGATACTGTTTTTGTGCAAAAAGTCCGTCAAAGTCCGCAAGAGAGTTTAATGCGAAACCAATTTGCAACAGACCTCTCAATGAAACCTCTCCTGTCTGCTCAAATCGGCGATATGTCGCGAATTTAACACCAGCCCTCGACGCCAGACCCTCCTGAGTGAGATTCAGCTCCAAACGACGAGCCTTTACACGTTTCGCTATCTGAGCAGCCACCTCATTAGGATTTGCAATATTAAATGATAATATATTATTCATAACTATATTATTATCCATAAACAAATAATATTTTATTTGTTGCAAAGATAGTGATTTTATTTTAAACATTAACAAAAAAGGATGCCATAATACGACATCATCACTTATTTAGCATACGATACGAAAGGGCGTATGCGATACTTTTTTTAAAAGAATCTGAGAAGTTTAAGGCAATGTCGTTAATTGTTAATTGTAAAAAATCCGTTACGATAGAAAAATCATAACGGATGTATTAGGCAAATAATTGAATATGTAATTTTCAATTTTCAACTTTCAATTTTATTATTATCTGTTTCTGCCTTTGCCTCTGCGGCCAGAATCTTTTCTGTCTTTTCTCGATTCTCTTTTAGAATCCTTTTTAGAATCTCTTCTCGATTCTTTTCTCGATTCTCTCTTGCCTTCCGGCTTATAGCTTCTGTCGCCGAACTTGTCGCGGTTCTTACGTTCCGGTCTGTCGTCGTCGAACTGTTTCTTTTCTTTTTTCTTCTTAGGCTTAGGATCGGTAGTTGTAATCTCGACACGGATTCCTTCTTTGTTTCTCATCGGGTCAGCGAAACACTCGACGATAAATTCAGCTTGTGTCTCATCGACATCGACGAAAGAGAAATTCTCCATCATATCAATTCTGCCGATACGGATGTCTTTCGTTCCAGTCACATCGTTAATCTTACCTATAATATTATTAGGTTTGATTCTGTCTTTCTTACCCTTGCTGAAGAACAGACGTTGCAAGCCATTGTCGTCGTAGTCTTTCTTCTCACCTTTAGCTTTCTTAGATTTTTCAGGTTTAGAATCGTCGAAGTTAAGGTCTTTAGCGTCTTTATAATAATCGAGGAAACGGTTGAAGTTAAGAGCCACCACTCTTGTGATGAGTTCTTCCGGCGACATCCAACCTAACTTTCTAAAGACTATCGGAAGATAGTCGGCTATGTCGTCGCGCATGATATCGACTTTCTCGAGACGATCCACATGATTGAAGAGCTGCTTCTCACAAACCTGTTTTGCAGAAGGCACCACAGCTCTTTCGATAGATTGACCGAGTTGTTTTTCGATAGCTTTAATCTTATGTTTTTCACGTGAATGAATCAAACTCAAACAGACGCCGGTCTTGTCGGCGCGACCAGTACGACCGCTTCTGTGAATATAGACGGCAGTCTCGTCAGGAAGATTATAATTAATAATATGTGTAAGGTCGCTTACGTCAATGCCACGAGCAGCCACGTCGGTCGCTACAAGAATTTGGAGATAACGCTGACGGAAATGATTCATCACGAGATCGCGTTGAGCTTGTGAGAGGTCACCGTGAAGTGAAGCTGCGTTATATCCGTCATGTATAAGATTATCAGCGACTTCCTGTGTTTCTAATTTCGTTCTACAGAAAACAATACCGTAAATAGATGGCGTATAGTCGATGAAACGCTTCAATGCGAGGTAGCGGTCGTTAGCACGGATAAGATAATGAATATGACGCACATTAGCCGTACCAGAGTTCTTCTGACCGATAGAAATTCTTACAGGATCGGTCATATAATGGTTGAGAATTTTCTCGACTTCCACCGGCATTGTCGCGGAGAAAAGATGGATGTTTTTCTCGGCAGGCATATATTCGAGGATGGCATCGACGTCTTCCTGGAATCCCATGTCGAGCATCTCGTCAGCTTCATCGAGGACGATAGTTCTGACGTTAGAGAAATCTATTTTATTACGACGAATCATGTCTTCGAGACGACCTGGAGTAGCTACGATGACTTGAGGTTTCTTGGCAAGTTCTTTAAACTGCACCTCGATACTTGCGCCGCCATAAACTGGAACTACCAGAATCTCAGGGATATATTTCGAGAAATTCTTGAGATCTTTACTAATCTGAACACAGAGCTCACGAGTAGGGCAAAGCACCAAAGCCTGCACACAACGCTGAGAAGCGTCGATATTTTGCAAAAGCGGCAGACCAAAAGCAGCTGTTTTTCCGGTACCTGTTTGGGCAAGACCGACCATGTCAGTCCTTTGAGACAACAAAACAGGCAAAGTTTCCTGTTGAATTGGCATAGGTTCTTTGAAGCCCAGCTCATCAATAGCCCTCAGTATAGCCGGGTTCAAATTGTAATCTTGAAATTGCATTGTGTGGTAATTTAATATATTATAGATCATGATACAAATATGGTGTCTCCTAAAACAACATATTTGGCGACAAATTCACTGCAAAGATAATAAAAGACAACGGACTACAAACGACGGAGTACAGATTTTTTTCTTTATCTTTGCATCTTTATTAATTTAATACAATGCTCAGAAAAATATATAATCGGCTCAAAGCTCATAACTCGAATCTCATAACTAATTGTACATTGTTAATTATCAATTGTACATTGTTAATTGGAATTTCTTCCTGTTCAAAAAAAGAAACCGCTCTAATTGAGCCTGAAATAGTTAAAGAATTACCTGTCGTCAATGTTGATAGTATCTTCATCGACCTTAACGAAGAAATCTTACAAAAGAAAATCGCAAGCATCGACAAAGTCTTCCGTAATTTAAGAAAGAAAGTCGGCTTCAACGGCACAGTATTATACGCCGAACAAGGTCAGATTGTGTACAACAAAGCGTGGGGATTCCGCGATCTAAGAAAAAGATGCGACAGCCTCCAAGCCAACGACAAATTCCAACTAAGTTCCGTCTCTAAGATGTTTACAGCCGAAGCCATTATGATTCTCAAAAACGAAGGCTTGATTGACTATGACGTTGACATCAGAGAATATATCCCTGAATTCCCATACGAAGGAATAACGACTCGTCTTTTATTACACCATCGATCAGGATTGTCGAGATACGAAAGTCTGGCCGATGCCAAATGGCCCGACAGAAAGAAGCCTTTTCTCAATGAAGACATGATAGAATATTACGCCATCCATCAACCAGATCCTTATTTCAAACCAGATGGAGGCTTCAACTATAGTAACGTCAACTATGCTTTGTTGGCATCCATTATAGAAAGAGTATCAGGCATGTCATTTGCCGATTATATGAGAGTGAAAATTTTCGAACCTCTTGGGATGAATAACTCATATATCTATGAGATGGATCCCAACAGTAATGTCTCCGCCTACATCGAGGACATCGTCCAAGGTTATTATATGGACAGACGCCGACCAATGCAAGCTCCTAACGAATACCTGAACGGCGTCAAAGGTGACAAAATGATGATTTCTAACACCGAAGACATGTTCAAGTTTATGACAGCTGTCGATTACGGACTGCTTCTCCCTGACACTATTCAGGACGAAGCGTTCAAACCCGGCAGCCCGAAGAGCAGAAAACGCAAAGACAATTATGGTTTCGGTTGGAGAATTCCAAGCAAATATCCAGGTTGCTACTTCCATTATGGCTGGTGGAAAGCCTACCGCTCATTCTTCATCAGAGATGATGTCAATGATAGAACTATCATAGTATTGACTAATACTAACAAAGGTCCTAACTCTGATCATTTCTGGAAAATCATTAACGATAAAAGCATTCAACTACCTCCAGCTTCCGTCAATATCAACTATTGGGAAACCCAAAAAGGCTCTCGTTTCCAGTACTCTTCATACCGCCAACGACATTGTCAGGAAACACCTACTCCTTGACAACCAGTTTGTAACCTACGCCATGTATGTTCTGTAACTCAACATTAGGATCATCTTTAAACAATTTCCTAATCTTGGTTATATAAACGTCCATGTTTCTAGCATTGAAATAATTTGCCTTATGCCATATCCTCTGCAATGCTATAGAGCGTTCAACGACACGGTTTTTGTACTCACAGAATAAATACAGCAAGTCCAACTCTCTGTTTGTCAGTTTCTTCTCCACACCATTCCTTATTAACACATGACGAATCCCATCAAAAGTGTAGGACGCAATCTGAAAAACATGTTCACTTTTCGCCCTCAGGACAGTCCTCCTACAAATAGCTTTGATACGATCCAGCAACTCATCTATGCTAAAAGGTTTCGTAACAAAATCATCAGCCCCGATTTCAAATCCTTTCGACACATCCGACCTAGATGCCTTTGAACTTATAAAGATTATAGGAACTTCTTTGTCAAATTCCCTAACCTTTTTTGCCAAAGAATAACCATCAATACTTGGCAATTCCGTGTCAAGAATTAAAAAATCAAAAGCCTCGTTTTCAAAACGATTTAACGCTTCCATCCCATCGCGTGATAACACAACTGGATAACCTTTGACGACCAAGAAGGATTTCAATATGAATCCTAGATTTTTGTCGCCTTCTACTAATAAAGTTCTTATACTATTCTCCATACCCCCAAATTAATACAACTACTATGCACTTAAACTATATTTTTCATAACAAAACATAAAAAAATAATGAAGTTTTGTCATACAAATATAAAGCTATAACTCTTCCATTTCCAAATAAAAAAACATCTATTTTAATTATTTTTGCAATTTTTCTCATTTTTTATCATAAAAAGCATTTTTTTTGTTAATTTTTATTTAGAATTGACAAAAAATGTTTATCTTTGCAGTGCGAATGATGTAAATCCTTTTACATTGTTCGTAAGGTTTCATAAATTTTGGTTTTTGGTTCTCGAGACCGTCCTTGCTCAAGGGCGGTCTCTTTTTTTATTATTTCAACATTATTTTTAAAAAATATATCGTAACTTCGCAGAATAAAAAATCATTGACTATGATACATATTAACACCAACCTAAAGCACATTAACAGTTTCATTTCTAACGAGAAACTGGATGTTTTCAAAAATAAAATCGAAAATACATTTAAAACAATATACGATAAATCGGGAGCTGGCAACGATTTCTTAGGATGGACAACTCTTCCTTCTGAAACGTCAAAAGAATTCATACAAGACATTAAAAATCAGGCTGAATTATTGCGTAAAAAATCAGAAGTATTTGTTGTTGTTGGAATCGGAGGTTCTTATCTTGGCGCAAGAGCTGTCATCGAAGCCCTGTCTCATCAATTCGGCTCATTAATTAATAAGGTAAAAAATACACAAATCGTATATGCCGGACATAACATGAGCGAAGATTATATGGTTGAACTGCTCGAACTTTTAGATGAAAAAGACTATTCTATGGCTGTCATCTCCAAATCAGGAACAACAACCGAACCAGCTGTAGCTTTCCGTATTCTAAAAAATCATATCGAAAATAAATACGGTAAAGAAGAAGCCAAAAACCGTATAGTAGCCATCACCGACAAAGAAAAAGGCGCTCTTAAAACACTCGCTAACACTGAAGGTTACAAGACTTATATCGTCCCTGATAACGTAGGTGGCCGCTACTCAGTGCTGACTCCTGTCGGACTTCTTCCTATAGCAGTTGCTGGCATCGACATCGAGCAACTCATAAGCGGAGCTTTGACTATGGAAAACTATTGCAAAAACAACCAGAACTCCGACAATGCTGTAGCTCAATACGCCATCGCTCGCCAAGCTTTATATCACGATGGAAAAACAAACGAGATCTTGGTCAGCTATGAACCTAAGTTGCAATATATCACAGAATGGTGGAAACAACTTTACGGAGAAAGCGAAGGTAAAGACGGAAAAGGCATCTTCCCAGCTTCCGACATTTTCACAACCGATCTCCATTCAATGGGACAATATATCCAAGAAGGATTACGCAATTTATTCGAAACCATCATCTCTGTAAAAAAACCGAATAAGGAAATAAGAATACCTATGGCCGACAACGACCTCGACCAACTGAACTACATCGCTGGCAGACGTCTGTCAGACGTGAACAACACCGCGGAAACAGCAACGACTTTAGCTCACGTTGACGGCGGCGTTCCAAATATCATAATTCAAATCCCTGAAATTTCCGCTACAACAATCGGAGAGCTGATTTATTTCTTCGAGATGGGCTGCGCTTTAAGCGGTTATATGTTGGAAGTCAATCCTTTCGACCAGCCTGGAGTTGAAGCTTATAAAAAGAATATGTTTGCTCTCCTCGGAAAAAAAGGCTACGAAGACAGAGCAGCTACACTTAAAGAAAGATTAAAATAATTTAACATTCTAACAACAGATAAATTGAAAACTAATTATAACGACATCGAAATAATGGCACCAGTGGGCTCATACGAAGCCCTGTCAGCTGCCATTCAAGCAGGCGCAGGTTCAGTGTATTTCGGAATCGGACGACTTAACATGCGCTCAAAATCAGCAAAAAACTTCACACTCGACGACCTCAACAAAATCGCTACAATTTGTAACGAAAATAACGTAAAGAGTTATGTGACAATCAATACCGTCGTATTCGACGAAGAACTCGACGAAATGAGACAGCTCATCGACGCGGTGAAAAAAAACGGCATCTCCGCCATCATCGCATCCGACCAAAGCGTGATACAATATGCACGACAAATCGGCGTCGAAGTCCACATGTCAACTCAATGCAACATAACTAATATCGAAGCGATCAGATATTATTCACAATTCGCCGACGTGATGGTCACCGCTCGTGAAGTTTCTGTAAATCAAGTAAAAGCCATCACAAGAAAAATCGAAGAACAAAATATCAGAGGCCCTAAAGGCGAACTCATCAGAATTGAGGTATTTTGCCACGGCGCCCTTTGTATGGCCGTCTCCGGAAAATGTTATCTCAGTTTGGACAACTTCAACACTTCAGCCAATAGAGGCGCTTGCGTCCAGCCTTGCCGCCGAGGATATACCGTACAAGATCGCGATAAGGAAATAACACTCGCCATTGACAATGAATACATTATGTCTCCAAAAGACTTATGTACGCTTCCTTTCCTCGATAAAGTCCTCGACGCTGGCGTGAAAATCTTAAAAATAGAAGGCCGAGGACGTTCCCCTGAATATACAAAAGTGACTGTGGGCGTTTATAGCGAAGCTGTCAAAGCAATACAAAACGGCGAATTCACAGAAGAGAAAATCGCTGAATGGACAGAACGTTTACGCAGCGTCTATAACCGTGACTTCTGGGACGGCTATTATCTCGGAAGAAAAACAGGTGAATGGACTCAACGTTATGGTTCTCAAGCTACAAAAACAAAAATATTCGTAGGAACAGTAACGAATTTCTTCGGCAAAATCAACGTCGCTGAAATCAGAATGGAAACTCAAGACCTTAAAGTAGGCGACGAAATTATGATTATCGGCCCTACTACAGGCGTCTATGAAGATAAAATCTCTGAAATAAGAGTAGATCTGAAACCTGTAGATTCCACAGAAAAAGGCGAACTTTGCTCAATACCAGCAAAAGATGTCGTACGTCGAGGCGATAAAGTGTATAAGGTAATCGACGCTGTAATATAATTTGTTAAAATAATGCAACAATTCAACTTACATACACACAGCATTTTCTCTGACGGAAAATCAACACCGGAAGAAGTGGTCGTTGAAGCTATAAACCAAGGATTGAAAGTCCTGGGATTTTCAGACCACTCCCCAGTACCTTTTGAAAATTCATTCGCCATAAAAAACGATAACGTCGATAATTATATCAAAACCATAAAGTCTTTAAAGGAAAAATATAAAAACCAGATCGACATTTATTGCTCAATGGAAATGGATTTCATTCCTGGAATAGTTAAAGATTTTAAGAAAACCAAAGAGACTCTCGGCCTCGATTACATGATCGGTTCGGTACATCTCGTCGGAAACGATATTGATAGGCTGTGGTTCATCGACGGTTCTAAAGTCGAGACTTACGACGAAGGTTTGTTCAACTATTTCAACGGCGACATCAAAAAAGGTGTCAGGTCATTTTTCCATCAATATAACGAAATGATCGAGACTGAAGAATTTGACATCGTAGGTCATTTCGATAAAATCAAGATGCATAACAGAGGAAGATATTTCAGCGAAGATGACAAATGGTATCGCGATTATCTGATGGAGACGCTGACTCTGATTAAAGAGAAATCACTGATTGTTGAAGTCAACACCAGAGGCATTTACAAAAAACGCAGCGATGACTTTTATCCGTCAACATGGATTCTGCCTATTATGCGTAAAATGAATATTCCCGTCGTCATCAGTTCTGATTCGCACAAATCCGAGGAGCTGACGTTATGTTTCAAGGAAGCTGAAGAAGCATTACGATCGGCAGGATACGAAGATACCGCATGTTTTAAAAACGGAGTCTTTGAACTCGTAAATCTTTAAGAAAGAAGGACGCATTAACGCGTCCTTTTTTAGTCTTGCATAAACTTAACCGATCCTTCCCCAATCAAAGCCAGCCGCCAGATTTCTGTTGAAATATTCTTTCGTCACCTGATTTTCGGGTTTAGACAATGTCGGGTCGTTATCCAAAAGCAGATTAACCATTCTTCTTGTATGTCGGATAATTGGTTCATCTTTCATAAAATCACCTATTTTCATCTCTATCATTCCCGATTGCCGTGTACCTTGCGTCTCTCCTGGGCCTCTCAGTTGCAAGTCAGCCTCTGCAATTTCAAAACCATCGTTAGTCCGCACCATAGTCTCCATTCTTTTTTTACCCTCGCCTGTCAATTTATGGTCAGTCATCAAGACACAATACGACTGTTCTGCTCCACGGCCAACGCGACCTCTCAGCTGATGAAGCTGCGACAATCCGAATCTGTTGGCGTTCTCAATAATCATCACCGAGGCGTTTGGAACATTAACGCCGACTTCGATCACAGTGGTCGCCACCATAATATGCGCCTGATTCTTCACAAAACGCTGCATCTCAAAGTCTTTATCATCAGCGCTCATTTGTCCGTGAACCACACAGATTCTATAATCAGGTTCAGGGAAATCGCGCAGCAAAGCTTCATATCCTTCCTGAAGATTTATCAAATCCATCTTCTCCGATTCCTTAATCAACGGATAAACGACGTAAATCTGATGTCCGGCAGCGATTTCCTTTTTCATAAAAGAAAGCAGTCGTAGTCTTTGCTCCTGATAGAGATGGACCGTCTGAATCGGTTTTCTTCCTGGAGGAAGTTCATCGATTTTCGACACATCAAGGTCGCCGTATTGCGTCATGGCCAGCGTTCTTGGAATCGGAGTAGCTGTCATAACAAGAGTATGCGGCGGATATTGCGTCTTTTCCCAGAATCGTGCACGTTGCGCCACTCCGAATCTATGTTGTTCATCAACAATACAAAGACCTAGCTGTTTAAACTTCACAGTCTCTTCGATAAGTGCGTGAGTTCCTATTATAATCTGAATATCGCCGTTTTCAAGTGCCGGCAATATGTTTTTTCTTTCCTTCTGTTTGGTAGATCCTGTAAGCAAAGCCACCGTCACTTTCATATCGCCGAGCATTTTCTTGATTGTCTCGTAATGCTGATTTGCGAGTATTTCTGTCGGAGCCATCAGTGCAGCCTGATAGCCGTTATCGAGAGCGAGAAGCATCACCATGAGAGCTACCACTGTCTTACCGCTGCCCACGTCACCTTGCAGCAGCCTATTCATTTGGAAACCTGTCTTCAGATCACTGCGTATCTCTTTGATGACACGTTTCTGCGCATTGGTAAGCGGAAACGGAAGATGTTCATTATAAAAAGTATTGAAATAATCTCCCACATTATTAAACACCACACTTCTGGTATTCAACGTTCTTTCCTTTTTGTTCAGAAGAAGTTTCAGTTGAAAAAAGAAATGTTCCTCATATTTGAGGCGTGTCGTCGCAAGATTAATATCGTTGCTGTTTAACGGAAGATGTATCTTATAGTAAGCCGCTTTTCTCGAAAGAAGTCTGTCTTGCATTATCAATGAAGAAGGCAGATTTTCAGGAATCATTTCCCAACATTGCAGCACCAAAGTCTTTATTATTTTAGCGATCTGCTTAGTCCCAAGGCCTGCGTTACGAAGTTTCTCCGTAGTATTATAAACTCCTTGAAGACTTTCTCCGACGACTCTGTCGCTAGGATCATATTCTTCAATATCAGGATGGGTGAAAGAAAATCTGTTGTTAAAGACGTTAGCCTTTCCGAACAAGAGATACTTCTTTCCAGGAACGAATTTGTTTTTTATCCATTTCAGGCCTTTAAACCAAACCAATTCTATGGAGCCTGTCTCGTCTGAAAAAGTAGCGCTGATGCGTGTCATACGAGGTTCTCCGTGCGCTTTAACGTTAGAGACAGTTCCTACGAGTTGGTAATATACCGTATCGTCATAAATTTGATTTACCTTATGGATTTTGCTTCGGTCAACATAACGAAAAGGGAAATACTCCAGAAGGTCTTGAAACGTCACAATGCCAAGCTCCTTATTAAGAAGTTCAGCACGTTTAGGACCTACGCCTTTCAAAAATTCAATCTTTGTCTGAAGTATGTTGACCATTTTTACTATAAATTTTGGTTTGTAAAAATAATAAATTATTAGGAATTGATGATGAGTGATTCAGAATTATTTAGTATGAAATCAAAAAAGGATGTCATGTTTTATGACATCCTTTTCTTAATATTTTGGAATTCTTAAATTCTATTAATATTCCCAAAGATTTTGTTCGAAATCTATGATAGATTGTTTGATACGTTCTGACTCTTTCAAAGCATCTACACCTTGTGCGTAGTCAGCGATAGCGCGGTCGAACATATTTTCTTCTCTGATGATATAGCTGTCGAATATTCTCTTTGAGAAGACTTCGTCATAATTCAGGCGAGCTGCTGAGTTATAGCGATTGTAGAATGGAGCGTCAACCAAAATCTTACGCAAGTTATTGTCGTAAGGAATCATGTATAAAGGCTCTGTTCTGATTTCTTCACCTTCGCCATACACTCTGACAGGACAGATTGCGATGATCTTAACGAGAAGTTGTGATCTTTGCTTGTCGAAATACCATTCTTCTTTTATACGGCAACGTTGGATTTGTTTAGAAGGAATTCTACCTTCAACAATTTCTTCACCAATTACTTGACCGTAATCATTATATTTGTATTTCTTGTCAGAGATTGTAGTTTGCTTACGAATTTCTTCTAAAGGCATGATGTTAACAAGTTCGCCGTTATTTTCGATTTTGTAAGCGACAACACCTGATGTTGGGTCAGCCAAAGCTTCGTCCAATAATGTGTAGAGGTTCTTTATTCTCTGGTGAGATTCTGTTGGGAAATAAAAACCCTGGTTCATTTTTTGACGGAAGTCGATTTCGCGCCAGATAGTTTTTTTCCACATAACATCAGCTTCTCTAATTGTTGGAAGAGGCATAGGTGTCTTTTCTCCTGATGCAGTTTCATCATAAAGGCCATCTACCAATGTAGTCTCATCCGCAAAGTTCTGAGCTGAAACTTCAGGTACGAAGAATAAATATATTCCTACTAAACCTAATATTACAAATAATTTTTTCATTGATGTTATTTTAAATTATTATTCAACTGTAATTGTGATAGGTGTTTCGAGGAGACGTTCTTTTCCATCTGGACCTTTTACCTTGATGTTTTCGATAGAAATACGTTGTCCTGATCTAGCACTTTTCATAAGATCTTTAACACGATTGTCAAATAATCTGCCAGTTACACCTCTTACACCTCTAGTATCACCGCTAACGAATGTAACAGCATCGTATGACAACACTTCAAAATTGAAGCCTTCGAAGTCGAAATCCTCGCCCATTGTTACGAAGAAACCGTCCATATTTTGAAGCAAGTTCTTGCTGAACTTACCGCTTGTCTTGCCGTTGAGGATTGGTTTCGGGTCAGGAACGCGTTTCAAACGGAAGTCGCAGTTATCCAAGATGACTTTTTTGCCATCGATAGTTGTTGAAACTGTAACTGTTGTGATTGTTCCTTCATCGCCTGGCTTAACCAAAAGTTCGCCGTTTGCACCTTTAATCAGTTCACCGTTTGTGACATCAAGGCTGATTTGTTCTTTTGTGAAACCTGGAGCTGAGATAGCGATAGGGTTTTCCAAACCAATATACATAACATTCATCTTAGTTGGGTTAACGTTTGCTGAAGGAGGAGCAACTGTGTAAGATGTATGGAATGGATAAAGTTCAACAGCGCCTGTCAATGGGTTTTTCATTTCAATTGCACCTGCGATATTTTGTTCGCCTTCTGCACTTGTTGGAACTTTAATCTTAACGACACCGTTTTTACTTGAAATCTTTTGGATAGCGTTAGCGCTTGCTTTTGATAATTCTTTAACGCCTCTTGCATATTTAGCGTCAAATTCTTTTGTATTATCTGAAGCTATGATAAATACGTCAGCTTCGTAATCTTGTCCTTGTAAAACGTAGGTTGTCTTAGGGAAAACTTTAGCTTCCAATGTATTGAATTTAAAGTCACCAGCATCGACATTCTTGAACAATTCAGCGATAGCGTCGTATTCTGTTGTTTGAATTTCACTTACTATTTCATTGAGAACTGATATAGCACCTGGAATGATAACGTGATCGAAGTGACTTCTTTCCCATGTTGATGGAGTGCCATCTGCCTCTTTATATTCAGCGTTTGTAATAAGGCCAACATGTTTATCATAATCAGTAATACCTACAGACTCAACTGAGTTGATGATATAATTACGATATTGTTCAATTTTTTCACGAAGTTCGCTAGCTTTACCTTGTTCTATCATGAAGAGGTTGACATTGTCATACTTATCTCTTTGGGCAAGTGCTTTTTCGCTAAAGTTAACTTTGTGGAATACACGTCTGTTTTTCTTAGGATCGATTTGATCAGGATTGAGGATTAATCTTTCCTCTTCTGTCTCCGGATTCAATAATCCTTCCAAAGTAGTTTCGTTGTTTAACAATAACAAAGCGAGTTTAACATCTGTTTCAATATAATTGATGATTTCGTCTGTTTTTGTACGAATTTCCTGAGCTTTTTTCCAGTGGTTTTCTGTCTTTTCTGGATTCTTGTTATATTGTTGCTCGAATGTTTTATAGTAATCATTGATCTTACTGTCAACGCTTGTGTAAGTTGTTTCGAGACCTTCGTTAACTATTTTGAAGGCATCGAGGACTTCTACAGAAACGTTCAAGGCTAACAAGGCCGTAAGAACAAGATACATCATTCCGATCATCTTCTGCCTTGGGGTTTCTTTTGCTCCTGACATCTTTATACTTTTTTATTGAGTTAATAATAGCTTAATAAAAATCTTTTAAGATTATTATGCCTTGACGTTCATTGCTGAAAGCATGTTGCCATAAACTGTGTTGAGGGCTGTCATGCGTTTTGACAAATCAGAAATCTGATGATTGAGAGCTTCTGTTGAATTTGCAGATGCGCTTACTTTTTCAATATATTCTGACATTGTCTTGTTTAATTTGTTGTTTGTTTCTGCAACTATCATAGAGCTCTGAATTTGAACTTGAAGAGCATTTGCAGATTCTGTAGCTTTCTTCATAGCTTGTGCGTAGTCGTTTGTTGCTGCTACTGCATTGCTGATGTTAGCCATTTGTGATGCGTTTTCGCTGAGCTTGTTGATGCTTGCGCCTAATTTTGCAAGAACTTGTTCATCTATTTTTGCTTTTGCGAACATTTCTTCTAATTGTTCTGTTGTAGAAGCTTTTACTTGTTTAGCTGTATTTTCTTTTCTAGCTTCACCTGTTGCCAATTCTGGATATACTAATGTCCAATCTGGTTCCATGTGAGGTGGTTCAAATGATGATAAAACGAAGATGATAGCTTCTGTACACAAACCTACAGAAAGTAATACGTTAGCTGGAATACCTAAAATTGGTAAGTGAGTAAGTTTTGACAAAGCACCAATAAGAACGATAGCTGCACCGAAGCCATATACATAACCCATGAATACTTTATAACCCTTTGACTGAGTTAATAATTGGAATTTTTTGAAGAATCCCATGTTTTGTGTTTCTTTATTGTTTCCCATTTTATATAATTTTTTTTAGTTATACAATCTTTTTTTCTTAATCTTTTTTTTAATTAATTATAAACTCTTGATGCTTTTGCTGGATTGTCACCTTTGTTACGTCCGAGATAAGGTTGGATACAACGGAAACCGATGTAACATTTTGCTGTATCTTGATATTCGTAAGCGCGAGTTGTGACTTCGAGATAATATGCTATATCTTTCCATGAGCCTCCGCGAACGACTTTTCTCTTCATGTTAGCAGGATCGTTTTCATCAGCATTGTAAGTATAATTAGGGTTCATATCCCAAGTAAAATTATATGAAAGTGGGTCATAAGCACTGTTAGTCCATTCAGCTACGTTACCAGCCATGTCATACAATCCCCAGTCATTTGGTGGATAGTGACCGACAACGATAGTTCTCAAACCGCCGTCAGCGATGTAGTTACCACGTAAAGGTTTGAAGTTTGCCATGAAGCAACCTTTTTCATTACGAGTGTAAGGTCCGCCCCATGGATATGGGTTGAGGTGGTTACCACCGCGAGCAGCCCATTCCCATTCAGCTTCTGTTGGGAGACGGAATTCTGCCAATGCGGTTTCGCCTTTTTGTGATTTCAAATATTTGTTTAATTTTTCTGTACGCCAGATACAGAATGCCTTTGCTTGATTCCAGTTAACTCCAACTACAGGATAGTTGTCGTAAGCTATATGCCAGAAATATTTTTCTGTCAAAGGATCGTTGAATGAGTATGAATAATCGTGGATCCATGCCAATGTATCTGGATATACATTAATCTTGTCATGTTTTACATAGACAGATCTGTCTGTCAAACCTTGAGGACGGTTTGCTAAACCTGCGTTATGGAAGTCAGCGTCATTTCTGAACTCTTTCTTAGCAGCTGCATGAAGGTCAATCCAATAATATTCGTAGAATAATTGTCTTGTATCGATTTCTTTTTTACCGAAGAAACGTTCGTTTTCAGGAAGGAATAATTTTTCAAGTGATTCGCTTCTCCAGTCTATCTCTTCATCCCAATTCAAAATCGCAGGATCATATTGTTCGCCAGTTTTTGGATCTTGGCTAATAAGATAAGCGTCTCCGTTTTCGCCTTCACTTAAAAACTTACGTGCGATGGAGTCTCTTACCCAATAAACGAATTCACGATATTCGTTGTTTGTAATCTCTGTTTGATCCATGTAAAATGATGATACAGAGATTGTTTTAGGTTGAGATACTTGACTCGAAGCAACATCTTGTCCGCCAACACCCATGGTATAACTGCCAAGTGGGACGAACACCATACCGTAAGGATCTGGATAATAGAATTGTTTCGATTGTTTTCTCACACCAACTAATTCTCCTTGGTTTGTATTACTGCAACTTACAAAAGTTAAAATAATAAGACTTAATACTACTAACTTTTTCATTTTATATAAATTTGTTATTTAATTTCTCAATACTATATAGTTACAAATATATGAGTCTGCAAAGGTAAATAAAAAAAATTATAATTTACTAATTTGTTGAAAAATATTTTTTACAAATATCTGATGTTATGATATATTCTAGGAGATTTCTCCAAATTCATTCTAAATAAATAACTTATACATATTTCATGCGACCCTTGAACTGCTATTCCCATTGTATTTATGTCATAAGAATATGAAATCTGAATGTCTTTAAGTTTAAAACCTATCATGGCCGCTATTGATTCTTGGTAACGATAATTTATACCTCCCCAAACTTGATTGTTATACAACAATTTTGTTCCTAAATTGAACTGTGTTGAAGCGATGTCGCTCATTACACATAAGGACGGAAGTAGTTTGAAAAGCGGGTTATCAAATTGATATTCATACCCTGCCATCAGATAAAATGTTCTGTCACCTATAAAACTTGCGCTTGAAGTAGCGCTTGACGACAACTCCTTGCTTTTAGACTCGAAGAGATTTGTGGCAGAAAAACCGACATAAAATTTTTCAGGGACTTGCCAGAACAAACCGAAATTTCCGTCAACCATCATGGCGTCTTGTTCGCCTTTCGGGAGTATCGGGTCATTTTCAATGGTCGGTATATATTTACTGAAATCGACGGAACGATTCAACATATTGAGTGACAAACCAATTCCCAAAGTACCGTCGCCTAAATCCAGATGGAACGAATATCCCATATTCACATTGACGTTATTCTCAAATCCGATTTGGTCATTCATTATAGCGAGTGAAGCTCCGCCGTGTAACGATTTCACAGGTATATCTCCGGAAAAAAGCATCGTTTTAGGAGCGACAGCGTTTCCATTCTCGTCTTTAAATCCAGTCCATTGATCTCTATAGATTCCCATCACGTTAACACCGTCGCTGAGACCGCCGAAACCTGGATTAACAGAAGCATAAGAGTTACTGTAATTTGTAAACATAGGAGCTTGTTGCGCCATCAATATTCCTTTTGTCGCAACAATCAGCATAATTACCAGTATGAATCTTATCTTTTGCACTATATTATTTTCGTTTTAACCTTATTTTAAACTTTTATTTTATATGTTTATTGTGCCGTTTTTATTTAACAAATGTTATTTTATACACCTTATTAATTAATAAAATTAGAACAACCATCTTATGATGTCGTTACCATTTGCGAAAATAAGTAAGGCCAACAATATTACCAAACCTACACTTTGAGCTATTTCCAGGAACTTATCGCTTGGTTTTCTTCTAGTTATGATTTCTACAAGTAAGAACAACACATGTCCGCCATCGAGTGCTGGTATCGGTAATATGTTCATTACAGCAAGGATAATTGACAAGAACGCAGTCAAATTCCAAAATGTCAACCAATTAAATTTTTCAGGGAAAATACTTCCGATAGAAATAAATCCACCGAGGCTCTTATATGCTTGAGTTTCAGGAGTGAATATAAGTTTCAGTTGTTTCCAATAGTCGCTAAGTTCTTCTCCTGTCTTATTAAAACCTCTTGGTATAGCTTGGGTGAAAGTATATTCTTGTGTGCTAAAAGAAATATTTTCTGTATATGCACCTATTTGAGCTTCTTGAGGAAGATGCATTGCGAATTGCAAAGTATCGCTACCACGAACCACACCGAGAGTAATATCACTATCAGCAAATTGCGCTATATTCTGAACAAAATCCTGGAAATACGGAGTCTGTATGTCGTTAATTTTAATTATTCTGTCTCCTACTGAAACTCCAGCTTCTTTTGCCACAGATTGTTGAGCGAAATCTCTGATAATGAACGGCATTCTGTACCCCAACAAAATCTCCTGCGATTTAAGCATCTTTGCTACGGCATCCTCTGGAATCTCTATATTCATCTTCTTGCCTCCTCTTTCTATCTCAATGTTTTTAACATCTTCCAGAATAAGTTCCAGCTGAATCTTATTGAAATTCTCTACATAATTACCATCTAAAGACAATATCTTATCGCCATCCTGGAATCCGATTTCTTTAGCTAAGTCGCTGGTAATGATGCCATATTTATTAACTTCTGCTGTAGAGACATATTGTTCGCCTTGTGAAATAAGCAAGCCTGTATAGATAAAATATGCCAATACTACATTCATCACGACACCGCCGACCATAATAATAAGTCTTTGCCAAGCCGGTTTGCTTCTGAACTCCCACGGCTGCGGTTCTTGTTGCATCTGACCAAGATTCATCGACTCGTCAATCATTCCGGCTATGCTGCAATAACCTCCGAGAGGCACCCAGCCAATACCGAATTCTGTATGTTCTTCGTCTGTACGCCAATCATCTTCTGGAAGTGTGCTTAAATCGACGGCTTCGTAAGTATATGATTTCTTGTTGGTTATTGGATCAATATGTTCGTGTGTGATAAACTTATCCGGAACATTCTTGCTGAAAAAAGCGAAGCGCCATTTTCCATGGACTTTCTTACACCTGAAAATAGAGAATTTTGGATTGAAAAACATGTAGAATTTCTCTACTCTTGTCTTGAAAATTACAGCTGCAATAAAATGACCGAATTCATGTATCAAAACCAACAGTGACAACGACATCACTAATTGTATGACTCTTATTAAAATATCCATCTCTTATAAATTAGTTTAGCTTGCAAAGATAATTAAAATAATATTATTGAATATTGCTTTCAAAAGAAATATAATCTTCTGGATTCAATGGCGTTCCGTTGTACCATAATTCAAAATGAAGATGCGGCCCGGTCGAAAGGCTGCCGCTATTACCATAAATGGCTATCGCATCTCCGGCACTGACAAAATCGCCGTCTTCTTTCAATAAAACAGCATTATGTTTATACACCGAAAACAAGTTTCCATTATGCTGAATTCCAATACAATAACCATTATCTACAGTCCAATCAGAATAAACGACGGTACCATCGGCAGTCGCTTTGATAACAGAATTATTACTCGACACCAGATCTGTTCCGAAATGTTTTTCTTCTCTGTTGAAATGATTCGTAACGATGCCGTTTATCGGTGCGAAAAATGAAACCAATTTGAACTCTTGATTAATGTCGGACATTATATCGTTGTTAAACAAATTGTTACGTGTCTCGGCTTCATATTCTAAGCGAAAAATACTGTCTTTTTTTGAATTTTTCACTACGATATTGTTAAAGTTGGTGTTACTCGATTTTGGCAGAAGCGAATTCACGCTGTCATCATTGAATTCCTCTCCCATTATGATTCTCTTTAAGTTATTGATATATAAATCTTTCTGCTTAAAAACAGTCTCTAATGAATCGGCACGTCTCTCCATTTCATAGACTCGTCGATTCAAACTGACATCAGTGTAGCCCGGAATATACTCCCTCAAAGGAGTGAATGCGATGAGATACGTCACCAAGACAATCAGGAGCACAGAAGAGATGACGACTATATTGAAGAGATTCATCAAAGTGAACTTAAAATGAATCCTTTCCTCGTATGTTTCATTGTTATAAACAACGATTCGATATTTTTTCCTTAAACGATCCCTTAACTTTTCTTTCTTCTTTTTTTCCTTGCCCATAAAGATAATTTTAGTTGGAAAGATTGTATCTTTCAGGATGTTTCGCTGTAAATCCCCGATAAAAATCTTCCATTATTTTCCAATCTTCTTCGTAATTTCCTGTAGGATGTAAGATCGGCCCGAATCCTAATTCTTTTTTCTTGAAATCGAGGAAGCCCAACACAATAGGGACATTGGCTTTCAATGCGATATAATAAAAACCTTTCTTCCACTTATTCACACATTTTCTTGTACCTTCCGGAGCTATGACGATGTTCAAAGTATCATACTTGTCGAACATCGCAGACACCTGATTCACAATATTATTGTTTCTGCTTCGATCTACAGGTATTCCTCCGAGTTTCAGCAGAATCTGTTTCAAAATCGGAACGTCAAAAAACTCTTTCTTTATCAGAAACTTAACAGGCTTATCTATTGAACAATAAGCCAAACGGCCAAGAATAAAGTCGTCGATACTTGTATGCGGAGCGACCGTAATGATACATTTTTTAACATCATCAGGAATTGTCCCGACGAGTTTCCATCCCAAGACTTTCAATGTCTTTTCACCTAACCATCTTAAAATTCCCATAATATTATATACCTAATTGTAAACCAAGTGATTCTTTTAAATCAAGCAAGTTCGGATTCTGACTTGCCATCTTTTCAAATTTTTGTTTGTCAGTGTATAGGACATCTTCTTTCGGGCGTTCCACAATTTCTTCTTTAAGCACGAACTGATTGTTATGAAGCGCTTTTTTAAGATGTTCATGAAGCATATACATATTATCTTGTTCTTTGACAATCAAGATATTATCTATTTTAAAACGAATTTCCGAATTTCCTACCAGCGTTGGTTCTGCATTTTTGATACCAGCGATGAAAAACGGAGACGAACCCTGGTGACACTCAATGAAATCGTTCCACGCCTTCGTCAGCTGTTCTTGTGTGAAACTATTGTTCCAGACCTCTTCTTTCACCTCGACTTTTTTCTGTTCCTCTTCCGTGATGGAAATCGTGCTCGCACGATTCAACCTACCGACTCTGATTGCTGTAGGCTGCTGCTGTTGAACTTGTTGCTGCTGTTGCTGAACATGTTGTTGCTGAACAGGTTGCTGTTGAACTGCAGGTCTCTGAGCTATCGGCTGTTGAACTGATTGCTGCACAAATTGTTGCTGCACAGGTCGTTGAACCGGCTGCTGTTGAACCGGCTGAGGATTTGGTTGCTGAATCGGTTGCTGATTTGGCTGCTGAATCGGTTGCTGAGCTGGTTGCTGTTGTCGCACTTGCTGACCTTCGACGTAGCACATTTTCATCAGGCAGATTTCGGTATGAAGTCGTTTGTTGCTACTGTTTCTGAAATTCAAATCGCATTGATTAACAATATCCAACGATTTCAAGAGGAAATATTGCGAGCATCTTTGGGCTTGTTCGCAGTACCTCATTTTCACTTGTCGGCTCACCTCCATCAGATCTACAACACGTTCATCTTTTCCAAGGAGCAGATTTCTAAGATGACTCGCCAAGCCTTGCACGAAATGCTGAATATCGAAACCACTTTCAACCACACTATTGATTAGCAGCAAAATAGCATTATTATCTTTATTGAGAATATTATCCACCATTCTGAAATAATATTCATAATCAAGGACATTGAGGTTATTTATTACATCCTTATAAGTTATGTTTTTACCCGAAAAACTTACCATTTGGTCGAAGATGGAAAGAGCGTCACGAAGAGCGCCGTCAGCTTTTTGAGCCACGACATTAAGCGCCTCTTCTTCTGCTACGACACCTTCTTTCAAAGCGATATTTTGCAGATGCTTGCTTATATCGTCAACAGTAATTCTTTTAAAATCAAATATTTGACATCTTGACAAAATTGTCGGGATAATCTTGTGTTTTTCTGTAGTCGCCAGAATAAACTTAGCATACGCCGGAGGTTCTTCCAAAGTTTTCAGGAAAGCGTTGAAAGCGGCTGGAGAAAGCATGTGTACCTCATCGATGATATACACTTTGTATTTTCCGACTTGAGGAGGTATTCTGACCTGATCGACGAGATTTCTGATGTCATCAACGGAATTGTTCGAGGCAGCGTCAAGCTCATAGATGTTGAATGAATTGGAATTATTGAAGCTTCTACAAGATTCACACTGATCGCAGGCCTCCATATCGGCGGTAGGATTCATGCAGTTGATGGTTTTAGCCATGATACGAGCGCAGGTCGTTTTACCAACTCCTCTCGGACCACAAAACAGAAATGCTTGAGCTAACGTATTGGTTCTTATAGCATTCTGTAAAGTAGCGGTGATAGCTTTCTGCCCCACGACACTGTCAAAAGTTATAGGTCTGTATTTCCTTGCTGATACTACAAAATTATCCATTTCGTCATTTTTAATTCAAGCCGTAAAATTACAAGTTTTCTGCGATTATTTTTATTTTTTTATTGAAAAAAAGTTCATTCATAATGTCTAATTATTTATTTTTGCATATTTGGAAAATGATGTCGAAAATAAAAAACAGAAAATAGAGTTATATTTCTTGATTAGATTAAAAATTGTCAGAAAAGTGTTGAGAATCAGAAATAATAAAAATAGAATAATACTTATCGCCTTATTGTCAATATTTGCGTTAACTTCTTGTTCTACAAAGAAAAACAAATGGAACAGAAGAGTTTATCACAATATGACAAGTCATTATAACGTCTGGTGGAATGGCGACCAAAGTGTGAAAGAAGGGGAAAAGTTGCTGAAAGAATCTGCAAAAGACGATTACACGGCGATACTTCCTGTGTTTAACTACGGTACAAAAGAAAACGCCTTGGCTCTTAACTCACAGATGGACAGAGCTATAGAAAAATCCTCAATATGTATTCAACGCCATTCCATGTACTTCGGAGGCAAAGAATACGTCAAATGGATCGACGATGCGTATCTCCTGATGGCCAAAGCCAATTTTTACAAGCAAGAATATATTCCGGCACGCCGCACCTTCGACTTTGTCGCTCAATCATACAAGAAAGACGAAATCGCTCATACTGCAAATCTATGGTTGGCAAAGACTTACATAGAAACACAGCAGTTCCCGAAGGCGGAATCATTGTTACAGTCTTTGATAGTGGCGAAATCGGAGACCGACAAAATGCCAAAATATGTAAGAAATAACCTCGATTTGGTATATGCCGACTATCATATAAAAATGAAACAATATGATGAAGCGGTGAAATATCTTAAAAGAGCGCTGCTTACCAACATCGACAACGACAAAAGAGCCAGGACGATGTTTGTCTTGGGACAAATTTATGAACATCAAGGAGATAACGCAAAAGCCACAGAACAATTTAAAGCCGTCATCAAAAGACATCCAGGCTATGAAATGACATTTGAGGCCCAGATGAATCTTGCGAGATGCCATGATTCCAAAGACACTACCGCAATTATGAAGATGTTCTGGAGAATGCTCGACGACTCAAAAAACATCGAATACAAAGACAGGATTTTCTATGCGATGTCGGACGTAGCGTTAAAACTTAACGACGAAGAACTCGGAATAAAATATCTCAGAAACTCAGTAGCGACAAGCAAAACCAATGACAAACAAAAAGTCAAGTCATCATTGAAAGTAGCTTCCATGCTATTTGATAACAAGGACTATGTTTTATCGCAAGCTTATTACGACACCGTTGTGATGACGATGGACAGGACATATCCAGAATATGACAGCCTCCTCAACCTCTCGGTTATGCTCTCTGATTTGGTAGCTAATCTCACCACATATCAACTTCAAGACAGTCTTTTACGTCTCGCCGAAATGGATTCTGTTTCCAGGAACAAGATAATTTTACAAGTCATCGAAGATTATAAAGCTGAACAAGAGCGACTTGAAAAAGAGAAAGAGCTGCAAGAACAATTAGCGCTCCTCGGCGCCGGAGAACAACTCGCAAATCCTAATATGACAAACACTTCAGCACCTGGATCAGCGTCATGGTATTTCTACAACCAGACTTCCCTCACAAGAGGCGCAACAGAATTTAGAAACAAATGGGGTAACAGAGAATTGGAAGACTTCTGGTTCATCAGCAACAAAAGAAGCATGATAACCGAAGAAAATTCAACTGAAAATGAACTTCTTGAATATTTTTCCGAAGAAGAATTGGCTTCTCTCTCCGAAGACGAAATAACTAAATTGCTGGAAGAACGTAAA
Source organism: Bacteroidales bacterium (assembly GCA_045615285.1). Lineage (GTDB taxonomy): Bacteria > Bacteroidota > Bacteroidia > Bacteroidales > F082 > Limimorpha. Next base: position 40,675 of record JAZLEO010000004.1, read on the forward strand.
AACGAGGCACCAGCAGACACCGCAAAATATCAACCGACAGACATCGGCTATTACTTGCAACAACTTCCATTCTCAGAAAAACAAAAGAAAGAAGCTAACGAACAGATTCTCCAAGCTTTGAATAACATCGGATATATCTATTACGACAATCTTGAAGATTACAACAACTCCATAAAAGCTTATACCGAACTCAACGAACGCTATCCTGCAAACGAACACGAATTGTCATCTTGGTATTATCTCTACAAAATGTATAATGCTAACAAAGACAACGATAAATCCGATCATTATAAAAATCAGATACTTAACAAATATCCAGATTCTAATCAGGCGAAAATCATCATCGACCCTGAATATTTCGTGAAAGAACAGGAAAAAGGTCAGGAGTCATCAAATTTATATGCCGAGACATTTGAAGCACATAAAAACGGGCAGTACAAAATCGTCAGGGCCAACGTGGAGAAAGCCCGCGAAATATGTCCAAACGACACTCTTCTGATGCCTCGCTTTGAATTTCTCGATGCGATGGCTGTAGGCAACATACAAGTCGTTGACTCTATGGCTTATGCGCTCTACAGATTGGTGCAGAAATATCCTACCAGCAGCATCAAACCGTATGCGATGGAAATTCTTCTGAAAGCTAATGAAATGTACAGCCTCGGACTTCCTGTAGAAAGCGCACGTCAAAAAGAAAAAGAACCTGAAAAAGAATATCCGTATTCTTATAATCCTGATAATGAATATTATGTAATGATTATTTGTAATACCAAGAAAGTCAGGGTAAATCCGTTGAAAGTCCGTCTTAACGACTTTAACAAAGATAACTTCAGGATGCTGCAACTTGAAGTCAAAAACCTTATGCTGAATAAGCAAGAGACGCTGATTACGATAGGACTTTTCGCTAACGAAGCGAAAGCCAACGATTACAAGACAGCTATGTTCTTGTCCGATTATCTCTTCGGAGGAATCCAGGAAGACCAATATCAGGTAATGTTAATATCGAAAGATAATTATCCAATATTCTATAACAACAAAAATGTGGAAGAATATCTAGAATTTTGGAATAAACAATCGAAATGATAATGAAAAAAACAATATTATGAGTAATAATGAAAGTCCTGCAAGAAACATTATAGGCAATGGCACTGTAATAAAAGGAGAAATAGAATCCCATGGCGACATAAGAATAGACGGTAAAGTGATGGGAACCGTGAAATCGACAGGCAAGATTGTCTTGGGACAAAACGGTGTCATAGAAGGTGACATTTTCTGCAAACAAGCCGATTTGTCGGGCCAAGTAAAAGGAAAACTCACTGTTGAAGAACTCACATCGATGAAATCGACATCGCATATCGAAGGCGAACTCAGCACCAAGCAGCTATATATAGAAATAGGTGCCAGATTTATCGGAAAATGCGAGATGAGCAATATTGAAAATCAAAAGCCAGAAAACAAGAAATAATGAAATCCAACAAAACAGTTTTTTTCATTTCTTTATTCTGTGTCATCGTCTTGATGGTGGCAGCGACTTTTGTATTCAAGCAAATATGTCCGCAATTCGTCACTTCACTTTGGCCGTTTCAGATCATGTTTTTCGCCGCAGTGAACGTAGTGATGTTTTTCCTGACATTAAACGTCAGAAAAAAAAATGACGCCAGCAAGATGACATATCTATCCATGATAAGTACGATGGTGAAACTCATAGCGTTTCTTGTCATTTTAGTGATTTACGCGATAAAATTCCCTGAAGACAGGACAGCGTTTGCAGTTTCATTTTTATTATATTATGTATGTTTTACATGTTTTGAAACCTTTGTCAAGGTAAAAATAAATAATTGATGATGAACAACGAAATAGTAGGATACGAAAGGATCGACAAGTTCAATCCTGAGAAATTAGAGAAACTTCAAGAGCATTACGCTGCCATATTAGAACTTCTTGGCGAAGATGTCAACCGCGAAGGTCTTGAGAAAACGCCTTTACGTGTAGCGAAATCGATGCAGTTTTTAACGCAAGGATACACCATGGATCCCAAGGAGATTTTGCTTTCCGCAAGATTCAAGGAAGATTATCGCCAGATGGTTGTCGTGAAAGACATAGAATTATTCTCTTTGTGCGAGCATCACATGATACCGTTCATCGGCAAGGCACATGTCGCTTATATTCCGAACGGTTACATTACAGGATTGAGCAAGATCGCCCGTGTTGTGGAAGCGTATTCCCGACGACTTCAGGTACAGGAAAGACTTACCACACAGATTAAGGAAGCCATCAATGAGGCGCTTCATCCACTTGGCGTGGCAGTCGTCATTGAGGCACGACATTTGTGCATGAGTATGCGTGGTGTTCAGAAGCAGAGTTCTGTCACTACGACATCCGATTTTGTCGGTGCTTTTGAACGCAGCGAGACAAGAGCGGAGTTCTTGCAGCTCATAGGATCGAATTTGCATTAATTGCGACAATAATTTTGTCCATATAGTTATAAACCAAAAAATAAGTTATGTATCAGTTCAATGAAAATTACAATCGCGGAACAATGACACAAGCAATGACGAAGTCGTTTGTTTCTAACGTTTTTTTATGGATGTTTGTAGCGCTTGGCATAACAGCAGCAACAGCATTTTTATTCGGGACCAACGCTAATTTGATGAGCCTTCTCATGGTAGCGACACCTCAAGGAGGCGCAAAAATAAGCATCCTCGGATGGATAGTGACATTTGCACCTTTATTAATAGTATTTCTGATGTCTGCGAAAAGCGACAGAATGTCAGTACAACAAACCGTACTTTGGTATGTCATATATTCCATTTTAATGGGCATGAGTCTCAGTTTCATCTTCTGGGCTTATACGGCAGCTTCAATATTCAAGACCTTCATCATCAGTGCCGGAATGTTCGGCGTAATGGCGGTAGTTGGCTACACAACAGAAACCGACCTCACTAAATTCGGATCTTTCTTGTTCATGGCTTTGATCGGTGTCATCATAGCAACTTTGGTCAACTTCTTCATGCACAGCGCAAGACTGGACTACATCATCAGCATAGCTGGCGTACTCATCTTCACAGGTCTTACCGCTTTCGATGTTCAAAAAATAAAACAAATCGGCAATGCTGGCATCAACGATGGCGACACAATGGCAAAAATCACAATACACGCCGCATTGACATTATATCTCGACTTCCTGAATCTGTTCTTGTATTTACTTAGATTCTTTGGAAACTCAAGAGATTAAATACACGTCATTTCACGTAGAGACGCACACGATGTATCTCTACGTGATTAATTATATATTAACCATAATTTACTTCAAATGAAAGCTTACGTTTTTCCGGGACAGGGTGCCCAATTTGTTGGAATGGGAAAAGATCTTTACGATAAGTTTCCTAAAGCGAAGGATATGTTTAAAAAAGCAAACGACATCCTCGGATTTTCTATCACTGATATTATGTTTGAAGGAACCGCTGAAGATTTGAAACAGACCAAAGTCACTCAGCCTGCCATTTTCCTTCATTCTGTCATCTTAGCTAAAATGTTAACAGATTTCAAGCCTGACATGGTTGCAGGTCATTCATTAGGAGAGTTTTCCGCTTTGGTAGCGAATAAGACGCTTCAATTTGAAGACGGATTACGTCTCGTGGCAGCACGAGCAAACGCCATGCAAGCTGCCTGTGAAGAGAATCCTGGTACGATGGCAGCTGTCATCGGTTTGGACAATGAAAAAATCGAAACTATATGTAACTCCATAAAAAATGAAGTTGTAATAGCTGCCAACTACAACTGTAACGGACAAGTTGTTGTATCTGGCAGCCTCAAAGGTGTGGAGATAGCATGTCAGCTTCTCAAAGAAGCCGGCGCTAAACGAGCTCTTCCTCTTCAGGTAGGCGGCGCATTCCACAGCCCTCTCATGGAACCAGCCCGCGTTAAACTCGCTGAAGCAATACAAAGTACTAAATTCAGTCAAGGCATCTGCCCTATATATCAAAACGTTACAGGTCAAGCCGTCACTTCTCCAGACATAATCAAAGCAAATCTTATATCACAACTGACATCTCCAGTACGCTGGACTCAGACAATGGGAAATATGATCGTAAACGGATTGTCAGAAGTTATCGAAGTCGGTCCTGGAACAGTGTTACAAGGTTTGTTCAAAAAGGCTGGTTCAGAACTTACATTATCAAGTGCAACAGTTTGAAAACTCCGTGATATTTTGAAAGTGTATTGATAATCTACAATATATGAAGAACAAGTCTTTGACACCTATTATATATTCCGCAGTTCTTGCTGTCGGCGTGTTGTTCGGTATCTATATCGCTAAATCGAATGGAATCGCTACAACACAAAAAAACAGTAGCGACCTTTCTTATATCAACGATATTTTTTCTTTGATCGATAAAGAATATGTCGATACCGTGAACATGAAGGAGCTCCAGGTTAAAGCTGTTACTCATGTATTGGAATCGATGGATCCGCATAGCGAATATATCAAGCCGGAGGTGCTTGACGAAGTCAATGAAGGTCTGCATGGCAGCTTCCATGGTATAGGCGTTTCGTTCCGCATCGAAAAAGATACCATCACGATTATCAATACAATAAAAGGCGGACCTTCCGAAAAAGTCGGCATTTTGGCTGGCGACAGAATAGTTTATGTTGGCGACACCTTGGTAGCAGGTACAAAAGTCACAAACAAAGATGCGATGCGTCTTCTCAAAGGCCCCAAAAAAACTAAAGTCGATGTAAAAATCAAGAGACGTGGTGTTGCTGATTTGCTGGATTTTACCATAACAAGAGACGTAATCCCGACACACAGCATCGATGTTTCTTATATGATAGACAAGAACATCGGCTTTATCAAGATGACAAAATTCTCCGCCACGACACATAAAGAATTTGTTGACGCCGTGAAAAAACTGAAATCAGAAGGCATGACAAAACTCATCCTCGACCTAAGAGGCAACACCGGAGGTTATCTGGGTGAAGCTGTCGGCATCGTCGATGAAATGCTTGAAGATTATAACCTTATCGTATATACAGAAGGAGAACATCGTGAGCGTTCTTACATTTATTCGAGGCACAGAGGGTTGTGGGAAGACAATGATGTTGTCGTTCTTATCGACGAAGGTTCTGCAAGTGCGAGCGAGATTGTCGCCGGCGCTCTCCAAGACAATGACAGAGGTGTCATCATAGGACGACGTTCGTTCGGAAAAGGCTTGGTTCAGGAACAATTCGATCTCGGTGAAAACGGAGCGATTCGTCTTACGGTAGCACGCTATTATACTCCGACCGGAAGATGTATCCAGAAACCTTTCACAGGCGACAAGGCGGAATATCTGCTTGAAGAATACACACGCTATGAAACTGGCGAGATGTTTAATATTGACAGCATTCATTTCGCTGATTCTCTGAAATATATAACTCCGAAAGGTAAAATCGTTTATGGCGGTGGCGGCATCATGCCAGATATTTACGTACCACTTGAAAATGACAGCAGCCGCTATTTCTTCAACAAAATGGCTAATGCTGGCATCTTGTTCCAATATGCTTTCGACTATGCCGATTCGCACCGTAATGAAATCCTAAAATATGGCGACGTAAAAAAATTCAACGACGAATTTATCTTTACTGATGACATGTTCGCTGAATTGATGCAACGTACTGATACAAAGAAAATTAAAGGAACTAAATCTGACAAAATAAAAGCCAGAGAATTGTCTGAACCTTTGTTTAAAGCGTATGTGGCAAGAGACGTCTTCGGTGATGAAGCCTTTTACCAAATCTACGAACCATTAGACGATATTTTACAGAAAGCGATAGAAATTTTGAACTGAAACTGTTGAATTCAGACACCAACAACAGATGTCTGACAAAAAAATAAAATCAAAAGCTTCTAAAAATGAAATAATTTTGTTATCTTTGCACCCCGATTTTAGGGGATATTATGAAAGTAGGAAACGATTACATATTACCAATAGCAGGATTATCAATTGGTTACCATGATTTTGAGTACGAAATTGATGATAAATTCTTCGAGAATTTTGAGTTCTCAGAAGTAAAGAAAGGTAATGTAAAAGTGAATTTGAACGTAGAAAAGCATGAAAGAGAATTCATTTTGACATTTAATTTCTCAGGTAATGTGTATATCCCTTGTGACAGATGCAATGACGAATACGAACAAGCAATAGAAAATGAAGCTGTCATTTATTTGAAATACGGCCATGAATATGAAGAGGAATCCGATGATGTTATCGTCATCCCTTCAGAAGAAGGCGAGTTCGATATAGCTTCTTTGATTTATGAATATATCATTTTATCATTGCCTATTCACAGAGTTCACCAAGACGTAAGTCAATGTAATCAAGAAGTAATTGAATATCTCGAAAGAGCAGAAACCGAAACGGTTGAAGAAAACGATGAAATTGACCCACGCTGGAAATGTTTAGAAGAATTGAAAAAAAACGATATTAATTAACAATAAAAAATAGTGTAAAATGGCACATCCTAAGAGAAGACAGTCTCATACAAGAGGCGCAAAAAGAAGAACACATTACAAGGCAGAAGCTCCAACATTAGCAGTATGCAAAGAAACAGGTACAATCCATGTTTATCACAGAGCTTACTACGTTGATGGCGACTTATACTACAAAGGTAAATTAGTCATGGAAGGTGCTAAAAATTAATTGATTTAGCATTTCTACATTAAACGAGTTTTTGTTAATAAGAATAAATTTGTTTCATCAGGGCGAAATCCTTGAAGAAGCAAATTTTTCTTTTTACAATTCCAACATTTAACTCCCAAGCAACAACTAAATAAAAACCCCGCCTCTACACGAAAGGCAGGGAAAAACAATATAAAGATTATGAAAAAAAATTCGTTTTTCACGAACATTTACTAAACGACAAAATTATCAGAATATTATAAAAACACAGCATTTTTTTGTGTGGAAAATATAGAGTTTTGTTTAAATTATTATTCAATTAATTGAAACCTTAAAAATAAAGACAAAAAAAAGACGCATCAAATGACACGTCTTACGTTTCAGTTTCCGGAATTTACAAGTCCACTTTCAGGTTTTCACTGATTATTCTTTTCAAATCAGCTTTAGGAAGAGCTCCCTGCGACATCATCGGCTTTCCATCCATCGGGATGAACAACAATGTTGGAATCGAACGTATTCCGAATACTTGCGAAAGTTCCTCTTCTGCTTCTGTATCTACTTTATACACATAAAGTTTTCCTTCATATTCGGTTGCGAGTTCATCCATTATAGGAGACATCATCTTACAAGGCCCGCACCATGATGCGTAGAAGTCGATTATGGCTGGTTTGTCGCCTAAATATTTCCATTCTGTCGGATTATTTTTATAATCCATCACTTTTTTCAAGAAATCTTCTTTTGTTATATTAGTTGCTTTCATAGTTTTATCTTTTTCGTTAGAGGCAGCTGCCTTTACTGTGAGCAGCAGCGTTATTAGTGTTAGTATGTACAGACGCACTGCCGTACGTCTGTACACGAGTTTGTTGTTGTTCATTGCAGTTACTACAGTTCTACTCCAAGTGCTTTTTCAACATTTTCCTTACTTAACTTCTTGGTGCAGAAGAACCAATCATAGCAGTGCATTTCATCTTCAGAGCTCTCCATTCTTTCCTTTGCCACTCCACATGAGCCTGCTGTAGGAACGATGACTTCATCACCTGGACGCCAATCTGCCGGCATCGCTACCCCGAAATTGTCAGCTGTTTGAAGCGCCACCAAGACTCTCATAATCTCGTCAAAGTTTCGTCCGAGGGCAAGCGGATAATACATGATTGTACGAATCTTATCCGACGGGTCGATGAAGAAAACAGCGCGTACTGCTGATGTAGAACTTTCGCCAGGCTGAATCATGCCATATTTCTTGGCGATTTCCATCGTAATATCTTCAATCAGAGGAAACTTTATCTCCATGTTCTTCATACCTTTCCAGTCAATTTTCTCTTTGATGGTGCGCAGCCAGGCGATGTGACTGTAGAGACCATCTACAGAAAGGCCAACCAATTGAGTGTTAAGCTTTTCAAATTCGCCAGCTAATTTGCCGAACGACATGAATTCTGAAGTACATACTGGAGTGAAATCGGCAGGATGGCTGAATAAAATCTTCCATTTACCTTTGTAATCTGAAGGAAAGTTGATTTCACCTTGTGTTGTTTTTGCTGTAAAAGCTGGAGCTTGATCGCCGATTCTTGGCATTACGTTTATTGTTGTGTTGTTTGTTTCCATATTGTTTCGTTTTTTAATTATTGTTATTTATTTTATCTTTCAACTTTTGTCTTTAATCTTTAGCCTTTAGACATTCATCTTCAGACTTTGTTCATTTTGACAATGCAAAAATACAACATCAGAATGCCATTTGTCAAACTGATAATATTTATATAAATATCGATTCTATCAATAATAAATCAATACTGTTAGATATTGACTATTTGTTTTTGAATTAGTCAACAGTCAATAAAAAATCTTCAAAAATCCTCTGACATTTTGTCATAAAATGTTATCTTTGCATTTTAAATCACGATTTTACAATGAAAGTATCTTATAATTGGCTAAAGCAGTATATCAACTGCGATTTATCAGCAGAAGAAATAGCGAAGAAATTAACAGGAACAGGTCTTGAAGTAGAAGACTTAACACCTTATGAATCAATAAAAGGCGCTCTTAAAGGCGTTGTCGTCGGCAAGGTTATTTACTGCGTTGATCATCCAAATTCAGATCATCTTCATATCACAAAAGTCGATATTGGAGCCGAAGAACCTCTAAATATTGTTTGCGGTGCACCTAATGTAGCAGAAGGCCAGAAGGTTTTGGTCGCTACAATAGGCACAGAGCTTCACAGTGGCAATGAGTCGTTCACTATTAAAAAAGGTAAGATTCGCGGAGAAGTATCTGAAGGCATGATTTGCGCTGAAGACGAGCTCCAAATCGGCGAGTCGCATGACGGCATCATGGTTCTTCCTGAAGACTACGAAATCGGAAAACCTGCATCTTTCTATTTCCCTGTGGAGCAAGATGTCACTTTGGAAATCGGCCTCACGGCGAACCGTTCGGACGCTACATCTCATATCGGTGTCAACCGCGATCTCGTGGCAGCTCTCAATTATCAAGAGAAAACAGATAAATATCATCTGAATATTCCTTCAGTAGATGATTTCAAAGTTGAAAACACGAACAACGAAATAGAAATCGTCGTTGAAGACACAAAAGCTTGTCCTCGCTATTCAGGCGTGACAATCAGCGGCGTGAAAGTCGGTCCTTCTCCTAAATGGCTGAAACACAGATTAGAAGCCATCGGACTTCGTTCCATAAATAATATCGTCGATATTTCCAACTACGTTTTGATGGAGACCGGTCAGCCTCTTCATATCTTCGACGCTGATAAAATCAAAGGAAAGAAAGTCGTTGTAAAATGTCTCGCAGAAGGAACTCCATTCGTGACATTAGACGGAGTTGAACGTAAGCTTAGCAGCACCAACTTAATGATTTGCAATGCGGAAGAGCCGATGTGCATAGCAGGTGTTTTTGGCGGAGCGGAATCAGGCGTTACAGAAAACACGACAAATATTTTCATTGAGAGCGCTTATTTCAACCCGACATCAGTACGTAAGACTTCAAAATATCACGGCTTGCAAACTGATGCAAGTTTCCGTTACGAACGTGGCTGCGATCCTAACATGACATTGTTCGCATTGAAACGCGCAGCTCTGTTGATCAAGGAAATCGCTGGCGGAACAGTATCTTCCGAAGTAAAAGATATTATCAACGGCGACTTCACTCCGGTTCGCGTTGAGCTTAAATTCGCTTATCTCAATAAGATAGCTGGCCAAGAAATCGAAAAAGACATAGCAGTAAATATCCTGAAAAACTTGGATTGCAAAGTCGTTGAACTTAACAACGAAAGCGTGACAGTCGATATTCCGACATGCAAAGTAGATGTTTATCGCCCTGCTGACTTGGTCGAAGAAATCTTACGAATCTATGGCTACGACAACATCGCAATTCCTGAAAAAATTAACGCTACTCTCAACGTCGTCGCTAAACCAGATCCTGAAAAATTAAAGAGAAATATTTCTATTTTATTGGCATCCAATGGATTCTACGAAATAATGAACAACTCTTTGACAAAAGAGTCATACACAAAAGACATGGATAGCTTCGACGAAAATAGAAATGTCAAGATTTTAAACCCACTGAGTTCCGACTTGAATGTTCTCCGTCAGTCATTATTATTCGGCGGTTTGAAGAGCATAGAAAACAACCACAATCATAAGATTTTCGACATCAAATTCTTTGAATTCGGCAACACATATTTCTACGATGCCGACAAAAAGCAAGAAGGCGTGTCATTGTCACCATATTCTGAAATTTACAATCTCGACTTGTTCATCACTGGTAAAGATAAAGATGAATTATGGAGTAACAAACCTCAAAACGTTGATTTCTACGAACTTAAAAAGTACGTCTTGGGTGTTATGCACAAACTCAATATCGATATTGAGAAACTCGAGACAAGCGAAGGTTCCGTGAAACATTATGAATATTCATTGGTTTACACTCTCAACGGCATGGAATTATGCACTCTCGGCAAAATAAATCAAAAGACATTGAAATTGTTTGATTTGAAGAGAGAAGTCTATCATGCGACAATGAATTGGGATAACTTACTGAAAGCCAATAAAGAAGCTAAACCTGTCCGTTATGAACCATTGCCAAAATTCCCATCAGTACGTCGTGACTTGGCATTAATTCTCGACAAGAACGTGAACTTTGAACAAGTCAAAAACGTTGCTTTTACAGCAGAGAACAAGATTTTAAAATCTGTCAGTCTGTTCGACATCTACACCGGCGACAAGATTCCGGAAGGCAAGAAACAATACGCTTTGAGTTTCATCTTACTTGACACTCAGAAGACATTGACAGACAAAGTCATTGAAAAAACGATGGCTAAAATCCAATCTGCTATAGAACAACAACTAAAAGCGACATTAAGATAAAATGGACATTCAAGACATCCAATCAATAAAACAACGATTTAAGATAATAGGTAATAGCCCGCAACTCAATCGTGCGATTGAGATTGCGGTGCAAGTTGCCAGCACCGATCTCACCGTGTTGATTAATGGCGAGAGCGGAACAGGTAAAGATGTTATTCCACAAATAATACATCAAAATAGTTCGAGGAAACATAAGAATTATTTTGCCATCAACTGCGGTGCAATTCCAGAAGGCACTATTGATTCTGAGTTGTTTGGACATGAGAAAGGTTCTTTCACTGGAGCTATTGATACAAGAAAAGGATATTTTGAAGTTGCTGACGGCGGAACTATTTTCCTTGATGAGGTAGGGGAGTTGCCGCTTGCAACACAGGCGCGTCTTCTTAGAGTCTTGGAAAACGGTGAGTTCATCAAAGTCGGTTCTTCAAAAGTTCAAAAAACCGATGTTAGAATTGTCGCTGCTACAAACCTCAACATTCCTTTGGCAATAGAAAAAGGTAAATTCAGAGAAGACCTTTATTATCGTCTTAATACAGTTCCGATTCGTATTCCTGCATTACGCGAACGTAAAGAAGACATTCGTCTGTTATTCAGAAAGTTCGCTGCTGACTTTGCGGAGAAATATCGTATGCCAGCAGTGCAACTTACCCCAGAAGCAGTCGTGATGATGGAAAACTATCGCTGGGACGGAAATATCAGACAGCTGAAAAATATCACAGAACAGATTTCTATCATCGAAGAAGAAAGAGTGATAACACCGGATATTCTTAAAAATTATTTGCCAAATAATAATGTCACTTCATTGCCAACGCTTTACAAAGGCGGGAAAGATGAAGACCCACTTTCTGAACGCGACATATTATATAAGGTGTTGTTCGATATGAAGAACGATATTCTTGAACTTCGTCGTACCGTAAAGGAATTGTCGGAACAAAGGAACAATGGCGCAATTCAGCATCTGCCTGAACCAGCGAATATTACGCCAATAAACGCTACTGTTATCACTCCGATGGATGAAGAAGAAGACACTTTCGTTTATGTTCAAGATAATGATGAAGAAGAAAAGTCGGAAGTGAGAGAGACAGAGACATTATCGTTGGTTCAAACAGAAAAAGAATTGATTTGCAAGGCTTTGGAAAGACATAAAGGCAAGAGAAAAGACGCGGCTAAAGAATTGGGAATCAGCGAAAGAACATTGTATAGAAAAATTAACGAATATAAAATCAATCTTTGATGAGAAGCTTGATGACATATATAAAGACTCAAAGACGCTCTGATAATGACGAATCGAGACGCCACAGGAGTGACGTTTCTACTTGTTGTCCCGTAGTCTTGTTGTCTTGTTGTCTTTTTTTCAGCGGTTGCGGAATATATTCGTTTTCAGGAGCTTCAATTCCTGCAGAAGCTAAAACAGTTTCTGTACAATATTTCCCAAACAACGCTCAGCTCGTCAATCCTTTGTTGAGTAATACTTTTACAAATGCTTTGAATGATATGTTTGTAAATCAGACAACATTACAGTCGGTAATGCAAAATGGCGACTTGTCGTTGGAGGGAGAAATCGTTGGATATGTAACGGCTCCAATTGCTATCACTGGTAATCAGACAGCAGCCATGAATAGACTGACGGTGACTGTAAACGTAAGATTTACAAATAAATATGACGAGTCTAAGAATTTTGAACAAAAATTTTCTCAATATCAAGATTATCCTAGCGGGCAAGATTTGAGTGCTGTTCAAGATGTTTTAGTGGAACAGATTGTGGAAGATTTATGTCAGGATATTTTTAATAAAGCTGTTGTAAACTGGTAAAATATGGATAGAGACAGATTTCAATATATCATAGAAAATCCTCAGTCAATAAATGACGATGACCTGGAATTGTTGTCATTGATTGTTGATAAATATCCATATTTTACTGTGGCTCAGGTTCTTCTTGCCGTTGGTTATAATTTAAATGATGATAAGAAGTTGAACAAGCAACTTCGTCTTGCAGCGGCGATGTCGTCAGATAGAAATTCGTTGAGACATCTCTTGGCAGATTCAAAAGAGAAAAAAAATACTTGCGACTTGCCAGATGAATTTGGTAATGAAAGTCAACAGACAACAGACATTGGATTCTATTGTAATTCCAGAAATCGACTTGAATAAATCGCAAGAGGAGTTGTCGAGAGAGATGGCTTTGCTGGAAGAAAAACGCAAGTCGTTGGACGAGTTAAAAGATCTTATTGAGCAGAGAATTATAGAATTAGAGAGAGAAAAAGAAGAGGTAAACAAAGAAGAAAAAACTTTATCAAAAACTGAAATTATTGATAAATTTATCGCAGAAAATCCTCAAATTTCTCGTCCGAAACAAGAATTTTATAATCCAATGGTTGTTGCACAAACAAGTGTCGTTGATAAAGAAAATATCATAAGTGAAACATTAGCAACGATTTACCTTAATCAAGGATATGTTGAAAAAGCAATTTCAGTATATCAAAAATTAAGTTTGAAAAATCCAGAAAAAAGTGTTTACTTTGCAGAATTAATTGAAAAGGCAAAAAATAAGTTTAACAATTAAATAAATTAACAAAATGTACGTAGCAATTGCAGTAATCATCCTTATCATCAGTGCTTTGATGATGTTGGTTGTTTTAGTTCAGAATTCAAAAGGTGGTGGATTGGTATCTAACTTATCATCTTCAAATCAAATTTTAGGTGTTCGTAAGACTACCGATTTCTTGGAAAAAACTACATGGACTTTGGCAATCCTTTTGGTTGTGTTCTGTCTTGTTTCAAGTTTGTCAATTCCTAAGAATGGTGTTGAAACAGGCGTAAGTGTTGATACAGAAATGCGTCAACAAATTGAAAACACAGTAGCTCCTTCAGATTATCAAATGCCAGCTGCTACAGAAGCAGAAGCTGAATAAAAAACAGTTACAATAAGATAAAAGAATGTCAGAATGTCACTATTTCTGACATTTTTTTTTGCTTTAATTTTTGGCAAACATTTTGACAAAAGAGACGTACAGAAAATAATAATCACATAAAATAAATAATAAATTATGGCACAATTATCAATTAAACCATTGGCAGACAGAGTCGTTATCGAACCAGCTCTCGCAGAACAAAAGACAGCAAGCGGAATTATCATTCCTGACACAGCAAAAGAAAAACCACAAAAAGGCGTTGTAGTGGCAGTTGGTCCTGGTACAAAAGACAATCCTATGACATTGAAAGTTGGCGACGTAGTTATTTATGGCAAATACGCTGGCACAGAAATCCATTTAGAAGGAAAAGATTATATGATAATGAGAGAAAATGATGTTATTGCAATCATCTGATTTTTCATTATTTTTTTTTATTTTATTAGTTAACAATTTTTAATAAGTATATAAAATGGCAAAAGACATATTATTCAACCTCGACGCACGCGACAGCTTGAAAAAAGGCGTTGACGCTTTATCAAATGCAGTAAAAGTTACACTCGGACCTAAAGGTCGTAACGTTATCATCGAAAAATCATACGGCGCTCCTCACATCACAAAAGACGGCGTTTCAGTAGCAAAAGAAATCGAATTACAAGACCCAGTTGAAAACATGGGCGCACAATTAGTTAAAGAAGTAGCTTCTAAAACTAACGACCTCGCTGGCGACGGTACAACAACAGCTACAGTATTGGCACAAGCTATCGTAGCAGCTGGATTGAAAAACGTTATCGCAGGCGCAAACCCAATGGACCTTAAAAGAGGTATCGACAAAGCAGTAGCTACAGTAGTTGAATCATTGAAAGCTCAATCAGAACAAGTTGGCGACAGCATCGAAAAAATACAACAAGTTGCAAGTATTTCAGCTAACAACGATAACACAATCGGTACTTTGATTGCTGAAGCAATGGCTAAAGTTAAGAAAGAAGGCGTTATCACTGTTGAAGACGCTAAAGGTATCGAAACACACGTCGACGTTGTTGAAGGTATGCAATTCGACCGCGGTTACATCTCTCCATACTTCGTAACCAACACAGAAAAAATGGAAGCTGTCTATGAAAATCCTTTCATCTTGATTTACGACAAGAAGATTTCTGTCATGAAAGACTTACTTCCAATCCTCGAAAAATCATTACAAACAGGTCGTCCTCTCTTAATCATCGCAGAAGACATCGACAGCGAAGCATTAGCAACATTAGTTGTTAACCGTTTACGCGGTTCTTTGAAAGTGGTTGCTGTTAAAGCTCCTGGCTTCGGTGACAGAAGAAAAGAAATGTTGGAAGACATCGCTATCTTGACAGGCGGTACTGTCATCACAGAAGAAAAAGGCTACCGTTTGGAAGACGCTACATTGGCAGAACTCGGTACAGCTGACAAAATCACTGTTACAAAAGACAATACAACAATCGTTAACGGTCAAGGCGCAAAAGAAAACATCGAAGCACGCGCAAATCAAATCAAAGCTCAAATTGCTACAACAACATCAGATTACGACCGTGAAAAATTACAAGAACGTTTGGCTAAGATCGCTGGTGGCGTAGCAGTTATTTACGTTGGTGCAGCAAGCGAAGTTGAAATGAAAGAAAAGAAAGACCGCGTTGAAGACGCTTTGAACGCAACAAGAGCAGCTATTGAAGAAGGTATCATCCCAGGTGGTGGCGTGGGCTTCATCCGTGCTATTAGCTCAATAGAAAACCTCAAAGGCGAAAACGACGACCAAACAACAGGTATCGCTATCATCAAACGCGCATTGGAAGAACCATTACGTCAAATCGTTGCTAACGCAGGTTTAGAAGGTTCTGTCGTTGTTAACAAGGTTAGAGAAGGCGAAGGCGACTTTGGTTTCAACGCTCGCACAGAAACATACGAAAACCTCTTGAAGACAGGTGTTATCGACCCAGTTAAGGTTTCAAGAGTAGCTTTGGAAAACGCTGCTTCTATCGCAAGCATGCTCCTCACAACAGAATGCGTTATCTCAAATCATAAAGAAGAAAACCCAATGCCAGCAATGAACCCACAAATGGGAGGCATGCCAGGTATGATGTAATAATAAAAAAAGAGCCGCAAGGCTCATTTTTTTTACTAAAGCTTTTGGCTATTATACCACTTTTTTTGTTGTTCGGAGCCTGAGCCTATCGAAGGCAATCACTTCGACAAGCTCAGTGACCAACAGCCAATAGCCTTAGTTTTTAATAAGTCGTTTTACTATATTTCCTTTTTCTGTAACAACCTTCACAAAGTAGACACCGCTGTTCAAACTACAAACGTCAACACTTAAATCACCTTGTAGTCTTGTAGTCTTGTAGTCTTGTAGTCTTCCATAAACATCATAAATCTCTATTGTCAGTGTCTGTGTCAGTGTCTCAATATAAAGCTTGTCGTTGACAGGATTAGGGTATAAACTAAGAGATGAAGTCTTTTCTGTTTCAGAAATGCTTTCACCACAATTGATTTCATATTCCAAGAAAGTTGTAGGGAACATATAGTCGATTTCACCTGTGTCGACTTTGAAGATTTCTTCATCATTGAATAAGATTTCAAAACTTAGTTCTTCGTCGAATTCACCTCTATGCCATAAGAAGGAGTAGTCATCTGGACATAATGTGATGTTTTTCACCACAGTGTCAAGGCCTTCTTTTTCAAGGCCGATGGTATAAGTGAAGTCGCTATTATCGCTTATGATATTGATATAAGCTCCATTCCATCCGTCGCCGTATCCGTCGAGCATTTTGAATGTAAGTTCGCACATATCATCTTGTGCGCAAGGATATATTATTGGTTCTATGGCATTTGAAGGATTAGACATGCATTCTCCGTTCCAGTTGGCTTTAACCACGAATTTGTAATAATCAGCGTCCATGTTTTCTATGGTGAATGATGTTTCTGTAATGCCTTGATAAATTGGGTCTATTTCGGTGTAGCTTGTATAAATTTCGTAAGTCACGTTTTCAGCATTTTCTGGAGCGTCCCAATTAAGAGTTATCGTGTTATGGTTATTTTCGTCTATTGTATAGGTGAGGTTTTCTGGAGCAGCGCAATCAGGTTCTCCTATTGTGACTACGAAGCAATGGTCTTGGCTTTTCATGCTTGCCGCACCGAGGAATGTCTTGCCGTCAGGTGTCACGCTGTTGACGCAGTATGTCGACCAGCTGTCGGCTTCAGCGACGCCGTTTATCATCAGATAATCTTCAAAGAACATTAGTTCGCCATCGACGTAGGCGAATCCTCTTCTTGCAAAATAATCAGCTGGATTGTCTGGACTAGCATAACCGAAGGCGTCGCCATTGTCGGTGACACATAAAGCTGTCATCGGACCTGATATGCCTGCCAATGTGTTTTGAATTAAAACAAGTTCATCGTTGGTGATGTCGTAAATAAAAGCATTGCCTTGACTGTTTTTTAAATTACCACAGA
>JAZLEO010000005.1:0-51204 GCA_045615285.1 Bacteroidales bacterium
TTAGCTGCTTCGTCAATTTTGGCTTGTGTTTTATACAAGTCTATAATATGGATACCATTACGTTCCATGAAGATGTAAGGAGCCATGTTTGGATTCCACTTTCTTCTTAAGTGTCCAAAGTGACAACCTGCATCTAATAATTGTTCGAATGTTACTTGTGTCATGTGTTAATTTTTTTAAATGTTTACTTTCACTGATGCAATCGATGAGTAGCTTAATAGATCTCAACGATTTGGATGCTAAACACAAATGCTTGCCTTTTGATAGACTAACGTTTGCTGAATTGGAATTTCTTACGAGCTTTTGGCTGACCTGGTTTCTTACGTTCTACCATACGTGGGTCACGACGCATTAAACCTTTTGCCTTGAGAATTGGACGATATTCAGGATTGATTTCGCACAATGCACGGCTGATAGCTAAACGTAAAGCTTCAGCTTGTCCGTTGATACCACCACCATCGAGATTGACCTTAATGTCAAATTGACCTAATGTTTCTGTTAACATTAAAGGTTGTTCTACAACGTAATGAAGGATGCTTGTTGGGAAATATTCCTTATAGTCGCGCTTGTTAATCGTAATGTTTCCGTTGCCAGCTTTCATGTAAATACGTGCAACAGCGGTCTTTCTTCTACCTAAAGCGTTGATTACTTCCATGATAATTATTTGGTGTTGATTTTAAGTTCAATTGGTTGCTGTGCCTGATGTTTGTGGTCAGGACCTGCATAAACGTACAAATTACGGAATATTGCATTTCCAAGAACTGTCTTTGGAAGCATTCCTTTGATAGCATGTTCAAGAACTGCGATTGGCTTTCTCTTCAATTGCTCTTCTACAGTTCTGAATCTTTGACCGCCAGGATAACCTGTGTGGTGAACGTAAGTCTTTTCTGTTAATTTTTTGCCGGTGAGGACGACTTTCTCGGCATTGATAATTATGACATTGTCGCCACAATCACTGTGGGGAGTAAAGCATGTCTTCCTCTTACCTCTAAGGACCTGTGCTACTTCTGAGGCTAATCTACCTAAAGTTTGGCCCTCAGCATCAACGATATACCATTTCTTGTTGGCGTTTTCTTTGTTGACGCTAATTGTTTTGTAACTTAATGTATCCATTTGATTAATAATAATTTATGCTGTTAATTCAACATTTGTTTTTCTATCGTATAAAACGGGTGCAAAATTAAAGTTTTTTTTCTTATAAAACAATACCTTAGAAAAGATTTTTTGAAACTTTTTAATAAATGGTCATAAGGTCATAAAGTCATAAGGACGCAAGGTTACAAGGTCTTTACGTCTTTGAGTCTTTACGTCTTTGAGTCTTATTTCGTCAATCTTTGGAAACATTCCTCGATGCTGGTTTCTTCTCTCTGCATGCTCTTTATTATCACATTATTATTAATGGCCCAGCGCATCAAGTCTTGTCTTATATCTAAATCGGCTTTGGATTCTAAAATCCAATTGTTATCGTTTATTGATTTCGCCTGTTTCAGTCCGACGATGTTTTTCAACATTTCCATGCTGACCTTGCCGTCAAATTCAACGACCAAAACATTGTCCGATTCTTTGGTTAGATTTTCGATGTTGTCGTTGGCTACAACTACACCTTTATTAATAATAATAACTTTATCGCATAGTGCTTCAACTTCTTGCATGATGTGTGTCGATAACAAAACTGTCTTTTCTTCGCCTAAATCTCTGATGAGGTTCCTGATGTCTATCAATTGGTTAGGATCCAATCCTGATGTCGGTTCGTCTAAAATAAGCACCGATGGGTTGTGAATCATGGCTTGCGCCAAGCCTACACGTTGTCTGTAGCCTTTTGATAGAGCACCGATTTTCTTGTGCATCTCAACGCCTAAACCAGTCATCTCAATCATCTCATTGATGCGTTTGTTCAGTTCGTCTCCTTTGAGGTGATGAATGCCGCCTACGAATTCTAAATATTCCTTAACATACATGTCCAAATATAAAGGATTATGTTCAGGCAAATAGCCTACGCGTTTGCGGACTTCCATCGACTGCTCCCAGATGTCGAAACCTTCGACGCTGACAGTGCCTTTGGTAGGAGGAATGAAGCATGTTATGATTTTCATCAATGTGGATTTACCAGCTCCGTTAGGGCCTAGCAATCCTACTATTTCTCCCTTGCCAATCGTCAATGAAACATCATTGAGAGCTAATTGGTTATCGTATTGTTTTGTGACGTTTTGAACTATTATCGACATACTTGAAAATTTGTTCTGCAAAAATAATATTTTTCTATGAAAAAACTCACTTCAATTGAAAAAACTGTTGTATCTTTGCAGACATAAACGTGGAAAGATTTGATTGATTGCAACCACAAGAAAAAAATGCTAAAACAATGTTTTTTTCCTAACATTTTACAATCTCAAACTGTCCGCAAATTATTTATTTAAAACTAATTAAATTAATTTGTATGGGTTACTATTTCACATCTGAATCTGTATCTGAAGGCCATCCAGATAAAGTGGCCGACCAAATTTCTGACGCTGTCTTGGACGAAATGCTCCGTCAGGATCCTGAATCAAAAGTCGCTTGCGAAACTTTGGTGACGACAGGCCTTGCTGTCATAGCAGGCGAAGTAAAATCTGAAGGCTATGTCGATATTCAAAAGACTGCACGTCGAGTCATAGAACGCATCGGCTATAATAAAGCTGAATATCAATTCGATAGTAAATCATGTGGCGTTATTTCCGCTATTCACGAACAATCTCAAGACATCAACCGTGGTGTTGAACGTAAGAAAGAAGAAGAACAAGGTGCCGGCGATCAAGGTATGATGTTCGGTTTCGCCTGCAAGGAAACTGACGATTATATGCCTCTTACAGCTGTGTTGTCGCACATTATATTACACGAACTTTCGCAGATTCGTCGCGAAGGCAAGAAAATGAAATATCTTCGCCCTGACGCTAAATCGCAGGTTACTGTAGAATACGGTCCTAATTGGAAACCTCTTCGCATCGACACTATCGTCGTTTCAACTCAACATGACGAATTCTTGGATGACGACGAAGCTATGATTAAAACCATAGAACACGACGTTAGAACGATTCTTCTTCCAAGAGTGAAGAAACTTCTGCCACAACGTGTTAAACTTCTTTTCAAACCTGACATGAAACTTTTTGTCAATCCTACTGGCAAGTTCGTTATCGGCGGACCTCATGGCGACACCGGTCTCACAGGCAGAAAAATCATCGTTGACACATACGGCGGTCGTGGCGCTCACGGCGGCGGTGCTTTCTCTGGAAAAGATTCTTCAAAAGTCGATCGTTCAGCAGCTTACGCAGCACGTTATATAGCGAAGAATCTTGTCGCTTCTGGCGCTTGCGACGAGGCTCTCGTTCAGATAGCTTACGCTATCGGCGTGGCGGAACCTGTAGGTTTCTACGTAAATACAAACGGAACATCTCACGTGAAAGACGCTAATGGTAAGAAAGTCAGTGACGCTGAAATAGCGGAAAGATTAAAAGACCTCTTCGATCTTCGTCCTTATGCTATAGTGAAGAGATTCGGCTTGAAGAATCCTATCTTTGAACCAACGGCGTCTTACGGTCACTTCGGACGCGATCCTAGAATCGAAAAGGTTGAAGTGTTCTACGAAGATCAAGACACTTTCAAAGAAGATGGCAAAATCTACAAAAACGTCGAGTTCTTCTCTTGGGAAAAATTAGACGCAGTGGAAGATATTAGAAGAATTTTAGAACTCTAAAATTTTAGAACTTTAGAAAAAAAGCCTGGGAATGAAAATCTTCTCAGGCTTTAATTGGTTTATATAGAAATTTGTCGTATTTTTGCTAGACAATAGATTCCCTTAAATGATACATACATACTACATACATACGGGAGAAATGTTAATACTCCTTTCTGGTTTTTCCTTATAGGATATTTTTTAATTATGATTGCACCTTCTTTTCTGACAGAAGGTATGTTCTTAGATGGTATAATATATTCTGAAATAGCATCTAATATGGCGGAAGGTAAAGGCTCGTTCTGGGATCCATGTATGAATCATATTCTCTTCCCGCATTTCAGAGAACATCCGCCTTTAGCATTAGGGTTAAATTCTTTGTTCTATCGACTCTTTGGAAATTATTTAATAGTTGATAAAATATATTCGGTATTTACGCTACTTGTCACGGCATCGCTGGTTATTTGTATTTGGAAAAGAACGGCAAATGTATCTCGTTTATCATGGTTCCCTCTGTTGTTATGGCTTCTGATACCATTAGTTACATGGAGTTCGACCAACAACGTCTTAGAGAATACAATGTCTATATTTGTGCTGTTGTCGGTTTATATGGCGATAATAGGAATACAAAAACATAATGACATATTTTCCATATTATCAGGATTTTTGTCCATTACGCCAAAAATCTTCATGAATATCTGTTGATAAGTAATCCTAAACATTTACAAGAATTTGATTTACAAGACAAATATATTCTTGTTGATATTGAGACAGAAAGCCTATTGTTATATAAAAAGATTATAGAATAACGACTATATTACAATATCTAGAAGTATATTGTTCCCAAAAAATATCTATTTCAAGGTGATGTAAACAAAATTGTGTAAAGACATTCACTTCAATTCCACTCTCGTGATTCCGGTTCCGCCGGTTTCTAGACTGGCGTCCTGAATGTGCTTCACGCACGACTGCTTGCTGAGATATTGACGTATCATCTGGCGTAAGATGCCGTTGCCTTTCCCGTGTAAGATGCTGACATTCTTGATACAAAGCAATGACGCATCGTCGATGTATTTAGCTACAGCATCCAAGGATTCTTGTCCGCGCATTCCTCTCACATCTAATGTCAGATTGAAATTGGCTGACTTCTCGTTGAGATCGTCCATGATGGCCTTGCGTAGATATGTCGGATTGTTTACAGATTTCTTCGCTTCTTTCTTGCTTATCTTTACGACTTTATCAGCTGTGGTTCTGAGTCTTACGCTGCCAAATTCTATGGTGATGTCGGTGTCGCTGATGGCTACAATCTCACCGATGACTTCCATCTCGTTGATACGAACCATATTGCCTATTTGTAAGTCTTGATCGTTTTTCTTTTCTTTCTCTTCGATTTTAAGATTTTTGGAAATTACTTTGGCGTCTTCTTCAAGTTGTTGCTTCATTCCTTTCAGATCTTGACGCAGTTCCTTAGTGCGTTCTTTCTCAGCCTGAGCTTCTTTAATCTCACGTATCGTCCTTTCAATCTTAGCGTTGGCTTTGTCGATGAGCGACTGTGCTTCTTTGTTCGCGTCTTTCAAAAGCGTGTTTTTCCTTTTTTCCAAATCGCTGAGAAGATTTTTATATTTGGTGACGACTTCGTTAAGAAGATTGTCGGCGACTTTCAATTCGTATTCTTTCTTGCGGACTTCTTTCTTCTCGATTTCAAGTTGTTGGAGTTGTTGGTCGAAGTTGAGATGTTCCTTGCCGCCAATCTCGGCCGCATCGTCGAGAATGTCTTGAGGAAAACCTATTTTCTTCGCGATTTCGAAGGCGAAAGAACTGCCAGGTTTGCCCGTCATCATCACGTAAAGCGGCTGCAAAAATCTAGTGTCGAATAACATCGCACCATTGACGATGCTTTCGTGACTGTCGGCCAATAATTTCAGATTAGCATAGTGCGTCGTCACGACTCCAAAGGATTTTTTCTCGTTAAGTTTCAATAAGATAGCTTCCGCTATCGCACCACCAAGTTGTGGTTCCGTTCCAGTTCCGAATTCGTCTATTAAAAACAATGTACGTTTGTTGGCGTGACCTAACAGCTCTTTCATGTTGAGAAGATGAGAGCTATATGTACTCAAATCATTTTCAAGTGATTGAGAATCACCTATGTCGATGAACATGTCGTGGAAGATGCCGCATTGCGAGTCGATTTCCATCGGGACGGCAAGACCGCATTGAAGCATATATTGGACGAGACCTATCGTTTTGAGACATACAGACTTACCTCCTGCATTAGGGCCGGAAATGACGAGAATTCTATTGTCTTTGTCAAGATTTAAGTCTAAAGGAGTTATGTTTTTGTTCTGCGACTTCAGTTTTTGTTCCAACAAAGGATGTCTTGCTTGTCTCCAAAGAAACATCGGTTCGTCTTTTATCTCAGGGATGACGCATTTGTATTCGTTGGATAACAATGCTTTAGCACGAATGAAATCGATGAGACCGAGCAGATTCCAGGCTTTGAGAAGTTCTGGTATTTCGGGACGAAGAAGTTGCGTGAACGAGAGTAGAATCTTGTTTATCTCACGGCGTTCTGCGTATTCTAACTCTCTGATTTCGTTGTTGGTATCGAAGATTTCCGCAGGTTCGATATAGACGGTCTGTCCTGTCGCAGATTCGTCGTGGATGAAACCACGCAGCGCTCTTTTGTCGGCAGCCTTGACCGGAATCACGGGGCGGCCGTCGCGTATTGTGAGTTCTGCGCTGCTGTCAGTCCAGCCTGCGGCTTTGGCATCGGTGAGAATCTTGCGCATCCTACGGTCGATGGAAGATTGTTTCTTGCGAATCTCACGACGTATCTCCGCCAGTTCTGGGGAAGCGCTGTCGGGAATTTCGCCTTTGTCGTCAATGAGACGTACAATCTCCGTGAAAAGATGTCGGTCAATATCAATTCCTTCCGCTAAAGCCTTTAGCGATTTTACCTTATCTGCGGATTCTGACTTGAAAAAATTAAAGACGTAAGATAATGCCGTTAGCGTTGGTTTCAAGGCAAAGAGACTTTCTACGCTGATGACGGTTCCTTCGATGCTGAGATGCTTGAAATCGCTGCGCAAATCGTTATAATCTCTGATAGGGAAGGGAACTCCGTTTTGTAATAATGAAAGGAAATCTTCAATCTGTGAAAGACGGTTTTTTATCTTGTTAATCTCAGGACAGAAACGCATCTTTTCGACAAATTCTTTTCCCATATCGCTGATACATAACGCAATAAGTCTTTCTTTTACAGACTTAAAACCAATCTTATTCTCAAAATCTTTAGGATAAATCACGTCTTAATCTTATTTTGTGCAAAGATAAAAAAAAGACAACGGACAACAGACAACGGACAACGGATTTTTTTGGGGAAATAGGGACGGGAAATGGGGACGGGGAATAGGGTTGGGGAGGGGAAAAAATATCTGATTTTGGGTTTCTTGGGTTTTGGAAAAAGTATTATTTTTGTTTGAATAAAAATATTCAAAGGATAAGGTCTGTTGACAATTAAAAAAAATAATAACAATGATTAGAATAGAAATTTGTACAAATGGTTATCAATCAGTGATTAACGCTCAGGAAAACGGCGCTCACTGCGCAGAATTATGTGAATCTTTGGAAGTCGGTGGCGTGACTCCTTCTTACGGAACATTGAAGAAAGTCGCCGACGATATGAAGATTCCTGTCAGGGTTTTGATTCGTCCTCGTTCGGGAAATTATATCTATAATGACGCTGAATTGGAAATGATGTGTTCTGATATTGAATTGATTAAAAATCTCGGTTACGAAGGTGTAGTCATAGGCGCTTTGACAGAAAACGGTGATTTGGATGTCGAAAAAATAAAGGTTATGATGAAAGCCGGCGAAGGTATGAAATTCACTTTCCACAGAGCGATTGACGCTTGTAACAATCCTCTTGAGGCATTGCAGATTTTGGTTGACCTCGGCTTCGACAAAGTTCTTACTTCAGGTTGCAAGCCTAAGGCTGTCGATGGTGTCGAGATGATTGCCAAGATGCAACAACAATTCGGCGATAGAATAAAGATTATGGCTGGCGGCGGCGTCAATATTAATAATGTGATGACGATAATTAACGAAACCGGTGTTTCAAATTGTCACGCTTCCCTGACGGTAGAAGTTGATAATTATTGCCAGAATCTTTATCCGGAAAAAGTTGATAACACAGGCGCTGCGATGGTTTGGAAGGTTTCGTCGCCAGCAATTATTAATGAAATGTTAAATATAGTTAAAAATTGTTAAAAACACTCGTTTTTACATTTTTTTGCTTTAATTTTACAAATCGGAAATAAAATCTGACCAAACATTATAACTAACTGATTTAACGGAAAAAACAACAGGTTTTTTATTATGAAAATTCGTAATTTATTTGTCGTGGCGGCTTTGTTGACGCTGTTTTCTTGTGCGGAGAAACGAACCAATCCTATCATTCAGAATTTGGATGAATCGTGGATTGTTACTACGGACACTCTTGATATTAAAATGGAAGTGGATTTACCGTCTGTAATTCAAGCTGATATGTATGAAAACGGTTTGATTCCGCATCCGTATAAGAGCAACATAGAGCCGCAACTGCTATGGATTCCTCAGCATGAGTGGGTTTATACTCTCGATTTCAAAGCTGAAGATTATATTTTGAAAGAAGATGTGATTGAACTGGTTTTCGAAGGCCTTGATACATACGCTGATGTGTGGATGAATGGCAAGAAGTTGTTGTATTCTGACAATATGTTCAGAACCTATTCTTGTAACGTAAAGGATATTATTGAGGAAAATAATAATATTAAAATTAAATTCTATCCTTTTGATAAAGAAAGAGATAGCCTTATAGAGACTTATCCGCTTCGTTTTCCTGAAAAATATGCGGTGATGCGTAAGGCTGCCTATCAAAACGGTTGGGATTGGGCACCTCGTTATATGAACATGGGAATTTGGCAACCTGTTTATCTTAAAGCATGGACGCATTCAACTATCAGCAGCGCTTCTGTTATAACGACGGAAATTCTTGATAATAAGGCTAATCTGTTGTTTGAGACTTGCGTTAACGCTGATAAGAAGCACACTGTGACTTTGCAGCTCTTCCAAGATGAGGTGAAAATCCTGGATCAAAACATCGACCTTGAAGAAGGTGAAAACAATTTCTCTTTCCCATTTGAAATTTTAAATCCTAAGTTGTGGTATCCTAATGATTTAGGTGAACGTAATTTCTATTCTTTTAATGTTAAAATGTTGGATAATGAAAATATTTTAGAAGAAAAAGACATTACGATGGGAATCCGTACCGTTGAAATGATTGAAGAACCTGATAGCATAGGAACAGCTTTTTATTTCAAAGTGAATGGGATTCCTTTGTACATGAAAGGTGCTAACTATATTCCGGAAGAAATGATAACTTCATGGATGTCAAGGGAAAAGACAAAGAAACTTCTTGAACAATGTGTCGGCGACGCTCACATGAATATGCTACGTATATGGGGCGGAGGCATCTATCCTCCTGATTATTTCTATGAAATATGCGATAGCCTCGGTATCTTGGTGTGGCAAGATTTCATGTTCGCTGGATCAACTTATCCTTATAGTGATGAATTTATAGATAATGTAAAGGAAGAAGCTAAGAAACAGGTGATTAGATACAAAAATCATCCGTCTTTAGCGTTGTGGTGCGGCAACAATGAAATCAGTGAAGGCTATTACAATTGGGGCTGGCAAAATTCTATGAATTGGTCCGACGAGGAATATAAAGAAATGAAAGACGGCTATGACAAACTGTTTGAAGTTATGCTGGATGAAGTCGTTGCTACATACGACAAGTCGAGACCTTATTGGCCGAGCTCTCCTAAAAACGGATGGGGAAGAGCCGCTAGTCTCACAGAAGGAGACGTTCATTATTGGGGCGTCTGGTGGGGCGAACTGCCTTACGAAATGTATGTGGAAAAAG
Source organism: Bacteroidales bacterium (assembly GCA_045615285.1). Lineage (GTDB taxonomy): Bacteria > Bacteroidota > Bacteroidia > Bacteroidales > F082 > Limimorpha. The sequence goes on from JAZLEO010000005.1 coordinate 9,675, forward strand.
TAGGCCGTTTCAATAGCGAATTCGGATATCAGTCGTATCCTTCAATGGCAACGTTGAAAATGATCGATGAAAATCCAGACTTCGACAATGAAATAATACAAGCTCACCAAAAACATAATAGAGGCGAGAAACTTATTATGGATCATGTCGTTAGATATTTCGGTGAACCAAAAGATTTTGAAGATTACGTTTATCTTAGCCAGCTTTCGCAAGCCTACGGAATGGATGTCGCTATTTCTGCACAACGTGCTTCTCGCCCTCGCAGCATGGGCTCTCTTTATTGGCAACTGAACGATGCATGGACTTCAATATCTTGGTCTTCAATAGATTATCTTGGTAATAAGAAGGCTTTGCATTATAAACTCAGCGAGATATATGCGCCTGTATTGTTGGGTCTCGATGAAAAAGAAAATGGTAAGCATAATATCTGGGTTGCCAACGACTTGCAACGCGACATAAAAGGACGCATCCGTGTCTTGGTTGAAGATATGAAAGGTAATCAGATGTTTGCATTTTCAGAGGCTGTCGATATTAAAGCTAACAGCTGTTACAGACATCCATACAATATTAATATAAATGTATCTAAAAAAAGAAAGACAGAATGTTATGCTCGTATAATCCTTATGGAAGAAGATACTGTCGTAAGCGAACGTCTGCATTTCTTTGCTTATCCTAAAGATCTTAAACTTATTGAGACAGAACTTGAACCAAAGGTTACATTCGTCGATGGAAAATACATTCTCGAGTTTAACTCTAAAGTATTCGTGAAAGATGTCTTCGTTTCAACGATAGAAGCAGGTGAATTCTCAGCAAATTACTTCGATGTTCTTCCAAACACAACAAAAGTCATAACTTTCGTTCCAGAAGACAAGGAAAAGAACTATTTGAAGTTTAAAGTTCACACCTATAATAATTGAAAATTGAAAATTAGTGTTAGCTGTCAGCTATTAGCAGTTAGCAAATAATGTAGACGTGTCGACAATACCTATGAAAATGAAAAAGGATTGTTGATGCGTCTCTTTATTTTGATCCTGAACTTGAACTAAGAACTTTGACACTGACTCATAGACTTATAAACTCAGAAACTCTGCGTCTTTGCGTCTCTGCGTCTCTGCGACTCTGTGACTTAAAAAAGCATACCCAAGGTCTGTTGTCCGTAGTCTGTTAACATAAAAAAAGACGTCATCTTTTACAATGACGTCTATATTTTTGGACTCTGCGACTTTGTGACTCTGCGTCTTTTAATCCAGCTTCAACACTGCCAAGAACGCTGACTGCGGCACTTCAACGCTACCGATCTGACGCATTCTCTTCTTACCGGCTTTTTGTTTTTCGAGGAGCTTACGTTTACGGCTCACGTCGCCACCATAACATTTTGCGGTAACGTCCTTACGAACCTGACGTACTGTCTCTCTTGCGATAATTTTAGCACCGATTGAAGCTTGGATGGCGATGTCGAACTGATGACGTGGGATGAGTTCTTTCAGCTTTTCACACATCTTACGTCCGAATGAATATGCATTGTCGCGATGAATCAAAGTTGACAAAGCATCGACGACTTCGCCGTTCAACATGATGTCTAGCTTAACCAAACTTGCTTGTTGATAACCAGCGATGTGGTAGTCGAATGATGCGTAACCTTTTGATATTGATTTTAATTTATCATAGAAGTCGAAGACGATTTCGCTCAATGGCATCTGGAATTTCAACTCGACGCGGTCTGTGGTGAGATAAACCTGATTCATCAATACGCCACGTTTGTCGATGCAGAGTTTCATGATAGAACCGACGAATTCGTTTTTGGTGATGATTTCTGCAATGATGAAAGGCTCGTCGATATGATCGAGTTTCGTCACTTCAGGCAAGCCGCTCGGGTTATGAACGTCGATGACTTCGCCGTCGGTGAGATATGCCTTGAACGAAACGTTAGGCACTGTGGTGATGACGTCCATGTTAAATTCACGGTCGAGACGTTCCTGGACGATTTCCATGTGGAGAAGTCCGAGGAAGCCGCAGCGGAATCCGAAGCCGAGTGCTATTGATGATTCTGGTTCCCAGACTAATGATGCGTCGTTGAGTTGTAATTTCTCTAAAGAAGCACGGAGTTCTTCGTAGTCGTCGGCACTTACAGGATAGACACCGGCGAAGACCATTGGCTTCACGTTTTCAAAACCTTCGATAGGTTTTTCGCAAGGAGTCTCGACATGTGTGATTGTATCACCGACCTTAACTTCAGAGGAAGTCTTGATACCGGAGATGATATAACCTACGTTACCAGCAGAGAGTTCGTCTTTTGGAACTTGTTTCAGCTGAAGCACGCCGATCTCGTCTGCGTTATATTCCATCTTCGTTGCGAAGAATTTTACTAAATCGTCTTTGCGGATCGTTCCGTTGAAGATACGGAAGTAAGCGATGATGCCTCTATATGAGTTGAAAACGGAGTCGAAGATGAGAGCCTGTAATGGAGCGTTAGGGTCGCCTTTTGGAGCAGGGATTCTGTTGACGATAGCTTCGAGAATCTCTTCGATACCTATGTTGTTACGGGCGCTACATCTCAAAATATCTGAACGCTCGCAGCCGATTAAATCGACGATCTGGTCTTCAACCATCTCAGGATTTGCGCTATCCATGTCGATCTTGTTGATGACAGGGATGATTTCCAAGTCGTGGTCCATTGCCATGTAAAGGTTGGAAATTGTCTGAGCCTGGATGCCTTGTGTCGCATCGACGACTAACAACGCGCCTTCGCAAGCAGCGATGGAACGTGACACCTCGTAAGAGAAGTCAACGTGACCGGGAGTGTCGATGAGATTCAACGTATAGTTGACACCGTCTTTGACGTAATTCATCTGGATGGCGTGGCTCTTGATGGTGATGCCGCGCTCGCGTTCCAAGTCCATGTCGTCAAGAACTTGATTTACTAATTCTTTCTGCGACAGAGTCTTTGTGTTTTCTAAAAGTCTGTCGGCCAATGTGCTCTTACCGTGGTCGATATGAGCTATGATGCAAAAATTTCTGATCTTATCCATAAGGATGCAAAGATAAGAAAAATTAGGAATTAAGAATTAGGAATTAGGAATTATTTTTGGAGTTGAAAAATCAATAGAAAAAGACAACCGTCAACGGACAACAGATTTTTTTTATATTTTTTTGGGGGCAAGAGGTTGAGAGGTCAAGAGGGTGAGAGGTTACACGGTTCCTTTGTCCCTCTAGTCCTCTGTCCCTCTTGACCTTTACTCCTCAGTCCCTCTTTCTCTCCAGACTCTTGATTAAATTGAAACATCCAGATGAAATCAACTTTATTGTATCTTGCATCTTGATTCTCTTCTTGATGTCGCATAATTTAAAGTCTTCGCATAGAAATAACATCGAATTGACTTCTGAACAACTGCCTCTTGAAATTTTTAAATAATAAATGAATTTTCCGTTGGAACCAGATTCGAAACCTTCTGCAATGTTATTCATAATACTGATTGCAGCTCTTTGGATCTGGTTTCTGAATCCCCAATCTTTACAATCTTTCATTAGATCGTAAATCTCATTGACAAGTACCCTTGATAATTGCCAAATGTGCATTTCTTCAATGTTTTTTATCATAAACTCAATTTTTGGTAATGATGTAACGTGTCGAAATATGATATATTGTAGGTGGTGGAATAAAAAAGGACAAGAGGTTAAGAGGTCGAGAGGTCAAGAGGGTGAGAGGTTACACGGTTCCTTTGTCCCTCTAGTCCTCTGCACCTTTTGTCCCTCTACACCTCAAACCCTCTTGACCTTTACTCCTCAGTCCCTCTGTCCCTCTAGTCCTTAAAAAATATTTCGTGAGGTTTGTGAAATGTTTCTGATAATTTCGTAAAATTGTGCCATTATTAATCATTAAAAAGCAAAAGAAATGAAAAGAGTATGTTTAGTTATGGCATTAGTCAGTATGCTGATGGTGTCATGTAATCCAAAGGATGATGATAACAACACTGGCGTTAACGGAAAAGATGTTCCGACTGGAAAGATTTGCGGCTACGAATACGTTGACTTAGGGTTAAGCGTGAAATGGGCTACCTGCAACGTGGGCGCTGATTCCCCTGAGGACTACGGCAACTATTACGCTTGGGGCGAGACTTGCAAAAAACATTCATACGATGGAGATAACTGCTCCACATACGGTGTGCAGTTGGGAAATATCAGCGGCAATCCTGAATACGATGTGGCAAGGTATTATTGGGGCGGTACATGGAGAATGCCTACAAAGGCAGAGCAACAAGAATTGTTAAACAACTGCACCTGGACATGGATGACACAGAATGGCATTGAAGGCTACAAAGTTACTGGCCCTAAAGGTAACAGCATCTTCCTCCCTGCTGCGGACGGCCTTTACGGGTCTTCGCTCTACCGCGATGGGAGCTGCGGATACTATTGGAGTTCTACTCCTGGCGACTACAGCAACGACTACGCCTTCGGCCTTGGCTTCAATAGTGACAATCAGTACATGTACAGCTACTACTACCGCTTCATCGGTCTATCAGTGCGTCCGGTCACAGAATAATTGGTACGTCTCTACGTCGGGGTTCCTTCGCGTTCTTTGCGTCTTTGCGAGAAACCTTTAAAATAAACTTTAGAATTCTAGAACTTTAGAACTCTAGAAGAATTTTGAGTTTCTGAGATTTCAATTTCTAATTTCCCTAAAAAACATCAATTTCCTTATTGACTTTTTCTGAAAAATAAATTAAATTTGCAAGTTTTTTTGAAACATCCTTTTGATTCATTTTTTAATTAAATATAAATCATATAAATAACTAAAATAAAATGGCAAAAATTAAAGTTGGTATTAACGGTTTCGGTCGTATCGGCCGTTTCGTTTTCAGAGCTGCTCAAACTCGTAATGACATTGAAATAGTAGGTATTAATGACTTATGTCCAGTTGACTACTTGGCATATATGTTGAAATATGACACAATGCACGGTCAATTCAACGGTACAATAGATTTCGACGTAGAGAAAAACCTTCTCATCGTCAACGGCAACCCAATCCGCATCACTGCTGAAAAAGATCCAGCAAACTTGAAATGGAATGAAGTAGAAGCTGAATACGTTGTTGAATCAACAGGTTTATTCCTTTCAAAAGACAAAGCTCAAGCACACATCGAAGCTGGAGCAAAATACGTTGTTATGTCAGCTCCTTCAAAAGACGACACTCCAATGTTCGTCTGCGGTGTTAACGAAAAAACATACGTTAAAGGAACTCAATTCGTTTCTAACGCTTCATGTACAACAAACTGCTTGGCTCCAATCGCTAAGGTTTTACACGATAACTTCGGTATCGAAAGCGGTTTGATGACAACAGTTCACTCTGTCACAGCTACACAAAAGACAGTTGACGGTCCATCATTGAAAGACTGGCGTGGCGGTCGTGCTGCTTCTGGCAACATCATTCCTTCATCAACAGGTGCTGCTAAAGCTGTTGGTAAAGTCATCCCTGAATTGAACGGCAAACTCACAGGTATCTCAATGCGCGTTCCTACATTAGACGTTTCTGTTGTTGACCTTACAGTAAACCTCCAAAAACCTGCTACAAAAGAAGCTATCTGCAAAGCTATGAAAGAAGCTTCAGAAGGTGAACTCAAAGGCGTTCTCGGTTACACAGAAGACGCAGTCGTTTCTTCAGACTTCTTAGGCTGCACATTGACATCAATCTTCGACGCTAACGCTGGCGTTTATCTCACAGACACATTCGTAAAAGTCGTTTCATGGTACGACAACGAAATCGGCTATTCAAATAAAGTTTTAGACTTGATTGCTCACATGGCTACAGTTAATGCATAATTCATAATGCATAATTCATAATTAAAGGGAGCTGCTGTTAATGATGGCGGCTCCTTTTTTTAATGCATAATTCATAATGTATAATTAAATTAAAAAACAATTGGATTTTTGAAATTAAATTGTGAATTTTGCTGAGTAAATAATTGTAAAATAAACCAAATAGTATGATTATGAAAAAGAATGCTAAGTATTTCAGAGATGCTGCTTGGGCGCAGATTAAAGATAATTGGACACATGCTGTAATGTTTAATCTTGTGGGGTTGCTGTTGTTGCTAATTAATGTTGGTAAGTTTTTTTTCGATGTGCTAGATGGATCATTGACTATAGTCTTGTCGGTTTTTATTATTCTTCCGTTGGATTATGGTGTAAAAGTTACCTTTCTTGAATATGTTCGTACGGATGCTGATATGAAAATGGATAGCATGTTTGCTGGATTTAAAGACTATGGCCGAGTTTTGTCCACTGGTCTTTTGATGACGATATATGTGACATTATGGACCTTGTTGCTGATAATTCCGGGTATAATTAAATATATTTCATATAGCCAGGTTTATTTTATCATGAAGGATAATCCGGAAATTAAAAACAATGAAGCCATCGAGCTTAGCATGGCGATGATGGATGGTCATAAAATGGAGCTTTTCTTATTGAGCCTTTCATTTATAGGATGGATTCTTTTCGGAATCATAACCTTTGGCTTTGGTCTTCTATGGATTGTCCCTTATATGTGCACTACAATGGCTCACTTCTACGAATATGTGAAAGACGATTATGAACACCGTGTTAATGGCTAATGACTAAAGTCTAAAGAAACTCAGAATCTCAGAAATGGGGTTCTGAGTTTTTTTGTTATAAATAATTGTATCGTATTGAAAATTATTTAACTTTGCAAGTGATAATATTGATTCAATATTGTTAATCGGGATTTTCCATTGAAATTACAATGAGTCTATTTAAAACATTATTTTTATGAAAAAGTATTTTATTTTATTGGCAGTTGTGACATTTTTAATGTCATGCGGTAAAGTCGAAAAACCAACTGTTGTGACATCTGATGTCATGGAAATTGCGGAAACTACAGCGAAATGCGCAGGTAATGTCGAATCGGATGGCGGCGCAGAAGTGACGGCAAAAGGTGTTTGCTGGAGCAGAGAACAACAACCGACAACAAAAAACGATTTTACAAATGCAGGCGCTGGCGTGGGTGAGTTCTTGTGCGAAATCACAGGCTTGGAACCTAATACTACATATTTCGTAAGGGCGTACGCTACTAATGAGGCGGGAACTGCATACGGCGAAGAAAAAAGCTTTACAACAATAGGAATTGATGACGAAACACCAGAAGAACCTGAAACTCCAGAAGAACCTGAAACTCCGGAAGAGCCTGAAACTCCTGAAACACCAGAAGAACCTGAAACACCGGAAGAACCTGAAACTCCTGAAACACCAGAAGAACCTGAAACACCAGAAGACCCTGAAACACCGGAAGAACCAGAAACACCTGAGATTCCTGAAGCGATCAACGGTTATGCTTATGTTGATTTGGGTCTGCCAAGTGGCTTGAAATGGGCTACTCATAATGTCGGCGCTTTTGAGCCTCAGGAAATCGGATCTTATTTCGCATGGGGTGAAATTAAATCAAAAGAATCGTTTACAGCATCAGCATGTAGCACTTATGGAGTCGAACTCGGCGACATCTCAGGTGATGTCAATTACGACGTGGCTGCTTCTTCATGGGGCTCTACATGGAGAATGCCTACCGAATCGGAAGTGGTGGAACTGAAAGATAACTGTACTCTCGAATGGACAGTGGTCGGTATGTCGCCAGGCTGCAAGGTGACAGGCCCTAACGGTAATCATATATTCTTGCCTTCAGGCGGTTTTATGACAAACTCAAGCGTGGATTTCGCTGATTCAGAAGCCGCTTATTGGACTTCTACTCCAGATACTTTTAACTGCGATTTGGGATATGCGACATTCATTTATTTCTATAACAACAACTTCTGCAACAGAGGATGGATGAGCCGCTACGTGGGCCTGTTGGTACGACCAGTGTCTGATTGATTCATAATTCATAATTACATAATCTGGGGACGTGTTTGCGTCCCTTTTTTTTCTTAATTTTTTTTACAAATACTATTGCTTTTGGAAAAAATGCGTATTAACTTTGCAGGTTCAAATGCAGAAAATATGAATTATCCTGACACATATTCCAAGGAAGAACAACTCGAGATGGACAGGCAGTACGACATTCTGCTTGAAGCCTGGAACGGTGAGAAAAAAGAAGCCGACGTGGAGCTTGTTAAGAAAGCGTACGAATTCGCGGCGATGGCACATAAAGACGCACGTCGTAAGTCGGGCGAGCCTTACATCTTCCATCCGATAGCGGTAGCAATCATCGTCGCTAGGGAAATTGGAATGGGAGCTACTTCCATAACAAGCGCTCTCCTTCACGATGTGGTCGAGGATACCGATTATACAGTGGAATTCATATCGCAGGAATACGGCCCGAAAGTGGCGCGCGTGGTGAAAGGCCTTACCAAACTCAGCAGCATCGATTTCCAAAACAGCATCGAAAGCATTCAAGCGGAAAATTATCGTAAGATAGTGAATACCATGTCGGAAGATATTCGTGTCATCCTCGTGAAAATCGCCGACCGACTGCATAACATGAGGACTTTGGATTCGATGGCTCATCATAAGCAGCTTAAAATAGCCTCTGAAACAGTCTCGTTCTATGCTCCTCTGGCTTACCGATTGGGACTGTTCGCAATAAAATCAGAACTCGAAAATCTTTGTCTGAAATATATAAATCCTCAGGTCTATGAATCAATTTCATTGCAGCTCAATGAGATAAGAAAAAGTAAAATCGAAGAACTTGAGGAATTCATAATTCCGGTAAGGGAGGAATTGGCGAGAGTCGGAATCAAGGCTGAATTGAAAATAATCGAGAGAAGACAAAGCAGCCTTTGGGAAAGAATGCATAAATTCGGACTTTCTTTGGATGAGATTTATGACGCTTACGTCTTGAGAATCATCATAGATTGTCCTCTTGAAATGGAGAAAATACAATGTTGGCAGGCTTTCGGTGTGTTCACGATGTTCTACCGCCCGAACAATTCCAGGTTGAGAGATTGGCTGTCATTTCCTAAGACGAACGGCTACGAATCGATACACGCCGTTTTTATGAGTAAGCACGGCAACTGGATAGAGACGCAAATCCGTACAAAAAGGATGGATATTATAGCGGAACGTGGCGTAATGGCTTATCTCAAATATAAAAACGATGTCAATGCCGCTGAAAACAGACTTAAATCATGGCTCGATAATGTTAAAGATCTTACTAATTCCAGCGACTCTTCCGCAGTGGAATTCATAAACAGCTTTAAACTTGATTTGTTCAATGATGAGATTTTCGTCTTCACTCCAAAAGGTGAGATGAAAAGTATGCCGAAAGGTGCTACTGTGCTCGATTTCGCATATATGATTCACAGCGAGATTGGCAATCATTGCATTGGCGCTAATGTCAATAAAAAGCTAACCACGATGGATTATGTCCTTAACATGGGTGATCAGGTGGAAATCATAACATCGCAATATCAGGAACCTCAGGAAAAAAACTTCGACTTCTTGAAGACATCGCTGGCGAAGTCACGATTGAAAGCCGGAATAAAAGATTACAGAAGGTCGTTCAAAGAGTCGGGGAAAAACAAACTGCAAGAATTTTTCGACAAATTGAATGTGGAATTCACCAAACAGAACAGAAATCTGGTGGTGGAGAAAATAGGATTGGCGGGACGAATCGACCTATATTATTATGTGGCGATAGGGAAAGTGACTTTCCAAGACATCGAGCCGATTTTCAAAAACACACAGAATAATTCCAATACCTTGTTAAAAATATTAACGTTCGGTTTGGTTCGTAACAATAAAACCGAAGAGGTGAAAACCGGTGAGATGAAATCTGAAGAGTCGGATGATAATGACTTGGGATACACAATATCAACGTGTTGCAATCCTATTCCTGGCGACGATGTCGTGGCTATTACGTTCCCGAATCAGCCGGTTCAGATACATCGTCCGGATTGTCCTAAGGCGATAAGCCTCATGTCGCAGTTCGGCCAAAATATCGTCAAGGCAAAATGGCAGTTCTCCGAAGACATCGCGTTTATGGCGACGTTGAAAATATCAGGCGTCAATAAAATGGGTTTCGGATCAGAGCTGTTCACTGTTCTTAGCGGCGATTTCAAACTCGACCTTTATTCCATCAAGATGCAGAGCGAGGGCGGAATGGTTGATGTGACAGTGTCGTTCTATGTCAATAATTTACGTCAGCTGGAATCTGTCATCGAACGCTTGAGGAAAATGGAACTCGTTAAAAAAGTTATGAGGATAGAGAGAACCCCTGAAAGTTAATTACTTACCGATTGGAAAAAAATATTTTTTTTTGTCATAACGTACTGAGATTTTTACTAATTTTGAACGCTAAATAGGAATCCGAATTTTAGAACTTTAAAACTCTAGAATTCTTCTAAGCTCCATTTCGCGAGTGATATTTAGCAACGTTTTTTGTAAATAATTAAAAAATCATAAAGTACTATGGCAAAAATAGATTTGCTTCTTGGATTGCAATGGGGCGACGAAGGTAAAGGTAAAGTCGTCGATGCTCTTACACCTCATTATGATATTGTGGCTCGTTTTCAGGGCGGACCTAATGCTGGCCACACTATCGAGTTCGATGGAAAGAAATTTGTCTTGCACACGATTCCTTCCGGTATTTTTAATGAAAAATGTATCAATGTCATCGGCAACGGCGTTATCATCGACGCCAAGATTTTCAAAGATGAAATCGATACTCTCGCGGTAAGCGGCATTGACATCAAAGACAGACTCCTGATTTCCAACAAGGCTCACCTTATCATACCGACACACCGCGCTCTCGACGCCGCTAACGAAAAAGCGCTGCAAAAAAATAAAATCGGTTCTACATTGAAAGGCATCGGCCCTACTTACACCGACAAGACAGCTCGCCGCGGAATACGCATTGGCGACATCGCAGCCGACGATTTCAGAGACCGTTACGAGAGACTTAAAAACATACATCTGGCTCAAATCAAAAACCTCGACTTCGACATGGAGACTCTTCTCCTCGATAACATGGCTTTCGACAAATATGAAGAAGAATGGTTTAAAGCTATCGAGTTCTTGAAACAATTCCAGTTCATCGAAAGCGAATATTTCCTTAACAAAGCATTGGATGAAGGCAAACGTGTCCTCGCTGAAGGCGCTCAAGGAACTCTCCTCGATGTCGATTTCGGAAGCTATCCTTTCGTGACTTCATCGTCAGTCGTAGCAGCCGGCGCATGTTCAGGACTCGGCGTGGCTCCAAGCAAAATCGGAAATGTATTCGGAATATTCAAGGCTTATTGTACTCGCGTGGGAACAGGCCCATTCCCGACAGAACTCTTCGACGAGGTGGGTGAGAAACTCCGTAAAAACGGCCACGAATTCGGTTCAACAACAGGACGCCCTCGCCGTACAGGCTGGCTCGACCTTCCTGCACTGAAATACGCAGTAATGCTCAACGGCGTGACAAACCTTATGATGATGAAATCTGATGTCATGGATGACTTTGAAGAAATAAAGGCGGCGACAGCATACAACTACAAAAACGAAGAAATCGATTTCCTTCCTTTCGACGCCTGCACTCAGACAATGACTCCGGTATTGAAATCTTTCAAAGGTTGGAACCAGAAGATAGAAAAAGAAATACCTGGACAACTGAACGAATATATCGAGTTCATCGAGAAATATGTCGGCGTGCCTATCACGCTCGTATCTTACGGTCCTGACCGCAGCGAATGTATCGAAAGACCTGCTAAATAATTAGGAATTAGAAATTAATGATTGTAGAGACGTCACACTGTGGCGTCTCGCAGTATATATAAATACCATATAAATATGAATAAGATCAAAACTTTAGTATTGGCATTCTTCGTCGTAAGTATGCTTTCATGTTCCGACAAAGGAAGTCATTTTATCTCTGACGCCAAGCAAAGAGCTGATGTTGAAGCTGACCTTCAGGCTAAGATGGCGGAGCTTCCTAATGGCAATTATTTTTATATCTTGGATAAAGAAATGCCTCAGAATGAGAAAGAAGCATTACAGTTCTTGTATGCTTATATGTTTAATGGCGATGTCACGGATTATTCCGGCGAGTTTTATCACGAGAATGTGAAGGCTGCTTTCAAGGCCAGAGAAGAGATGCCTTGGGGCAAGGATATTCCTGAAAGAGAATTCAATCATTTCGTGATGCCGGTGAGAGTCAATAACGAAAACCTTGACGATTCGCGTGTCGTGTTTTATGAAGAACTGAAGGACAGAGTCAAGGATTTGTCGTTATATGACGCTGTGTTAGAGATAAATCACTGGTGCCATGAGAAAGCCAACTATAAAGGTTCTGACTCAAGAACGAGCTCTCCTTTGGCTACAGTCAAGACTTCATGGGGACGTTGTGGAGAAGAATCTACTTTTTTGGTAGCGGCTTTGCGTGCCATGTGTATTCCTGCACGTCAGGTTTATACGCCTCGCTGGGCTCACTGCGACGACAATCATGCTTGGGTAGAGGCTTACGTTGATGGCGGATGGCATTTTCTCGGTGCCTGCGAACCGGAACCTGTGCTCGACCTTGGTTGGTTCAACGCTCCGGCTTCACGTGCGCTCCTCCTTCATACTCGCGTGTTCGGTCGTTACTATGGACCGGAAGAAGTGATTGACATAACACCGAATCATACAGAGATAAATGTTGTCGATAACTATGGCGAAACATCAAAGATGACTATTAAAGTCGTTGACACAGAAGGTAATGCCGTCCCTGATGCAAGAGTTGAATTTAAAATTTATAACTACGCTGAGTTCAGCGGTGTGGCCGTTAAGTTCACCGACGAAAATGGCGAGACATGGTTGACTGCCGGTAATGGAGATATGATGGCATACGCTTCTAAAGACGGAAAATTCGGTTTCGATGAAATGCCTTTCGGAGAAAAAGAAGAACTTGTCATAGTCCTTGATAAAGTTAGCGGCGATGAGATGATAGTTGAATATAATATCACTCCACCAGCTCAAAATGCCAAGATGCCGGAAGTGACAGCAGAGATGCGCGCCGAAAACGACCGCCGTTTCGCATACGAAGATTCCATCAGAAACGCTTATATCGCTTCTTTCCCAAGAGAAATTGAAGATAAGGAAGTGCTGGCTTTGGTGGAAAAATCGTGGGGTAACTATCAGACAATCCTCGACTTCATCGCCTACGCGGAGAAAAACGATAAACGCCAGATGGCTATCAATCTTCTTAAAGAAATAAGCGATAAGGACTTACGCGACGTCACTATGGATGTCCTTGTAGATAACTTGGATTATACAGTGAAAGGCGAAGGCGACATTTATAACGCCTACATCCTGAATCCTCGCGTGTCGAGTGAGATGATACAGCCTTATAAAAAAGAACTTGCAGCTTATTTCGATGAAGGACAAACCGAAAAATTCAGAAATAATCCTCAAGATCTCGTAGAATGGATCGTGGAAAATATCACCACAAACGATAACATCCGTATCTTGATGCTGCCTACAAGCGTGATGAAATCGAAGGTGACCGACTATCGTTCAAGAGGTATCTTCTTCGTTTCGATGGCTCGTTCTCTCGGCATAGCCTCACGCATCGATCCTGTCACAGGTAAAGTACAATATCTCAAAGACAACAATTGGATTGATGTCAATTTTGAAGAAGAAGTGACAGAGGCCGTTCCTACACAACCAGGAATCCTGATGGCGAAATATGTGCCGACAGGCGTTTTGACAGACCTTCGTTACTATACGCATTTCTCTGTAAAGAAATTCAACGGCAAGAGATTTGAGTTGCTCGCTTACGACGCTAAAGATCCTGGAATGGATGTCGGAGAACAATATTCTACATTGTTTGAAAACGGTCTGGCTCTCGATCCTGGATATTACGTCCTTACCACGGGCACGCGCCTTTCTGACGGTAGCGTCCTCGCTCGCATGACGTTCTTCACAATAGAGTCAGGAAAGACGACAAACATCGACTTGGTTATGAGAGAACCAGAAAAAGGTCTCAAGATAATCGGTAATTTTAACTCTGAAAACAGATATGTCCCTGTTCAGTCGCAAGAGGAAGTCAGTCTGTTACAGACCACAGGACGCGGTTTTTATGTGTTGGGTCTCCTTGATGGTGGCAGCGAACCGACGACACATGCGATGCAGGACATCGCCTTGGTGAAAGATAAACTTGACGAGTGGGGAAGAAGCTTCGTTTTCTTGTTCCAAAATGAAGAACATAAGAGAAACTTTGAGATGAAGAACTTCCAAGGTCTTCCGGAAAATCTGACCTTCGGTATGGAAGACGGTTCGATGTTGAAGGAAGTCGTAGCTAATATGCGTCTTCAAAACAACAATCTCCCGATTTTCATTGTGGCTAACACGCAAAATGAAATCGTTTTCATCTCGCAAGGCTACACCATCGGATTGGGTGAACAGCTTATGAAGGTTATCGAAGAACTTTAAGATTCTTTAACTTGGATATAATGAACCCGCCTCGAAGAATTCTTCGAGGCGGGTTGTTTTTTATCTCCAGTCAATTGGAATGTTTCTAATTTCGATGGTGCAGTCGTTTATCGTAAATGCTAATGCCGGTAATTTAGTGTTCCTGGACGGGAGCATCTGCCCGACTTCCCACTGTACCTTGACAGGAACGTCGGTGAAAGTGTCATAGTCGCTAACACCTCCAGGATGATACGATGAAAACTCGTCGCCTTCTTCGTTGAACGCTTTGAAATGTCTGATCTTCACCGTCGAGTTCACGTCATGGTTGGTGTATTTTATCGTGATGCTGACTTTCTGAGAGGCTCTGTCTCCTTTGAGGGAAATCAGTTCCACGCTGATATTCTCAGGACATGAGTTCAGAATCTCGATATTCTTTTTTGCTGGTGTCGTTTCCTTGACGTTTGTAACGTTTTTGTTCTCGTTAGAAGTCTTTTTTTTGCTGATGACTTCTTCGCTTTCTGTACTCCAGACGCTGCCGTTCAACGGATCTTCGGACTGGGCGAAACATCTGTTTCCAAATGCGCCAACGACAAATAATGTCGCTAATAATATTAAGTACTTTCTCATATTAATGTAATTTATAGGTTTGTTAAAGTTTGATCGAAAATTTCTTCAGCCTTTCGTCGAGCATGTTTTCCGGAATGACATCGGTTATGTTTTTGGCGATGACATTAAGAAGACGTTCCTTGACGTAGTCGTTTCTCACCACCAGAGAAATCTCCCTGTTAGGTTCAGGATTGACGATAGGGCGGACGTTGGCTTTCTGTTTTTCGCTCAGGAATTCGAGATGAAGCTCCGGAATGATGGTGTAGCCTCCGTTTGTATCGACGATTTTGACCAGTGTGTCGATGCTGCCAGCTTCATATATCGAAGAGAATCCTGACTCGAAGTCGCAGATTTTTATCACCTGATTACGAAGACAATGACCTTCTTTAAGAATCCAAAGATGTTCCGTTGGGATATGATGCATTTCCAAGACGTTATTGACGAATATGCTCTCGGCTGGCGCTACGTATCCGAAAAATCGCTCATAATAAATAGGTATCTCCAAGAAATTAGGGTTGTTAAGCGGTGTCGCCAATAAAGCCATGTCGATCTCGGCTTTTTCCAGCTGGTTGATGATTTCGGCCGTCGTTATTTCTTTGACGTGAAGCTTGATGTTTGGATTTCTTTCTTGAAGTATGTTGAACAATTTCGGCAAAATATAAGGCGCTACAGTAGGAATGATGCCGAATGTCACTTTGCCTGATTCCTGCTGCTTCTCCGTCAGGGCGAGCTCTTTGAATTGTTTCGAGTTGTAAAGAATGACTTTCGCCTGATCGATGAGACGAACTCCGATTTCCGTCGGAGCGATAGGCTGTGATTTACGGTCGAAAATGTTTATTTCAAGTTCCTGCTCCAGCTTCTGTATCATCATGCTTAGCGTGGATTGTGTCACGTGGCACGACTCGGCGGCTTTCACAAAATGGCGGTGCTTGTCAAGCGCTACAATATATTCTAACTGCTGTAATGTCATATTTCCTCCGTCTGACTTATCGTCCTTTGCTGATAAATGAATATTGAATTTTTTGATACAAATATAAAAAATATTTATTTGGTAAATAATTATCAATAAAAAAAAGAGCCGAAGCTCTTTTTTTAGGATTTAAAGATTTTAGGAACTCAGGGATTGTATTTTAAACCTGAGTCCCTGAATTCTTTATCGTACAACGCTGATGCGTTTTGTTGTGATTCCGTTTTCTGTCACGATACGAACCATGTAGATACCGGCTTCATATTGAGCCATATTGATTATCTCGTTGTCAGAGTTTGCGTTTCTGTCATAGACAACCTGACCCAAGGTGTTGACGATAGTGATGCGTTTCATGTTTTCAGCTATGATATTCAAGTTATCCTTTGTTGGGTTAGGATAGATCATCATGCCTTTGACGCCGTTTTCGTCGATAGCTGTTACTTCAACGACTACATAGTTTGCAGTAGCGTCGTTGTAAGATGTAGCTGGTTCAGATTCGCATGTTTCGTCGCCGCGTTTATAGACAGCTGTCACTTGATAGTAGTATGTACCTCTTTCAACTTCGTCGAAGTATTTGTTGTCTGTTGTTTCAGCTATCAATGTGTAGTTGCCGTTTGTTGTGCTGCGGTAGATGTTGTAGTGATCTAATTCTGATTCGTTTCTGTCATAGTTGATTTCTGTTGCGATTCCGCCTTTGGCTTCGTTAGAGACGTAAGCTCTCATAAACCATGACAAGTCGTAGTTTGCGTCTAAATCAACAATGTCGTACCAGTCAACGCCGTCAACAGACAGCCATCTGCCGTTAGGATTGCCTGAAGATTTTGTTGAAACAGCTGGATATTGCATGCCGTTTTGATATACTGTAATCCAGATGTTTTCGCCTTCCATTACAGGTATTGGTGATGTCAATTCAACTTCAAAGATTGTTTCGACTTCTTTACCTTGGAAGGTGAATTTTTGTGAATGGATGTTTTCGCCTGGAGCTTTGTCGCCGCCGTAAGATATTGTCAATGTGGCTTCGCCGCTTTCATCGCCGTTGCATAATGCGACTTTTGTGAGGTAAGAACCTGCGTATGCAGCCAAATCTTCTGCTGTGAACATGACACCCCAGTACATGTTGCCGCCTAAACCTATTGTCATTTCAGGTTCGCCGTTATCGTAATACAACCATTCTTTAACGTATGGCCATACTAATGTTGTACCGAATGTGCCGTCTTCGTTCAATGTTGTTTCTCCGTAGAGTTTTTGAGGAGGTGTACATGCCAATGGTTCTTCAACGACGAATTTTTGTGTTAATGGGCAAGACATTGCATAATAAGATTTGTCTTTTTCGCCGCCATAAACGACTCTGATTGAGTATTCAACTTCGTTTTCATCTTCAGCCAATACATCTGTGTAAGATGTTTCTGTTATTGGTTCTGGAGTGATGAGTTCGCCGTTACGGAAGATCATTGTTCCGATAGGTTCTGTTGTTGTTTCTTGAGGTGTGTCAGGGATAGCTGTTTCGTTGCCTACGAAAGCGCGGATCAACCATGTTCCGTACCAGCCTTCGCCGTACCAATTGCTGTCGTACCAATAAGATCCATTATCAGATCTCCAGCGGCTGTTAGGATCGCCTGTGTCTTGGCAATATGCTGCTACGTAATCTCCTGAACCGTATTCATTTGAGAATTGAATCCATACGTTGTCTTTGCCGCTGATTGTGATAGGTGTGTCCAATTCAAATTCAACGAAATCTTGTACGCCTGTTGTTTCGTATGATTGTACATGAACCATCATGCCTGGAGCTGTGTCGCCTCCTGTGTGGATACTGAATGCGCCTTTGTGAGCTGAACAGTCATACATAGAGACTTTTGTCAATGTTTTTCCTGCGTAATCAGAGATGATGTCGGCTGGGAACATGATAGCCCAGAAAAGTTGTTGGGTGCTGCCGTCCATATTGAAGTTACCTGTTGCACTTTCGTATGTTCCGTTGTCGTAGAACAACCATTCGCCGTCTTCGTCAGCGCGTTTTGCTGAGCTTGTCAAACTAACGTTGTCGAGTTTGATCCAGAATTGGTTTGGTGAATTGAAGTGACGTACAGCGATATAGATGTTTTGTCCTTCGTAAGCGCTGAGGTCGATTTCTTTTTCAAACCATTGACCTTGGATTGCTGAATCTTCAACTTCGCCAGCTGTCAGTGTTTCTTCAAAGATTGTTGTGAAGTCGTTGGCGCTTGCGTTTTTCTTTGTTGTGATAGCGATGCCGTAGTGTTCGTTAGCGCTCGTTTTGCTTTGAGCTGCGATGCTGAATCTGAGTTTAGAACCAGCTGTGATGGCGTATTTTTGGTCGGTTACCAAGAAGTTGTTAGGGTTGATAGCACCGTCTTCGTTATCGAATGATATTGAAGCAGCGCAGAATGTGTTGTCAATACCGAAACCTTGGTTGGCGAATTCCGAAGTGTTTTGCCAGTTACGTCCGTCACCGTCACCGTCAATTGTTGTCCATCCTTGTAATGAGCCGTTGTCGAAGTTTGATGAGAATTCATAAACTGGATCTGTTTCTGGTTCATATTCTGGCATCGACCAAGTGAGAACAGCGCTATTTTCTTGATTTTCAACTTTGAATTCTGATGCGCTTGCGAAGTTATGGCATCCTTTGTATGTCCATGTATATTCTAAAATATATTCTGTCTGACCTGTAGGGATAACAGTTGTTGTATATTCTTCATTTTCTTTCAATGACTTCACATTATGTTGATAATGTTTTACATTGACGTTGGTTGCTACTAATTCTCCATTGAGTCTTACATTATAAGATGTGCTTTCGCCTTCAAAATCCCACATCGCCCAAGCTGTTGGAGAAACATAGAGACCTTCGATTACTTCTGGCATTGCTTCCAATGTGCAGTAGATGTTTGTTGCGTCAGAGATTTCGATTTCTTCTTCTGTTGGATAATATCCGTTTAATGAAACAACGTATTCATAGTTGCCTTTACGAACATCAGTCCATTGATATTCACCAGTTTCGTCTAAAGTAGCCTCGTATGTATAAGCTGTTTCGTTGACATTTGCGAGTGTTACTGTAGCGCCTGCGACTGACTTGTTGTTGTTTGCTGTGACTTTAATGTTGACAGTTGTTGTCATGTCTTTGTCGATTGTGTTCGACCAAACGATGTCTGATGCTACAGGAACTTTTTCATCCGACATTGATGTTGTGATTGTTATGTCGTCGAGACCTACACCGAAGTTTTTGAGGTCTTTGTGTACGAATGCGAGATAAATAGTTTTTCCTGAAGCTGCTGTAAGATCGATTGATACGTTTTTCCATGCGAAGTTACCGATTTCAGTCCAGATTTCAGTCCAAGGGCCTGTTGGTGATTCTGAATATCTTACGTATAAAGGATCGCCTGGATCTTCGAATGGACCTGGTGCTACGTAAGAGAAGTTGAGTGATGGATTCATCGCCATGCTCAAGTCGATGGCTGGTGTTACGAGATAATATTCTGCGTTTTCAGCGTAGCCTCCGAATGAGAATACGAAGTTGCTTCCTGAAGATGGGCCTACGAGAGTGCCGATGGCTGTGTTTGTCATCCAATCGCCTACAGTGCTTGCGTTGCTAGGATCTGCGAATTCTGTCCATTCTGTAGGGATGTTAGGATATGTTGATTCTTCAAAGCCTTCTTCCAATAATGTTTCAGTTCCGCCACGAGTTATTTCGTTGTATAAAGCGGCGACGCCCCATTTGTAAACGCCTGATTCTGTGTTGCTCCAAGATGCGTCTTGGTAAGATGTTTCTGTGATGTTGTTAGCGATGATTTCGCCGTTGTCTGTGCCGCTGGTTTTGTATAATCTGTAGCCGATGTGTTCGTAGGCAGCGTCTTCTGATAAAGGAGCGCCCCATGTGATATTGACATTGTTTTCGCTTTCTACTGCTGCTACTTGTACAGGTTTTGGAAGCTTGCCATCAGTCAATTTTACATTGTCAACAAAGATAGCGCTTTGGTTATCAATGCTGTTGTGAAGAATACCGATGTAAATTTCCTTGCCTTCACAGTAGTTGAGATCGAATTCTACATTAACCCAGTCTTCTGATGATTCTAATGTGACGTTGTGTATGGTGTAGAAAAATTCACCTTCTAAGGAATAAACAATGCCGTAGTTCTCAGCGAAGTTTACTGTGCTTGAAGGACGTACATCAAAGGAAATCTTTGAACCTGCGTAGATCGCATATTTCTCTGTTGTCGCGATGATGTTGTTTGGCTTGGCATTAGCAGATTCTGAATAGATGTAGCCTTCTTCAGAAAGCATCCAACTGCTGCCGTCTTCGTCAAGGTCGATGACTGTCCAGCCTTCGAGAGAATTGTTGTCGAAATCATAGAAGAATGTCGATTCCGAACTTCTTTGCTGTGCTGATGATTGTAACGCCGGAGCTAAAAACAGCATCACCATCATAATAGTTAGAAATTTTTTCATAATGATAATATTTAGTTAATAATAAATTGATTCTTTTTTTTTGTAAAAATCTTTGTATGTAGTTATAAATTAGTTACTTCGTATGTCATTTGTGTAGTATGTGTAAGCATACAAATATATAAACAAAATCTTAAACATACGTAAAAATCCATAGATTTTTTTTTGTTAATACTTTTTAAGTAAGTGGAGGATTATAAATAAAAAAACAGCATCCGGATTGACCGAATGCTGTCGATTTTGTTAAGATATTTTTACAGCTTTCTGCTGATTTCTTTTATTGTGTAACCTTCTATGATATCGCCTGGTTTGATGTCGTTGTAACCATCGATGTTAAGACCGCATTCAAAACCTGCGCTGACTTCCTTGACGTCGTCTTTGTAGCGTTTCAATGATCCTAATGAACCAGTATGAACGACGATGCCGTCTCTGATGATACGAATCTTGGTTTGACGGTTGACTTTTCCGTCGAGAACCATACAACCTGCGATACGTCCGACCTTGCTGATGTTGAAGACTTCGCGGATTTCGATGTTACATGTGACAACTTCCTCGATTTCAGGCGCTAACATACCTTCGATAGCAGATTTGATTTCTTCGATGGCTGTGTAGATGATAGAGTAGAGGCGGATGTCAATTTCTTCTTTCTCGGCAAGACGACGAGCTTGAAGTGTAGGACGAACGTTGAAACCAACGATGATGGCGTTTGAGGCTGATGCCAATAAAATGTCAGATTCGCTGATCGCACCGACCGACTTGTGGATGACATTGACTTGGACTTCCTGTGTGGAGAGTTTCAACAATGAGTCTGACAAAGCTTCTGAAGAACCGTCAACGTCGGCTTTGACGATGATGTTGAGTTCTTTGAAGTCGCCGATAGCGATACGTCTTCCGATTTCGTCCAAGGTGATGTGTTTCTGTGTACGCAAACCTTGTTCTCTTTGTAATTGCTGACGACGTGTCACGATTGATTTAACTTCTTTTTCATCGTTGAGAACGTTGAAGTTATCACCTGCCTGAGGTGCGCCATTGAGACCTAACATCAACACTGGAGTAGAAGGTCCGGCTGTCTTGACGGCTTTGTTCTGTTCGTTGAACATCGCCTTAACCTTACCGTATGTAGTTCCTGCCAATACCATGTCGCCGATTTTGAGAGTTCCGTCCTGAACCATGATTTTAGCGACATAACCGCGTCCTTTGTCCAAAGCTGATTCGATGATTGTTCCTTTAGCTGCTTTCTTAGGATTAGCTTGAAGATCAAGGAATTCTGCTTCCAACAAAACTTTATCCAAGAGTTTGTCAACGTTGAGGCCTTGTTTAGCGGAGATTTCTTGTGACTGATATTTTCCGCCCCATTCTTCAACGAGGATATTCATTTGTGCCAACTCTTGATAAATCTTCTGTACGTTAGCTGTTGGCTTATCGATCTTGTTGATAGCGAAAACGATAGGAACGTTAGCTGCTTGTGCGTGGTTGATAGCTTCAACTGTCTGAGGCATAACGCTGTCGTCAGCTGCTATAACAATAATCGCTACGTCTGTCAAACTCGCACCGCGGGCACGCATAGCTGTAAAAGCTTCGTGACCAGGTGTGTCCAAGAATGAAATCTTCTTGCCTGATGCTGTTGTAACTTCGTATGCACCAATATGTTGTGTGATACCTCCGGCTTCGCCTGCTGCGACGTTAGCATTACGGATACTGTCCAAAAGTTTTGTCTTACCGTGGTCAACGTGACCCATGACTGTTACGATAGGCGCTCTTGGAATCAGATCTTCTGGTCTGTCTTCTTCTTCGTTGCTCGACAAAGCTTCTTGTACGTCGATGCTGATGAACTCTACCTTGAATCCGAATTCTTCCGCTACTAATGTCAAAATTTCTGCGTCGAGACGTTGGTTGATGGAAACGAAAACTCCCAAACTCATACATGTTGAAATAACCTTCGTGACTGGTATATTCATCATGTTAGCCAACTCGTTAGCTGTAACAAACTCGGTGACTTTGAGAATCTTCTTTTCTTCCATTTCGTGAAGTCTTTCCTCCTCCAACTCATTGGCGATGTTATGACGTTTTTCACGACGGTGTTTTGAAGTCTTCGACTTGCCGAGTGGCGACAAACGTGCCAAAGTCTCCTTGATTTGTTTTTGGATTTCTTCGTCTGAAAGCTCGACTTTTTCTTCAACAACAGGTTTTACAGGCTTCTTGAACTTGTCGTTCTTACGCTTTTCATTATTACGTTTGTCGTCGTTAGGTTTTGCGACGCCTTGTTTGTTGTTGCCAGGTTTGCCGGCATTGTTATTATTCTTGTTGGCGTTGTTTGTATTTTCGCTGTTAGCTACACTTCCTTCTGTGCCAATGCGTTTACGCTTTTTCTTCTTATCTTTGTTAAATCCTTTGTTGTCGTCACCGGAAGATGCGACAGGTTGTTTAGCCTTCGGCTTACGTTCTGTAGGAAGCTCGATTTTGTCAAGGATTTTCGGACCTTCCAACTTCTTGACCTGAGTAGGGATGAAGTTGACAGGTTTTTGTTCTTGGCCTTGTTCTTGTTCTTGGCTTTGGCTTTGACCTTGGCTTTGTGGTTTCACGAAGTTATTATTGTTTTTATTAGCTTCGTTTTTACCTTTGTTTTCGCCTTTGCCTTCGTTTTTGCCTTCGCCTTTGTATTTATTGTCTTTTTTGTCCTTAGATTTTTTTTCTTCTAATGGGATTTTTCCCACTACTGTCAATTGTATGCCGCCGTTATTTTTCTTGTCCGAATTTATGTTGATGTCCTTTTTAGGTTCTTCTGTAACAGCAGGTTTTTCAGTAGTTTCTGCTTTATTTGTTGCAGCTACTTCTGATTTCTTAGCCTCTGTCTCGATAGGTTCATTGTTTGTAACAGGTTTTTCAACAACTGTTTCCTTTGGTTTTTCTGTAGCTTCCACCTTAGGAGTCTCCACCTTTTCAGGTTTGGCCTCGACTTTAGGTTCTGGTTTTGCTTCTTCCTGTGGTTTTTCCTCTTTTTTCTCCACGACTTTTTCTACAGGAGCTTTTTTCTGTTTTTCTTCAGGCAAAGTCCCGTTGAAACGAATCGATATTTCTTCGTCTTCAAAGTCGTCTTCATTGTCGTTTTCTTTCTTTATGGCAGAATCCACAGTGATGCGTTTACCTTTATAGCTGAAGTCGCCGAGTTGGTCGGCGTTTTTCTTCACTTCCTTTTCGCCTTGATATTCTTTGACGAGGAGGGCATACATTTCCCCGTTAAGTTTCGTATTTGGCGATGTGTCTAATTTATAACCCTTTTTGCCGAGGAATTCAATTATTGTGGACATACCAATATTGAATTCTTTCGCGGCTTTTGATAATCTGATGTTATTCTTTAAATCTTCGGACATATAATATTTTTAATGTTAATATTCTTTAATAAA
This sequence comes from Bacteroidales bacterium, assembly GCA_045615285.1. Lineage (GTDB taxonomy): Bacteria > Bacteroidota > Bacteroidia > Bacteroidales > F082 > Limimorpha. The sequence continues at coordinate 33,480 of JAZLEO010000005.1, forward strand.
TTTTATTGGTCGTCGTCTTCGAATTCTGCCTTGAGTATTTCGATGATTTCTTGTACTGTCTCGATTTCGAGGTCGGCGCGTGTGGCGATTTCCTCTGGAGTATATGCCAAAACAGATTTAGCGGTGTCGCAGCCCATGTTTCTCAAGCTGTCGATAATCCATTCATCGATTTCGTCAACGAATTCTTTGAGATCGACGTCGTCTTCCATCTCTGCTTCTTCAGCGTTACGATAGACATCGATTTCGTAGCCTGTCAATTTACCAGCCAATTTGATGTTGTAGCCGCCTTTACCGATAGCCAAGCTTACCTGATCGTTTTCCATATAGACTTCAGCGACTTTCTTAGCGTCGTCGATGATGATGGATGATATTTTGGCAGGACTTAACGCTCTGGTAATGAAAAGATCTGGCTTTGTCGTGAAGTTGATGACGTCGATGTTTTCGTTGCGGAGCTCTCTTACGATACCGTGGATACGTGAACCTTTCATACCGACGCAGGCTCCTACAGGATCGATGCGCTCGTCGTATGATTCAACGGCGATCTTGGCTCTTTGTCCCGGCTCTCTGACGATCTTGCGGATTGTGATCAAACCGTCATAAACTTCCGGAACTTCCATTTCAAACAAACGTTGGAGGAATATCTCTGATGTTCTTGACAAGATGATGACAGGAGATCCGTTTTTGTTCTCCACGCTCTTGACGATAGCTCTGATGGTGTCGCCTTTTTTATAATTATCGGAAGGAATCTGCTCCATTTTAGGAAGTACCAATTCGATTCCGTCTTCATCGACGATCAATATTTCTTTACGCCATACTTGATAAACTTCAGCGGTGATGATTTCGCCGACTTTGTCCTTATACTTCAAGAAGATGTTTTCTTTCTCGAATTCCATTACTTTTGTCTGAAGGTTCTGACGTATAGCCAAAATCTCTCTTCTTCCGAAATCTTTGATGTCAACAACTTCAGATACTTCTTCTCCGACTTCAAAGTCAGGCTCTATTTTGATGGCTTCTGAATATGAGATTTCGCTCAATGGATCTTCTACTTTGCCGTCTTCAACGACTGTGCGGTTGTGATACACTTCGAGAACACCTTTGTCGATATTGACGATGATGTTGAAATACTCATCACTGCCATATTTCTTTGCGAGCATCGCTTTGAACACATCTTCAATAATGTGCATCATTGCTTCACGGTCAATATTCTTGAATTCTTTAAATTCAGAAAAGGTGTCGATTAAGTTTAATATTTCCATATTGTTTTAAAAAACTTAAAGATTAATGTATGGTTTGATTTCTTTAATATCTTTGAAAAATAACTCCTTGTTGTCGGAATAGACGATTTTTTTCAATTTGCCTAATTTCTTTATCGTGGCTTCCTGAACGTTGATTTGTTCTTCGGTGAACGACAAAAGTTTGTAAACATTCTTCTGTCCTTCGAGGCTTGTTATTTCGAGGTCTTTCTCGATATATTTGTTCAGTTGGCGGTGTTTTAACAAAGGATAATCGATTCCTGCCGAAGATACACTCAATTCATAATCTTCAACTTCTCTGTCGAGGCGGCCTTCGATGAAGCGGCTCAACTCGACGCAATGGTCTATCGTCACCGAACTGTCGGCATCGATATATACTGAAATGACGTTACTTTTTGAAACTGTTAAGTCAACGACAAAACGGTCTGTGTTTTCTAAAGCTTCTGACGCTAGATTTGTTATTTGTTCCTTTGTTATCATATTTTTTGACAATAAAAAAACCTGTTACATTCCGTAGCAGGTTTTAATTTATAAATTTGTTGTCGAACAAGGATTCGAACCTTGACAGGCAGAACCAAAATCTGCAGTGCTACCATTACACCATTCGACAATCATTATTTCGTATCTTGAATGTGAGTGCAAAGATACAGCTTTTTTTGATATGCGCAACAAAAAAATAAATTTTTTTAATATTTTTTTGATACCTTATTTATATAATGCGAACGCTGAAAAAAAAATGAATTCTACGTCATTAATTCTGAATTATATTTATCTTTGCAGAAGATAAGAAATTTCTGTTTTAGAATAATAATTTAATATCTATATCAATGAGTTTTAAAAAGTTAAACAACATTACAGGATGGTTGGTGTTTCTCATCGCCACCGTCGTTTACTTCCTGACTTTAGAGTCAACCGTCAGTTGGTGGGACTGCGGTGAGTATATTTCGACAGCTTACAAATTGCAGGTCGGTCACCCTCCAGGAGCGCCTCTTTTCCAGATGATAGGCAGATTTTTCTCACTTTTTGCTTTCGGTGACGTGACAAAAGTGGCCTTGATGATAAATGCTATGTCTGCTTTGTGCAGTAGTTTTACCATCTTGTTCCTTTTCTGGACAATCACACTTTTGTCGAAAAAGATATGGATGAAAGAAGGCGACGACGCTCCGATGTCAAATAAAATTGCTGTCATAGCTACTGGCGTGATCGGCTCTTTGGCATACACTTTTTCAGACTCATTCTGGTTTTCTGCTGTGGAAGGTGAGGTCTATGCGATGTCATCGCTTTTCACCGCAATCACTTTCTGGGCGATATTGAAATGGGAAGAAGTCGCTGATGAACCTTATAACTATCGCTGGCTCATATTTATAGCTTATCTTATCGGATTGTCGATAGGTGTTCACCTTTTGAATCTCTTGTGTATTCCGGCAGTCGTTTATGTGGTTTATTTCAAAAAATACAAGAAAGTTGATTTCAAGGGCTTTTGCGTCGCAGGTATAATATCTGTAGCTCTCGTCGGTTTCATCCAAGTGATTCTTATTCCGGCGGTTGTGTCTTTATGCGGAAAATTTGAACTTTTCTTCGTCAATTCTCTCGGTATGCCGTTTAATGTCGGTACACTTGTATATTTTGTGCTTCTTATAGCGCTTGTCGTACTCGGAATTTATTTTACAACAAAATATAAGAAAGTGATTCTCAATACCGCTATTCTTTCTTTGATGTTTATATTGATCGGTTATTCTTCATTCTTTATGCTTGTCATACGTGCAAATGCGAATACACCTATCAACGAAAATGATCCGAGTGAGGCGGTTTCGATGCTTTCTTATCTGAAACGTGAACAATATGGAAGCTGGCCGCTGCTTTACGGACCTTATTACATGGCTAAACCGTATAACGCTAATGATGGAAGCCCTGTGTATGTGAGAGATGAGAAAAAAGGTAAATATGTCATCACAGATCATAGAAGAGGAACTGAACCTATTTATGACGATAACCTTATGACCATATTCCCTCGTATGTGGAATGGCACCAAACCAGCTTACGTAAGTACTTATAATCAATATATTGACAAGTCGAAGATGGTTCCTACGACCATGAGAAAATCTGATGGTAGCTCTGAAACGCTGCTGCGTCCTACATTTATGCAGAATATGAAGTATTTTATCGGCTATCAATGTAATCATATGTATTGGCGCTATTTTATGTGGAATTTCGTGGGTCGTCAGAACGATATTCAAGGTCATGGCGAATTGCAAAATGGTAATTGGGTCAGTGGTATCAGCTTTATAGATAACGCCCGTCTTGGAAATCAGGATAATCTGCCGAAATCAATGTCAAATTCTGGTCATACGGAATTCTACTTCTTGCCTTTGATATTGGGTTTGATTGGACTTTTCTATCATCTGAAAACCGATGTTAAGAATTCATGGGTGGTGTTCTTGTTGTTCTTTATGACAGGATTGGCGATTGTGATTTATCTCAATCAGACTCCGTATCAGCCTCGTGAACGTGATTACGCATACGCCGGATCTTTCTATGCGTTCTGTATCTGGATCGGTATTGGCGTGCTGGGCGTAATGGAACTTCTGCAAAAAATGATTAAGAATAAAATGGCGGTCGCTGTGGTGGCGTTTGTTTTATGTCTTTCTGTTCCAACAGTTATGGCAGCTTCAGGTTGGGAAGGTCACAACCGCTCCGATAAAACATCGGCTCTCGATTGGGGTAAGAATTATCTCAAAAATCTTCCTGAAAATGCCGTCATTTTCACTCGTGGCGATAACGATACTTTCCCTCTTTGGTACGTCCAGGAAGTCGAAGGCTATCGTACTGATGTCCGCGTTTGTAATTATATGCTTTCCTCTGGTTATTGGTATGTACATCAGATGGGACGTAAACAGTATGAATCAGAACGACTTCCGTTGTCTCTTACACCTGAGCAATATGATAATGGTGTAAACGAACCGGTCTTCATACAAGAAATCTTCGAGGGCCCAGTCGAACTTAAAGATGCTATTGAATTCATCAAGAGTGATAACTCAAGGACTAAGGTCAGTCTTGTTTCCGGAGAGAAAGCTAATTATCTGCCAGCTCGTAACTTGAAACTTACAGTCGATAAGGAGGCTGTGGTTCGCAATGGCATAGTGCCTGAAAATATGAAAGATAAGATTGTCGATGAGATTGTGTGGAGAATTCCTGACAATGTAAGTTATCTTTATAAGAATGACTTGATGCTGCTTGACTTTATAGCTACCAACGATTGGACTCGCGCTGTGTATTTTACAAGCTTGTCTGATATTAAAAATATCTTGGGAATTGACGAATATCTGCATCAAGAAGGTCTTTCTCATCGTTTTATGCCGGTCTTGGCAGATGATTATTACAAAGATGCAGGCGGCGTTTATGTTGATGGTTCCTATGAATTGTTGATGGCCGACGACATCAGATGGGGTAATTTGAACGATCCTGAAGTGGCAGTTGACCCTGAAAGCCGTCGTAATGTTTTGTATGTGAAACAGGCTTATTTGCGTTTGGCTCAGTCACTTGTGAATAACGGCAGAAAAAAAGACGCAGTCGCAGTGATGGATAAATGTCTGGATCTTTTCCCGAATGAAAAACTTCCATACGATGTGTTTATGATGTCTTATCCAGAAGTATATTATCTCGCTGGCGCTACTGAAAAAGGTGACGCTTTGATAAATGTAATGCTCGAAAATTGTCTGGATAACCTTCGCTATTATTCTGAATTGGATTCTAGATTCTTGGCGTATTATGCGGAAGATATTCGCGAAAATCTTGCTATGATAAACGAAATGAGCAACATTACTGGCGGATACAGACGTGCTGAGTTGAAGAATATGGTTGACAGAGTCTTCAATGAGCAGTTCCAGAAATTCTTATCCGTGTTTAATTAAGATAATCGACGGATAAAAAAAACTCAGGATTTCGCATTTGAAGTCCTGAGTTTTTTATTTGCGGCTTGTTTCGTGGAAGTGTTATTTCCTTATGAAGCTTCGTATCACGAAGTAGATGCCTGCGGCGAAAAATGGTATGCTGAGCAATTGCCCCATGTCTAATGTCATGGCTGTCTCAAACTCGACTTGTGGATTTTTGATGAATTCAATCAGTATTCTGGAACCGAAAACGACAATCAAAAATATTCCGAATAAAAATCCTGGATGTTTTTCAGCTATGTTTTCGCCCTTGTCTTTTCTGTTATATGCGTAGAAAAGATAAATGAAAACCAAGATGCAGAATATAGCTTCGTAAATCTGTGTCGGGTGGCAGGCAGGGATATTTTCGATAGGCATTCCTATCGGATAATCTCTGACGAACTTGAATCCCCACGGAAGAGCTGTCGGTTCTCCGTAAATCTCTGAATTCATAAGGTTTCCAATGCGTATGAATGCACCGCCGAGAGCTACAGGAATGACGATCCTGTCTAAAATCCAGAGGTACGGCTTGTTGATTTTTTTCGCATAAATGAATAAGCCTATCAATATTCCTATCGCACCGCCGTGACTTGCAAGTCCGCCTTCCCAAATCTTCAGTATCTCAACCGGATTTGACAGATAATAAGAAGGCTCGTAAAAAAGACAATGCCCTAAGCGAGCTCCTACAACCGTTGATATTAACATATACATGAAGAGCATATCCAGTTGATCTTCATTGAGATTCTCTTTCTTGTAAATCTTTTTCATAATGTAATATCCCACAATGAAAACCATTGCCCACAGAAGTCCGTACCATGCGATAGGTCTGTTTCCTATGTGAAAAATAAAGGGATCAACGTCCCAGACGACATAATTAAGTAACATATTTATATTTTTTTGCAAAAGTAATAAAAGTCGATATATTTTAGAACTTTAATGTTTTTGAATTTGAAAAAGGTTTCCTGATGCTTTATCCTAACTTTTCGAGAATGTCTTTGATGTCGTAGTTGTGTCTGTCGTTAAAATAATCCTTGATTTTGACATCAGGTATGTTAACGTTTTTTAACTTAAAATCTTTTTGTTTACAATAATTGAAGAGACCTTTTTCCGTGAGATATTCTGCCAGATATTCTTGTTCGGTTTGTCCTGGAGTAGGGACGAGATATGCGTTTCTGTTAAGATTTATTAAATCCATTAAGGAAGAATATCCTCCGCGGCAGATTATTTTTTTTGATCTCGCAACCAGGACGGCGAAGAGGTTATCGTCGGCATGGTTAAAGAAAATCACGTTGTTAGGGGTATTGCTTGGTTTTCCCTCCTGGTTAGGTTTAGCTCTTAGAATTACGATGTAGCCTTGGATTTCATTAGCTTGTTTTATGATAATGTCTTCAAGTATAGAGCGTTGCGGTTCAGGTCCTGATAATATGACAAGATATTCTATTGATTTTATTTCGTTTTTAATTTCGGAAGAAAAACGACTTAAAAAACCGATGTATCTTTTTTTGATTTTAACATTTGCTGGATGAGATAAAATTCCCGCCAAAGACGTCTCGTCTTCTACATCTGGAATCCATAGCTCGTTATATTTGTTAATATAAATTTTATGTAGTTGATTTATAATCGGATAAGTCCATTTGAAAAATTTTGGAGTTTGGATATGTAGCTGATGTGTTATGTAAATAGAATGAGCTTTATTGCTCCAACACCCGAATCTGTTGTCAGAAATTATTATGTCGATATTATTATTTTCAACGATTTTTTCTATGGCCAGATGTTCTTTCTTAAAATTTGTTAAGGCGTTTGGAATGGATTGTAATAATTTGAATATCTGAGAGTCGCCTTTACTATAAGTAGGCTCGAATCCAGGAAGTTTTATGAATTGTAAGTCTGGAAATTCGTTTTTAAGGAAATCGAGAGGAGCCTTGTCGGCTGCTATTATGACATTGTGACCTAGTTCAGAGGCAGCTCTGATGATAGGGACGCATCGTGTGGCGTGCCCCAGACCCCAATTCAACGGACATATTAATATATTTTTTTTCACTTCCTCGATTTTTTGCAAATATATGATTTTTTTAAATGTATAGGATTCTGTTTCTGTGGTATTATTTCTTAATTATTTTTAACTCAAATGTTAATAAGAATTAACGTAAATTATTGTAAATCAATAAATAAAATACTTATTTTTGCAAAATGAATAATCATTTGTTATATGAAGTGGCGTTGACGTTGGTGTCTGGCGTTGGAGACGTGAATGGGAAGAAATTGGTGGCCTATTGCGGAGGAGCGGAAGCTGTGTTTTGTGAGAAGAAGAAGAGTCTTTCGAAGATTCCGGGGATAGGGGAGAAGACGGTAGAGAGTATTGTGTCGCAGAGTGTTTTGCTGAGAGCGGAGAAAGAGCTTGCTTTTACGGAGAAAAACGGCATAAGGATTCTGTATTATCTTGACGCTGATTATCCTAAACGGCTACAGCATTGCTATGACAGTCCGATGATTCTGTATTGCAAAGGCTGCACGGATTTGAATGCTGACAAGATTATCGGTGTCGTTGGGTCGCGTAATGTTACGGAATATGGCAAGATTATGACAGATAAAATTATTGCAGCTCTGGCGGATGACGACGTGATTGTTGTGAGCGGTTTGGCGTACGGCGTTGATACCTGCGCACATGTCGCGGCTTTGAAAAATAATCTTAGGACGGCAGCTGTTTTGGCTCATGGATTGCAGACGATATATCCTTCTGTAAATAAAGGTCTTGCGAGGAAAATTTTTGATGGTGGAGGATGTCTGCTGACTGAGCAGATCAGCGGTGTGGAGCCTGATAAGGAGAATTTTCCTAAGCGCAACAGGATAGTCGCCGGGATGTTAGACTGTCTGATTGTCGTGGAGAGCGCTTCTAAAGGAGGAGCGCTCATCACGGCGGAAATCGCTAATACTTACGACAGAGAGGTCTTTGCCGTGCCAGGAAGAATAGGTGATACTTATAGTGAGGGCTGCAATAAGATTATTAAGGATAATAAAGCTAATATACTGATAGAAATCAGTGATTTACGTTCTATAATGCATTGGGATGACGATAAAAAAGTCGTGCCGAAACAAATGCGGCTTTTCCGAGAATTTAGTGAAGAAGAGAAAAAGGTGATGAGACTTTTTGAACAAAATGATGTCGTTTATCTAGATAAAATCATCACGGAGACAATGCTTTCTCCGACAAAAATAGCTTCGGTTTTATTGGCTCTGGAGTTTGATGGAGTCTTGACGGCGCTTCCTGGAAAACGTTATCAAAAGTTATGATTATAATAGGATTATAAAATAAAAATACGTACCTTTGCAACAAAATAAGCATAAATGCAAGAAGGTATCGTTATAAAATCAACGGGAAGTTGGTATGAGGTGAGAAATGAGAGTGGCGAAGTGGTGCTTTGTCGCCTTAGAGGAAAAATTCGTCTGGATGGTATAAGGACAACAAATCCAGTGGCAGTGGGTGATAAGGTTATTTTTGAGAAGGAAAATAATAAGGATACATGTGTGATTAACAAGATTTTACCTCGATATAACGTGATTGTGAGAAAATCGGTTAATCTATCCAAAGCGTCTCATATCATAGCCTCGAATATAGACCAGGCGATTTTGGTGGCTACGATAGCTCATCCAAGAACGTCAACGGGATTCATTGATAGATTTTTGGTGACGGCAGAAGCTTATCATATTCCTACAACGATAGTATTTAACAAATGTGACTTGTATGACGAAGAGCAGATGTCTGCCGCAAAAGAATTGATTTCGATATTTGAAAATATTGGTTATCATTCGTTTATGGTGTCGGCTAAGACTGGGTTTCAGTGTGATGAGTTGAGGGAAATTATGAAAGATAAGGTCAATCTTTTTTCCGGTCATTCTGGCGTCGGCAAATCGGCACTCATCAATCGCCTCGATTCTAATCTGAATGTCAGAGTCGGTGATATTTCGGAGGTACATGAAAAAGGAAAGCATACGACGACTTTCTCTCAGATGTTTCCTCTTGATTTTGGAGGCTATATTATTGATTCTCCAGGAATTAAGGAATTCGGCCTCTATGATATGGAAAAAGAAACACTCGCACAACGTTTCCCGGAAATGCGAAATCTTATGCATGAATGTAAATTCTCGAATTGCACGCATTTGCATGAGCCTCAATGCGCTATAAAAAACGCTGTGGAAAATAATGTTATCGCGGATTGGCGCTATAACGATTATTGTAACATGATGGAAGATTGATTTATGAAACGACTTTTGTCATTATTATTTGCTTTATTACCGTTTGTAATTGCTGCTCAGCAAGATACAGCTGATTATGTCGTGGTTTCGGATGTCGTGATAAAGGGTAATAATGTTACAAAAGAGTCTGTCATATATAGGGAACTGACGTTTGCCATCGGCGATACAATCTCTTTGTCGCAATGGGAAAACGAACTGAAAATCAGTGAGGAAAATGTCCTTAATACAACTTTGTTCAACTTCGTGACTTTTGAACAAGCGGCCGATAAATCGACTGAAAACGGAATGATCGTCTGTGTTGATGTGGTTGAAAGATGGTATATGTGGCTGTATCCTTACATCGCTTATTCCGACAGGAACCTCAATGCTTGGTATGAAGCTGACGATATTACGCGGTTTAGTTATGGCTTCGAGATGAAATATCGTAACTTCCTGGGCATGAAACATGATCTTAATTTTACGGTTATATCTGGTTATAATCAGAATTATGCTTTGTCGTATGATATTCCGTATATAACTGAAAAACAATGTTTCGGGTTGGAATTTGGCGTCGGATATAAGAGAGATAAGGAAGTGCAGTACGTTACCGAAAACAACAAAATTTCTTATTTTAACGGCTTCGATGAATTCGCCAGACAGTCTGCGGTGGCTTTTGTGGAACCTTATTTTCGTTTCGGACATCGTAATAAATTATTTGTTAATTTTAGTTATAACAACACTCTTTTCCATGATACCTTGTCTTTTTTGAATGATGATTTTGGTAATATGGAAGGTTCTAGATTTCAATATTTTACCTTGTCAACGACTTTTAAAAACGACTTCCGTGACGAACAGAATTATCCTTTAAACGGACATTATCTTGAACTTCTGGTGGAAAAAATTGGCCTTGGAGTTTTTGAGACAAGCCCAGATGTGTTTTATGCGAAAATTACTGCGGATTGGTATCAGCCGATAAAAGGACGTTGGTATTGGGCTTCTAATATTACGATGAAATTATCTGGTAATGACGATGTTCCGTATTTTTTGAATCAAGGATTGGGCTATAAAAACGATTATGTGAGAACGTATGAATTATATGTGATTGATGCCATGAATTTTGCGTTGCTCAAGAATAATCTGAAATTCGCCATATTGAATCCTGTGACGAAATATTTGCCGTTGGTTAAGAATGAGCGTTTCGGAAAGATTCATTTCGCTTTATATGCCAATGTCTTTTTTGATTGTGCGTATTCATGGAAAATACCTGTAAATCAGACATCTTTCCTGGATAATAAATTTATTTTCGGAACGGGAATAGGAATAGATTTTGTTACATATTACGATAAGGTTTTGCGAGTTGAATATGGCGTGAATGATATAGGAGAGACCGGATTGTTCATACATTTTGTCGCACCTATCTAATTGAATAATATTGTTTTTGAAAAATATCGAGTCATGAAAATTGCTTTATATGGAAAGGCTTTCGGCCGGGATTATGATGAACTTATGCGTAACGTACTGCGTCTTTTGCAAGAATCGGGCGCAGAAGTTATTGTATATGAGCCGTTTTGGAATGATATAAAACATTGCAGCGATGCTGATGTGAAATATGATTTCTTTGGAAGTGAAAGCGATATAAAAGGCAAGGTCGATGTTTTGTTTTCTTTCGGAGGTGACGGTACGATATTGGATTCGGTGCCGCTAATCCGGGATAGCGCAATTCCTGTTCTCGGGATAAACACTGGAAACCTTGGCTTTTTGTCGAGCGTTTCTCCCCAGGAAACGACAGAGGCAGTGAAAAATATTATGGCAGGCAATTATGATATAGAGCGACGATCAATGATACAAATCAACGATTCCGGCAATATTTTCAATGGTATCAATTACGCTCTCAATGAAGTTAGCGTTTGTCGTAAAGATAATGGTTCTCTGATAGTTGTGAATGTCTTTATAGACGATATGCTGCTGAACACATACTGGGCTGACGGAATAATATTGGCGACGCCGACTGGATCTACGGCGTATTCCATGAGCGTCGGCGGACCGATAATGACTCCAAATGCAGATAGTTTTTTGATAACACCTATAGCTGCACACAATTTAAGCGTGCGTCCTGTCGTTATACCAAACAAAAGTAAGGTGAGAATCAAAGTTGATGGTCGGTGTGACAGCTTCGCTCTTGGTTTGGATTCTCGTATCATGTTGGTTGACAAGTCTTTTGAGATAGAAATCAAAAAAACGGATTTCGATTTTAACATGATAAAAATGCCTGGTAAAAACTTTTTTGAGACAATAAGAAGGAAACTTTTGTGGGGTAATGACTTGAGAAATTAATTTAAAAATAAATATAAATTATATGACAATTAATTGTAAATTTGTCAGTTTTGTAAATAATTGATATTTTGGTTGAAAATCAAGAAGAAAAGTAAATAAATTGATGAAAAAAAATAAAGTCCTGACGTTGTTTTTGCTATTGGTGTTGTCGTTGATGATGCCAAAAAACCTTAAATCTCAAATAGTTGAAGTCGGTGTCTCTGGCGGATTGTCGTATTATATCGGAGACATAAATTTTGGCAAACATTTTTCTCAGAGCGAAATTTCATACGCTGGAACGTTGAGATATTATCAGAATTTGCGTTGGGCATTCAGATTCCAATATTCTAAATATAATTTAACATCTTCGGATAAAGTTGCTGCTTATATTCCGGATAGAGGCCTGGAAATTAGCAGCGAAATAGATGATATTTCGTTTATAACAGAATTTAATTTCTTCGAGTATTGGACTGGCAGCAAGCGAGATAGAGTCACTCCGTATATCTTCGCGGGAATCTCTCTCTTCAAATTTAATACTACTGACTTTGACGGCAAAGCTTTGCAGTCGGAAAAAAACAGCTGGTCAATTCCGTTCGGATTGGGCGTTAAATATAGCCTTAACAAAAGAATCGGCGCTACTTTGGAATGGCAAATCCATAAAGCCTTTACAGATGAAATTGATGGTGTTGTTGATAACATGATTGGCGATAAACCTATAGTCTTCGGATATAAATGTGATTGGTACAATATGTTGGGATTGACAATATCATATAGATTCAATCTTCCGAAAAATGAGGTTTGTCATAGTATGTAATAATATTGATAGTATTGAAAATGAATGAATTAAAAAATAAAATAAATCTGGATAAATTACCGCAACATATCGCTGTTATCATGGACGGCAATGGCCGTTGGGCGAAAAGTCTGGGTAAGATGCGCATATTCGGACATCAAAACGGAGTGAGAGCTGTGCGCGCCGTCTCCGAAGCATGCGCTGAAATAGGCGTTAAATATCTTACTCTTTACGCTTTTTCGACAGAGAATTGGAACCGCTCTCAAATTGAAGTTGACGCCTTGATGAAATTGTTGTCAAAAACAATAGCGGAAGAAGTCAAGACATTGAACGAGAATAATATAAGACTTAATGCTATCGGCGATTTGTCACGTCTCCCAAAATATAATTACGATGCTTTGATGAAAGCTATCGATGATACAAAAAACAACGATAGAATGACGCTGACATTATGTCTCAGTTATTCAGGCCGTTGGGAAATAGCGCAAGCCGCAAGGGAAGTCGCTGAAAAAGTCAAGGCTGGTGAACTGGATGTTGAACAAATTGACGAAAATTGTTTTTCTGGCTTCCTGAGTACAGCCGGAATTCCTGACCCTGAATTGCTTATCAGAACAAGCGGAGAAGAGAGGATAAGTAATTTCTTGTTGTGGCAATTGGCTTATTCTGAATTTTATTTTACAGATAAGTTTTGGCCTGATTTCGGTAAAGATGATCTATATCAAGCCATCGTTGATTATCAAAGTCGTGAACGCCGATTCGGAAAGACAAGTGAACAAATAACAGAAAAAAAATAGTATGTCCAAATATATAAAATTATTAATACTTTCATGTCTCGTTATGACATTGTCTGTCAATGCCGTAGCTCAGATTCAAGTCGGTAATGATATGTCGGAGATAGACTATTCTTTGCCAAGAGAATATGAAATAGGTGGTATTACTGTAACCGGTGTGAAACATCTTGACCCTCAGGTTCTTGTTATGATTTCAGGACTGCAACCTGGAGAAACGATAGAGGTGCCTGGCGATAAGATTACAAGCGCTATCAGAAAACTTTGGGATCAAGGCCTCTTTGAAGATGTAAGCATCACAAGTACAATGAAAATCGGCCGTAAGATATTCCTTAATATTGATTTGAAAGAACGTCCTCGTATATCTAAATTTTCTTTCAAAGGCGTGAAAAAATCTGAAGCTGAAGAACTTAGAAAAAAAATCAACCTTTCAAGAGGTGATGTCGCTACGGAACATACTTATACCAAAACCACAAGAATAATAGAGGATTATTATGCCGAAAAAGGCTTCCATAATGTTATGGTCAATGTTGAGGCGAAAGCTGATACTACTAGAGATAATTATGTCGATATAATCCTTGATGTGAATAAAGGCGCTAAGGTGCGTATCTCTGAAATAGTTATTAATGGTAATGAGGAGTTGTCTGACAATCAGGTGCGTAAAGCGATGAAAGAGACAAAGGTCAAAGGTAATTTCGATCCGCTTGATCCTCTCGGCCCAACGATGTGTCAGACGGTCTATGATTTCGTGACCTTGAAACCAAAACAGGCTTTCACTGATGTGACAAATTATTTCTTTGAGAATTATCGTCCTCGCATATTCAAAGGATCCAAATATCTTGAGACAAATTACGAAGATGATAAACGAGCCATAGTCGAAAAATATAATCAAAGCGGTTATCGTGACGCTTATATCGTGAGCGATTCCATCTATAAAATTGATGACAAAAACATAGGTATTACAATCAATCTCGAAGAAGGCGACAAATACTATTTCCGCAATATAAACTGGGTTGGCAATACGAAATATGATACCACGACTTTGAACAGAGTGCTCGGCATCCATAAAGGCGACGTCTATAACAAAGAGCTGCTCAGAACTAATTTGGAATATAATGAAGGCGGCTACGACATCAGTTCGATTTATATGGATGACGGCTATCTCTTCTTCGATGTTAATCCAGTGGAAGTAAGAGTGGAAAATGATTCTATCGACTTGGAAATCAGACTTTATGAAGGCGACCAGGCAACAATAGGAAAGGTGTCTGTTAAAGGTAATACAAAAACCAATGACCATGTCGTGATGCGTGAAATGTACACTAAACCTGGACAATTGTTCAGCAGAAGCGACGTCATCAGAACAACAAGAGAACTCGCTGCTCTAGGATATTTCAATGCGGAAACCTTGAATCCAAACATACAGCCTGACCCTACAGACGGAACCGTGGATATTGAATATCAAGTTGAAGAAACATCTTCAGACCAAATTGAGTTGTCAGCAGGTTGGGGATATAACAAACTTATCCTTACTTTAGGATTGACACTCAATAACTTCTCGTTTAAAAACATGTTTAAGAAAGACGCTTGGAGACCTCTTCCAGGCGGCGACGGACAAAAACTGTCATTCAGAGTGCAGACATACGGTACGACTTACCTCTACTACGGTGCTTCATTTACAGAGCCTTGGCTCGGCGGTAAGAAACCGAATTCATTCACAACTTCTTTGTACCACTCGACATATACTAACGGTTACGCCAAGTCGAGCGAACAGTTCGCGAGTTTTAAGACGACGGGTCTTTCTTTCGGTCTCGGAAAACGTTTGACATGGCCTGATGATTATTTTACTGTATATCATGGGGTTAACTTAATGAGATATAATCTTGACAACTATACGACAATATTCGATTTTGGTACAGGTTCCGGCTATTTCAATGTTATTAGCTATAATATCAGTGTGGGACGTAATTCTGTAAGCCAGCCAATCTATCCTCGTTATGGCTCTGAATTGATTCTGTCTCTGGAAGTTACACCTCCTTATTCTTCAATCAGTGGCGTAGATTATGAGGAACTTTATCCTGGCGATAAAAATAAGGCTGTCCGCGAAGACCACATGTATCGTTGGGTTGAATTCCATAAATGGAAATTTAAATTAGCATGGTACACAGAACTTTACGATAAACTTGTCCTTATGACAAGAGTCAGATTTGGATTTTTGGGTTGCTATAATCAGGATATTGGCGTGACACCGTTCCAAAGATTCTATCTCGGTGGTGACGGACTTTCTAACTATAACCTCGATGGTCGTGAAATCATCGGTATGCGTGGCTACGGCAACGAAACGCTGACACCTTATTATTATAGTAACGAAAATATCGGCGGAAATATCTTTACGAAATATACGATGGAAATACGTTATCCACTCTCGCTTAATCCGACAGCTACAATCTATGCGCTCGGCTTTGTCGAAGCAGGTAACGATTGGCTCGGCGTGGAAAACTTCAATCCTTTCGATGTATATCGCTCCGCCGGTCTCGGATTCCGCATCTATCTGCCGATGTTCGGTATGCTCGGTATCGACTGGGGTTACGGATTTGATGACGTGCCTGGTATGAAAGACGCTAACAAGAGCCAGTTCCACTTCTCAATCGGAGGATCTATTGATTAATTAGTAATTGGGAATGAACAATTGATAATTGACAATGTATAATTGGAAATATTAAAAAATATTAAGAATATGAAAACAATGAAATCAATTTTATTATCAGCAGTGATGTTAGTTCTTGGTATGATGCCTGTTACTGCTCAGCAAAATCAGAGAATAGCTTACGTCGATTCTGATTATATCTTGGAAAATATTCCGGAATATGGTGATGCTCAGGAAGAAATAAATCAGCTTTCAAAAAAATGGGAAAAGGAAATCACCGCACTTTTTCAAGAAGCTCAAGAATTAGATCGTGAATATCAGTCTGAATCGGTGCTCCTTTCTGAAGACCAAAAAAGAAAGAAAAAAGAAGCTATCGCCGCTAAACGCCAGGAAGCTGAAAATTTGAGAATGCAATATTACGGACCAGAAGGCGAACTCTTCACTAAAAGAACTGAACTCATCCAGCCTATTCAAGAAAAAGTCTATAACGCTATAAATCAAGTGGCTCTGACAAAAAATTACGCATTCGTATTCGATAAGGCAGCCGGAACAGCAATGCTTTATTGTAATGAAAAAAATGATATTAGCGACGAAGTCCTTGATGAAATAGGCAACGTGATGCAGACTGTCCGTCGTGAAGACAGAAAGAAAAATTGATAGTGTAGAATGTACAATTAACAATGAATAATGATGGTTGTACGTTGATTAAAAATTATTATCTTTGCGCAAGAAAATAAGAACAATAAAAAAATAAAAAAATGAAGAAATTAGCTAAATTATTATTCGCTTTCGTTTTGACAATGGGCGTAAGTTACGGTGTTAATGCACAATCTTTGAAAATAGGTCATGTTGATTCAGCTTCTATCATGGAAATAATGCCAGAGAGAACAAAACTTGAACAAGATTTACAAGCATACGCCGCTGAATTACAAACCGAAATCCAAGCAATGTATGCTGAATATCAAAATAAAGCTCAAGATTATCAAGTGAACGAAGCAACAATGTCGAACTTGATTCGTCAATCAAAACAAAAAGAAATCCTCGACCTCGAAACAAGAATCAGAGAATTTGAAGCAAGCGCAGACATGGCATTGCAAAACAAACAAATGGAATTGATAAATCCTCTTATCGAAAAAGTTCAAAACGCTGTTAACGCAGTTGGCCAGGAACAAGGTTTCACATACATCCTCGATAAATCAGCAGGTTCTGTCGTTTTCATCGGCGACAATGCAGTCGATATCACAGCAGATGTTAAGACAAAATTAGGACTCTGATTATAGAAATTTAGAATACTAGAACTCTAGAATTTTAGAAGTGAAAAAGTCCAAAGATTGAAAAATCTTTGGACTTTTTTTGACTAAGGCGAAGACTAAGACTAGGGCTAAGATCTTCGCTTTAGTCTTCGCCTTCGCCTTAGTCAGATTCTATTTAATCTTTTCCGCTTTAATCTTACTAAATCTCATCGCTTTTGTCATAAATCGAGGCAGCGGTTTGTAATCGTCTCTGTTGCCGAGATTTAGATAGATGCCGAATTTCTTCATCACAGGAACCTTGAAAGTCTCGACGAATTCTATCAAAGTGCCGTTAGGATCTTAAGTCGGATCGTAGCCATGTCGTTCTGTGAGCCAAGGAGTTGCACTAAAGTCTTGTCTTCCTAAGACCGCTTGGCCTCCGACTTTCTCTGTTGCCGAGATTTAGATAGATGCCGAATTTCTTCATCACAGGAACCTTGAAAGTCTCGACGAATTCTATCAAAGTGCCGTTAGGATCTT
>JAZLEO010000006.1:0-3035 GCA_045615285.1 Bacteroidales bacterium
AGAACCTGTTGGTATCTCAAAATTCTTTCTTTCTCATCCGGAAATAAATGCATCGGCGATAGCTCGTAGGTTGGGAATACAACAGAGTCTGTTCGCAGCTTACATCAATGGAACTAAAAAGCCAAGTAAGGAACGAGAAGAACTTATTTTGAATGAAATAAGAGCATTAGGAGCAGAACTGCAAAATACGAGTTGGTGATTACTTGCTGACTCAAAAAAATCACTACTTTTGCACATTATTTAAAATTATATAGTAATGAAAAAGTTTATTATGGGATTAAGCGTTTTTGGATTGCTATGTAGTTGTAATACAAGCAACCAACTGACAACAAACGGCGACTTTAAATATCTCGTCGATGAATTCGCTGACATTAAAATCATGCGTTATCAAATTCCTGAATGGGAAAACCTTACACTCCAACAGAAGGAATACCTTTATTATTTAGGTGAAGCTGCTAAATGCGGCCGCGACATCCTCGCTGACCAGAATTTCAAGTATAACCTCACAGTGCGTAAGACTAACGAGGCTATCTTGAATTCTTACAACGGTAACCGCGAGACTGAAGAATTCCAGAACTTCGTGACTTACGCAAAACGCGTGTTCTTCAGCAATGGTATCCATCATCATTACGCAGAAGATAAATTCTTCCCGGAAATCTCTGAAGATTACTTCGCTGAACTCGTCAAAAATTCTGATGTAAAACAACTGCCTCTCGCAGAAAATGAAACTGTTGAAGAATTCTTGACATTCATCACTCCTGTTATTTTCGACAAAGATTTGTACGCAACACGTCGTAGCGGCGATGCTGATATCATAAAAAATTCTGCTACAAACTTCTATAAAGGCGACATCTCTAAAGAAGAAGTCGAGAAGTTCTACGATGATATGAGAGTGCCAAATGACGCTACTCCAATATCTTACGGCTTGAATTCTCAGCTCGTGAAGGAAAACGGCAAGATCTATGAAAACGTTTATAAGTCAGGCGGCCTCTACGGCGAAGCCATCGACCAGATTATCTTCTGGCTCGAAAAAGCTAACGCTGTCGCGGAAAATGACGCTCAACGTAATTACACCAATTTGTTAATAGATTATTACAAAACCGGCGATCTAAAGACTTGGGACGCTTATAACGTGGCTTGGGTCCAAGACTCTGTTTCTACTATCGACTTCGTCAACGGTTTCATCGAAGACTACGGCGATCCTATGGGAATGAAAGCTACCTGGGAATCTGTGGTCAACTTCAAAGACATGGATGCTACCAAACGTTCTTCTCTCATAAGCCAAAACGCTCAGTGGTTTGAAGATAACTCTCCAGTAGATGAACGTTTTAAGAAAAAAGAATGTAAAGGCGTCACCGCAAAAGGTATCATCGTGACAACATTGGCAGGCGACTGTTTCCCAGCACCTCCAATCGGAATCAACCTTCCTAACGCCGACTGGATCCGTAAGGATTATGGTTCTAAATCTGTTACAATCACTAACTTGATGGACGCTTACGACAAAGCAGCTCAGGAATCTCCTAAGAGCGTCTTGGCTGAATTCGCTTACTCACAAGAAGAAATCGACCTCTGCAAAAAATATGGCTCAAACGCTGACGTGGTTCATACCGACTTGCACGAATGTCTCGGCCACGGATCTGGACAGCTTCTCCCAACAACACAGCCTAACGCATTGAAAGAGTATAACTCAGCTCTCGAAGAATCACGCGCCGACTTGTTCGGTCTTTACTATTGCGCTGATCCTATCATGGTTGAACTCGGCATCATGCCTGATATGGAGGCTTACAAAGCTGCTTACGCTAACTTCATCCGTAACGGTATGATGAGCCAGCTCTCACGCATCGAACTCGGTAAGAACGTGACAGAATCTCACATGCAAGACCGTAAGCTCATCTCTGAATGGTGCTACGAAAACGGTAAGGCTGACAACGTGATTGAAAAAATCGTCAAAGATGGCAAGACTTATTTCGTCATCAACGACTATGAAAAATTACGTGCTTTATTCGGTGAACTTCTTAAAGAAATACAACGTATCAAATCAGAAGGTGACTATGAAGCAGGTAAACAACTTATTGAAACATACGCTGTTAAGGTAGATCCTGCTTTGCATAAAGAAGTCAAGGAACGTTATGACGCTTTGAATCTCAGACCTTACGGCGGTTTCATCAACCCTGACATCGTTCCAGTTGAAAAAGGCGGAAAAGTCGTTGATTATGTCATCAATTATCCAAGCGACTTCGTTCAACAACATTTGGATTATGGCAAGAAATATGCTTTCTTGAAAGAAAACCACGCTGCTCCGACACATCTCGTCGTTGATATGCTTTACGATTTCATCGATGGTTCATTGGCATGCGGCAACGCAGAAGAAGCTGTCAAGGAAGTAGTTAAATACATCAATGCTCATCCAGAGCAAGAAGTGATTTACATAACCGACTGTCACCCTGCAAATCACAGTTCATTTGCAGAATTCGGCGGCATCTGGCCATCACACTGCGTTGAAGGAACACGCGGCGGTGCGATACATGAAGCATTCTATACAGATGTAGTGAATCCAGCAAACCGTCCAGACCCAGCACGCAACATATTCCGCAAAGGCTGCAAACAAGACGAAGAACAATATTCAGGTTTTGAATCAGTTAACAGCAATGGCGTTGCTTTGAAAGACTATGCAAACAAAGACGTCGTTATCAGCGGCATCGCAACAGAATATTGCGTCAAGAACACAGTGGAAGAATTCCTCAACTCAGGACGCAACATAGAGTTATTACTTGAAGGACTCGGCTATGTCGATTACGAAGGACATAAGAAGACAATCAAGGAGTTGGAAAAAGTTGTTACTGTTGTGAAATAAGAATTTCAGAACTCTAGAATTTTAGAATTCTAAAGTTTTAAAAAAAATCCTCGGGAGAAATTCCGGGGATTTTTTTGTGTTATGTAACTACTATAAAACTCATAGACTTATTGACCTAATGTCTCATAGACTCAAAAAGAAAGCGAGGCTGTTGACCCCGCTTTAAATGTTTTCACAACGG
>JAZLEO010000007.1:0-52639 GCA_045615285.1 Bacteroidales bacterium
AAACTGTTGGAGATATAAAAAAATATTGTATCTTTGCACTCACAAAACGAGGATGACTCGCTAGCTCAGTAGGTAGAGCATCACACTTTTAATGTGGGGGTCCTGAGTTCGAGCCTCAGGCGGGTCACCAAATGAAGAGACGCAAAATTTTGCGTCTCTTTTTCTTTTATTTTCTATATTTTTTGTAATGGCGATATCGTTTTATCATATTTTGGGAATTCTGCTGTCAGTTGTTTTGATAGAAGTTGTTGGGATTTTATCTTCGAGGAAGGTAAAGAGCGCCGATGATTTTTCGCGAGCTGGTGGCAAGGCTGGCACTTGGGTAGTGTGCGGTACTATCATGGGAACGCTTATCGGCGGACAATCGACGGTCGGAACGGCGCAGCTGGCTTTTACTTACGGCCTTTCTGCTTGGTGGTTCACGCTCGGCGCTGCATTAGGATGTATCGTTTTGGCGATAGGATATGTCGTTCCGTTAAGAAGAAGCGGCTGTACTACATTGTTGGAAGTCGTTTCTAAAGAATACGGAAAGAAAGCGGAAGTCTTAGGTTCGGTGTTATGTTCTTTAGGAATGTTCGTGAGCATAGTGGCGCAGATACTCTCGGCTTCGGCCTTACTGATGACATTGTTCCCGATAAAATTTTATCTTGCGGCTGCCATATCTTGTTTGATAATGATGATTTATGTCGTCTTCGGAGGATTGTGGAGCGCTGGAATCGGCGGTGTCGTAAAGTTGGTTTTGTTGTGTGTCTCGGCGCTTGCTGGAGGAATAATCGTGCTTTCATTGACGGACGGCTACCATGGAATTATGACTGCGATAGGGGAGATGATGGGCGTTTTTAAGACACCTCAATGTGACATCTCTACATTTGTTTCTGGCAGATACAATAATTTATTGTCACGTGGCGCTGCCAAAGACATAGGTTCCTGCCTTTCTGTGATATTAGGCGTCCTCGCTACGCAGAGTTACGCTCAGGGAATATGGGCGGCTAAATCCGACAGCGTCGCTCGTAAAGGCGCTATGATTTCCGCGATTCTTACTATTCCTATCGGAGCGGCTTGCGTGCTTATCGGACTTTATATGAGGGGCCATTATGTCACTGCTGAAGAAATGGAGGCTCTTGTCGTCGCCGGCCAGTCGCTGCCTGAAAATATCGGCGTTATGGCGACGACAGCTCAGGCGTTTCCGCTTTTTATTACACATTGTATGCCTGAGTTCCTCGGCGGTATCGTGCTCGGAACATTGCTGATAACCATTATAATAGGCGGATCTGGACTGACATTGGGTTCGTCAACGATTTTAGTCCGTGATGTCTTTATGAAAATAAAACCGGATTTGGGTGAATCTTCAAAAAATCTCAGAATCTCACGAATGACAATCGTCGGGATATTGATGATGTCGGTTTTTGTGGCGGCAGCGTTTTCGGGATCATTCATCAACGATTTGGGATTTTTGTCGATGGGACTGCGTGCCACGGCGGTTTTTGTACCTTTGACATTGGCACTACTGTTTTCTAAAAAGTTTAAGTATCAATGGGTTCTGATTTCTATAATCGCCGGTACAGCGGCCTTGGTTCTAAGTAAAATCTTAAATGCGCCTATCGATGGGATTTTTGTAGGACTAGGCGTAAGCGTCGTTTGTTGTATGATGGGACTGAAAACCTCTTCGTGCAAACGATGACATGATCGGAATTAATTTAGACGGCGAGATTATTTAAATTTTATAAGCCTATAATCTCCGCCATTAAAAGGCTGCGATTTTGTAAAATAAAACGACTTTGATGAATTTTTGTCAAAGTCGTTTTTTTGTTTATACATAAATGGTCGCAAGAGATTTATAAACCATTGTAATATCAGAATAAAAATACATTGGAGTCTTTGTCCAAAAAGTACTGCGGACTGGGTGTTTTGAAGATATATTGTTGGTTTTGTAAATTATAAGTAAAAGACAATCAATTAATTATCCCCCCCCCAATATTTTATAAAAAATGTTGTTTTTTTTTGAAATTAATACGAAATTTGCATGGCGAAAAATAAGACAAATCTTCAGTTGCGGAATAATGTGGTTCTGTCCGTGAGTGAAGGGTAAAATAATAAATAGAGCCCGGCTTTAGATAAAGCTTGATAAAAATGAGAAAAAACTTAATCGTGTTGGTAATTGTGTTGTTTGTTTCGGCGTTTGTCATGCCGGAATTAAAGGCTCAGGATTACTTTTTCTACAATGACACTAAGCAAAGAACAGGTGAAAGCGCAATGGGAAACGGCCTGTTTTTCGAAGGTTTCTATGGCGGGATAGGTGAGGGCTTCGGACAACAGAATGGCTTGTATTTTGAAGGCTTTACTGGTAACAGCAACAATGATGTCTGTGTGGGAAATGGCGTTTTAATGATGGCAGCCACAGGCTTTTTTTATTTGATTAACAAAAAAAGAAAGGGAAATAAATAATGAAGAAGTACTTTATAATTTTAATGGCATTGATGGTATTAGGTTTTACTCAATGCAAGCCAACTCCAGATGGAGGCGACGATAATGAAACAAGAACTGTTAATGTGACATGTGAAATTCCTATTAACAAAAGTGGTCGTTCCGATTTTACTAATTTATTGGTGAATGGTAAAGTGAATTGGGCTCAGGGTGCTGAATATGTTTATTTGGCAATACATGGTGATAATCCGAAGATAGTACAATTGCATGCTCATGCAAATGGAACTCCATCAGTATTGAAGTTTGAAGGCACAGTTGAAGAAGGTCTCATCAAGCCTGGTGAAGAATACGATATATGGTATTTCGGCGATTCTCATGAAACTGCTGATTCTTATTATGAAATATCAGACGACGCTAAAAGCTTGTCAGGAAGCATCGCTAAACAAAGTGGCCGCCTCAAAGATTTAGGCGATTGCCATATTGCAACAACAAAGGTTGTTCCTACAATAACAGAAGAAAATGGAGAAATCAAATTGAGCCTTAATGCAGCCTTGAAAAACCAGATCGCTATATTATTGTTGGATTTGAAAAACGTCGAAGAATTGTATGGCGACGCTATCATCGGTACAGATTATTCGTTGGAATATAATGGCGAAAGATATAAGTTGAACATTACAGAAGATCAAGATGCTAAAATCGCTGTCGTGGAAGAACAACCTGCAGATGAAAGTATGTCATATATTGTGGTATTCCCTAATGCTAAAGAAAATGCAGAAATAAGATATAAAGAAGACCACAAAGTTTACGAATGTATCTTATATGGTGATATAAAATCAAATAGCATCTATTATAATACAGCTTTAGATGGTGTAACGATTGAAACTTTGAAATGGACAGAAGTGTCAAGCGGTGACGTGGGACATGGTGACCATGTGCATCACTATGTTGACTTAGGCTTGCCTTCAGGTACTTTGTGGGCTACTCGTAACGTCGGTGCTGATACTATTTATGAATATGGCGAATACTATGCCTGGGGAGAAATTGCTGAAAAAGATAATTATACTTTTGCCGAATGTACGACAAATGATATCTCTAAAGATATCTCTGGTGATTCAAATTATGATGTTGCTGCAGCAATATGGGGTAGCGAATGGAGAGTGCCAACAGATGCAGAACAAAATGAATTGTATAGTTATTGTCGAATGGAAATTGTAAAAATGCCAACTCCTGTAACGGAAGATACTCCAAATGGATTTGTTTTGGGGTATATGTTTACATCAACAATTAATGGAAATCACATCTTCTTGCCTGCAGCTGGTTATTGTGACGGAGAACAATATTATGATGAAGTAACTGGAGAACCAAATCCAATTCCAGAAGGAGGTCTTTATAGGATTAATGAATATGGACATTATTTGAGTTCAACACCTTGTTCTGGTTGGAATACTGGTGCAGAATTGCTTCATTTTGAGATAAGACCAGATGGTGTAGGCTATGGAGGTTATGTGTCAGCAAATTATTCTGCTTATCGCTATTATGGTTGTTCTGTACGTCCAGTCTTGAAAAAGAAAGCGCACGAACTCGATCATAATCATAAATAAGAATTGATATTAAAAAGACGTCACAATGATGAAGTGGCGTCTTTTTTTTATGAACTCTAAACACTGACTGCTGACTGCTGACTGCTCACAGCTTATAGCAAAAAAAATCTTTTGTCATTCGTCTTTAGCCTTTAGTCTTTTTATTATCTTTGTACGTTTTAATAAAAATTAACAAATGGCTCAGAAACCTTCAATACCGAAAGGAACCCGTGACTTCTTGCCTGAAGTCATGGTTCGTCGTAATTATATTTTTGACACTATAAAAACAGTTTTTAAACGTTTTGGTTTTCAGCCTATTGAGACTCCATCTATGGAAAATCTCAGTACTCTCCTCGGAAAATATGGAGAGGAAGGCGACAAACTTCTGTTCAGAATATTGAATTCTGGCGATTTTATGTCGGGCGTAGAGCAAAACGGAGAGGCGCTGCAATCGGAGAAAATCGCTGGTAAGATCTGTGAAAAAGGTCTTCGTTATGATCTCACCGTGCCGTTCGCTCGCTTTGTGGTTCAATATCGTGACCAGATTTCGTTCCCGTTCCGTCGTTACCAGATACAGCCTGTATGGCGTGCCGACCGTCCTCAGAAAGGCCGCTACCGTGAGTTCTATCAATGCGATGTTGATATTGTAGGCAGCAATTCTATTTTAAACGAAGCGGAACTTGTGCAGATCGTCGATGAGGTCTTCAATGCGTTGAAGATTAACGTCGTCCTAAAAATAAACAACAGAAAAGTCCTCGCCGGTATAGCAGAATATATCGGTAAACCAGATGCTTTGATTGATATTACTGTAGCTATCGACAAACTCGATAAGATCGGCATCGATGCTGTAAATGCAGAGCTTGCACAGAAAGGCCTCGATGAAACCGCTATCGAAAAATTACAGCCGATTCTGTTTATGAAAGGCGACGCCCGCGAGAAATTAGCTCAACTTAAATCATTGATGAGTGGCATCGAAGTAGGAGAGAAGGGAATTGAAGAACTTGAAACACTCTTCGACTATATCGACGATATGAATGTCGGAATCGAATGTGAACTCGACCTCACTCTCGCTCGCGGCTTGAATTATTACACAGGCGCTATCTTTGAAGTCAAGGCGAAAGACGTGGCGATGGGCAGCATCTCAGGCGGCGGTCGCTACGACAACCTCACCGGTATCTTCGGATTACAAGGCGTCTCTGGCGTTGGCATCAGCTTCGGCGCTGACAGAATCTACGACGTTCTCACAGAATTAAACCTCTTCCCAGAAAAGAACGGCGACATCACTGAAGTCATCTTCCTTAACTTCGGTCCAAAAGAAGAACGTTACTGCTTGCCTTATCTCCAACAACTTAGAAGAAACGGCATCAATGCGGAAATCTATCCTGATTCAGCAAAACTTCAGAAACAGATGAAATATGCCGACCAACGTGGAATTCCGGTTGTTGTAATGGCTGGCGAAGACGAAATGAATAACAAGACTTTCACCGTCAAATTCATGAAAGAAGGAAGACAAGAAAAAATAGAAGCAGAAAATTTAATAGAAATAATCAAATAAAAATATTTATATATGAACACACATTATATTTCAGCAGAGACATTAACATTTGCAAGAGTTAATGAAATCATCACAAAAGGTTATAAATTAGCTTTGTCAGAAGACGCTAAGGCTCGCATCCAAAAATGCCGCGACTATTTGGATAAGAAGATGGAGACACAGACAACTCCTATCTACGGTATCACAACAGGTTTCGGTTCATTGTGCAACCACAGCATCTCTAAAGAAGACCTCAGCACTCTTCAAAAGAACCTCGTGATGTCACACGCTTGCGGTACTGGCGAGTTTGTGCCAAAGGAAATCATCCGTATTATGATTTTATTAAAAGTCCAAAGCTTGTCATACGGTAACTCTGGCGTTCAAGTCGTTACAGTACAACGTCTTATCGATTTCTTCAACAACGACGTACTTCCTGTAGTTTATAACCAAGGTTCACTCGGCGCATCAGGCGACTTGGCTCCATTGGCAAACTTGATGTTACCTTTACTCGGTTTAGGCGAAGTTCATTACAAAGGCGAAGTCGTTCCTGCTGAAGTAGTTATGAAAGAATTCGGTTGGGAACCTATCACACTTCAATCAAAAGAAGGTTTGGCTCTTCTCAATGGAACTCAGTTCATGAGCTCATACGGTACTTACGTCTTACTCAAGGCTTTCCGTCTTTCATATCTCGCCGACCTCATCGGTGCTGTTTCATTAGACGCTTTCGACGGTCGTATCGAACCATTCTACGATCAAGTACATCAAATCCGTCATCATGAAGGACAAATCAAGACTGCTGAAAGATTCCGTAACTTATTAAAAGGCAGTGAATTGATTGCTCGTGAAAAGAAACACGTACAAGATCCTTATTCATTCCGTTGCATCCCACAAGTACACGGCGCTTCAAAAGACGCTATCAAATATGTAGCTTCAGTATTTATGAATGAAATCAATGCTGTTACCGACAACCCAACAATTTTCCCAGATGAAGATTTAGTTATCTCAGCAGGTAACTTCCACGGTCAGCCTCTCGCTATCACATTGGATTTCTTAGCAATAGCAATGGCAGAACTCGGCAACATCAGTGAGAGAAGAGTATATCAACTCATCGGTGGCAAACGCGAACTTCCTTCATTCTTGGTAGCAGAACCAGGCCTCAACTCAGGTTTCATGATTCCTCAATACGCAGCAGCTTCAATCGTAAGCCAAAGCAAACAACTCTGCGCTCCAGCATCAGTCGATAGCATCGAATCATCACAAGGTCAAGAAGACCACGTAAGTATGGGTGCTAACGCAGCAACAAAAGCGTTGCGAGTAGCTGACAACTTGGAAAGAGTTCTCGCTATTGAGTTGTTCAATGCAGCACAAGCATTAGACTTCAGAAGACCATTGAAATCATCAGAAGCTATTGAGGCATTTGTAGCAGAATATCGTAAAGAAGTTGAATTCGTTAAGACTGACAAAGTCATGTACACAGAAATCGCTAAGTCAGTGAACTTCTTACAACAATACGAAGTTAATATTTAATAAAGTTGATAGTTCATAGTTGATTGTTTATAGATAGTTTAACTAAAATAGACTATTAACTATGAACTTTAAACTATAAACTTTAAACTATAAACTTTTAATAAATGGAATATCAAGAAGATTACAACATAGAAGAACAAGAAGGTCCAGCAAAAAGACCGGAAATGTTAACAGTTTTATGTATCCTGTCATTTATCAATGCTGTTTATAATGGCATTGCTAATTTTATTTCGTTTGCTTTTTACGATTTCTTTCAAAGTATGTTTGAGCAGATGAGTAAAGGCGAAGGTGTATTTGAAGAAATGGCAGAGCAGATGGGCGATAGTTGGGAAATGATGGCTCAAGCATCATCATTAGCTTTTTCCATCGGAAGAGGTTATTATTTCTTTGAGATGCTTTTGTTCGTGGCTTCATTCATTGGAGTCTTGATGATGTGGAAGTTACAGAAAAAAGGATTCCACGTATATGCTATATCTCAAATTTTGATGCTCATCGTGACATCTGTTTTTGTGACAAGCAAAATCGGTGGCGGATTCCCATTCGGTGCTATATTCTGGACAGCATTGTTTGTGATTATGTATTTCCCACATTATAAAAACGCAATGAAATAATGGCGAAGAAGAAACAAGATATAACGGATATTTTTGTCAAGCATAGGAAACTGACTTTGGGCGTAAAGCTTGTCAGTACCTTCGCCTTTACATATTATCTGATATATTTCATTCTTCTTACTGTCTTCGGAATTTATTACAGAAACGTTTATGATCCTGCATATTCTGGAGAGACATTATTCCAGACGATGCTGATGTCGGCGATACTTTGGTTTATAGTCGGGATGTTGGTTGTAAGTTTGATTCTGTTATTTAGAAGAAGACGTTACGGAAAATTCCTGTTTATGATTTTTACAGTTATACTTCTTGTATATCAGTTTGTTACTGCTGAAAATCATATATGGGCTATTTATTTTATAGAACTTATGATGGTACTTGTGATGGCGCCTTTGAAGGTTTTTGTTACAATCAATAAGACTATCAATAAGAAGATAAAGGAAGAGATTACTGATATTAGTAAGGTAGAAGAATAAAAAAATTAAACAATAATAAAGATGATAAATATTACAATAGCTGGAGATCTCGGCAGTGGAAAAAGCACAGTTGCTAATCATTTGATAAGTAATATCAATTACAGAATAGAGTCTGCAGGATTAATTTTCAGAAGATTGGCTGAGCAACACGGAATGACGGCTAAGGAGTTTAATCAGTTTATTGAATCAAATCCTAAGTACGACAATATGGTTGACGATACCATCAAGGAGATGGGCGAGAAAGAAGAAAACATCATCTTCGACTCACGTCTCGCCTGGTATTTCGTGCCTAAGTCATTCAAAATCTATATGTATGTCGATGTCGATACAGCGACAGAACGAATCTTTAACGACAAAGGTCGTGTAAGTGAATCATATTCCGACATGGCGACTGCCAAGAAAGAAATTATCGAGAGACGACAAAGCGAGATTTTGAGATACAAGACTTTCTATAATGTAGATATTAATAATTATAAAAACTACGATTTCATCATTGATACGAGCCACGCTACTAAAGAAGAAGTCAACGCTTTGGTTTTAAGTAGCTTCAGAGCTTTTGAACAAGGTGAAGAGTATGATAAGATCTGGCTTTCACCAAAGAATTTAGATTTGAGCAAGAACGCCATCAACGAAGAAGATGTCAATTCAGAAGATATTGAAATAGTCAAAAGAGATGGAATGTTCTTTGTTTTCAGGGGACATAATAAAGTGAAAGCAGCCTTGGAAGAAGGCAAAGGCCTTGTCGCGATAAAAACGATATTTGAATAAGAACTTTAGAAGAAATTTAGAAATTTAAAACTTTAGAATTCTAGAATTTTAGAATTCTAAAGTTTTTTTATTGTAAATTGTACATTGCTTTCGTTCCCTCAAACGCTGCTTTGTTCTCTTCGCTTACTGGTTCCGATGATGGCGACTCGAATGTTAAAGGATTTATGTATTTTCCGTTCTTGTTCAACCTGAAATCCAAGTGAGGACCTGTCGACATGCCTGTGCTTCCGACATAACCAATCAGCTGTCCTTGTTTTACCTTGCTTCCTTTTTGTATTCCTTTTGCGAAGCCGTTGAGGTGCATATACGTCGTCGTGTAAGTGTTGTTATGCTTGATTTTTATATAGTTGCCGCCTCCTTTTTTATCCCAGCCTTTCTCTATCACAGTGCCATCGCCGATGGTCACGACAGGCGTTCCTGTTGGAGCAGCGTAATCAACTCCATGATGCGGACGAACGACTTTCGTTACCGGATGTTTTCTTGCGTTAGAGAATGTGGAACTGATGCGACGATAGTTCAAAGGCGCTTTAAGGAAAGCCTTGCGTAGGTTGTCTCCGTTCTCGTCGAAGTATTCGCCTTTGCCGTTTTGTTCGAAGTAGTAGGCGTAATGTTCTTCGCCGTTGTTGTTGAGATAAGCGGCCAGTATCTTACCCATGCCGATACATTCATCTTTGATATATTTATTTTCATAAATGACTTTGAAGTTATCGCCGGGTTGTATGCCGAAGAAATCTACAGTCCATTGGTAGATGTCTGATAAATTCATGGTTATGTTAGGATCGCCATCAGCAGCTTTAATTGCGTTCCATAAAGAGCTCTCAATCACGCCTTCGATCTGTTCTATTCTTGTCTCCACTTCTTTATGTCCGATCCATGCGTTGAGAGAGTCGGTGAGGCTGAATACGGCGTAATCTATTTTGTTGATTTCATAAATCCAGAAGACAGGCTGCACGATGCTGTCGCGACTTATTAAAAAGGTGTGTTTTTGTCCTGCCTTGATTCTTCTGATGTCAAAGACCTTACGATGGCTCTTCTCTATATGAGTGATGGTGTTGTAATCGATGTTTTGTTTTAACATGATTTCGGAAAGAAACTGGTTCTTTCTTATTGTATCGACGACCACATCATAGTTATCGATGCAGATTCCATAAAGAAATTCCGGTTCTTTAGCTATCTCACTTTCTTTGTTGTCGATATTTTCCTTATCGCCTGATAAAACCAAAGCAATGACAATGAAAAGAAATATACCGCCTAAGATACATAAATATGTGCTGGCATTAGCTTTAAATTTATTCTTTAAGAAACTGATAATCTCACGGAATTTCATAATGATATTTGTTTTTTTTGATTTTGGTCTGTTGTCCGTAGTCTGTTGTCTAAAAAAACAAGAGAGAGAAAAAATCCCCCTCTTGTCTTAATGAATTTTAACTTATTTGTTTAAAGCTTGTTTGTAACCTGCTTCAACGGCTTTGAGGTTGAGAGCAACAACTTCTTCGCCTTTTCTGCCGAATTGTTCGCGGATACTGTTTTCTATTGTTTCCATTTCGAAACCTAAGAAAGGAACAGCTGCTCCGAAGATCACCATGTTAGCTGCACGTACGTTACCGCATTCTTTTGCGATGTTGTCTGCGTCGATGATGATGGCGTTGTGTTTTTTCAACTCTGCATAGACTTCTTCAATTTCTGGATAGTTGTTGATATTGATGAAAGGTTCGCTTGCTGTGATGATGACGCCGTCTTTTGAAAGCATTGGCAAGTAACGGAGAGCTTCCATTGGTTCTACAGAGATGATGAGGTCGGCTTTACCTTCAGGGATGAGGTCAGAAGCGATTTCGTTGTCTGAGAGACGGAGGTGTGACTGAACGTCGCCGCCTCTTTGGCTCATGCCGTGTACTTCAGCTTGTTTGAGATACATGTTTTTCTCAACAGCAGCGATACCGATACAAGAAGCGATACTGAGAATACCTTGACCGCCGACACCTGCTAATATAATATCTTTTTTCATGATAGTCTTTTATTTAATGTTAATTATGCTTTTTTTGCACGCATCTTTCTGCTTAATGTCTGGATACATTCACGACGTGGGATGATGACAGAAACGCCTTCGTATGCCAACTCTTCTTTAATGACTTGAACATTGATTTCGTGTTGGTTTGGAAGAGGTTTGATGACTCTTACGTGATCTGGATCAACGCCTAAACCTTTGCAGATGCTTTCGAGGCGACCTTCTGCTGAAGATTTCTGACCGCCTGTCATACCTGTTGTTGAGTTGTCGAGGATCATGACGACGATGTTGTTGTTGTTGTTAACAGCGTCGAGTAAGCCTGTCATGCCTGAGTGTGTGAATGTTGAGTCGCCGATACAAGCAACAGCTGGGAAGATACCTGCTTCAGAAGCGCCGATGGCCATTGTGATACTTGCGCCCATATCGACAGTACTGTTGATAGAATTTAATGGAGGAGTAGCGCTGAGTGTATAGCAGCCGATGTCGCCGAACACTTTGCCAGGACCGAAGTCAGCCATAGCTTCATTGAGAGCTCTGAATGAATCCCAGTGAGGACATCCGTCGCACAATTTTGGAGGACGAGCTTGTACCAATTCTGGAATAGGAGCGCCAACTTCAAATGGTCTGCCAACAGCTTTAGCAGCGATGTTAGGATTGAGTTCGCCGTCGCGTGGCAATGTGCCGTCTAAACGACCATGGATTGGTTTGCCTGTTGCCAAAAGGCCTTTTAATAATTCTTCAACGATTGGATAGCCTTCTTCCATGACTAAGATTTCGTCACATTCGTTGTAAAGTCTTTGAATCATGGCGATTGGAAGTGGATATTGGCTTATCTTGAGAACTGGATAAGGAATAGTCTCGTTGTTGTAGTTTTCTTTCAAATAGTTGTAAGCCAAACCGCAAGCGATGATACCTAATTTCTTGTCTGTTCCTTCGAAGTATTTGTTGAAACCGCTCTCGTTGCTATCTTGTTCCATGACAGCTTGTTTTTCGAGAAGTTGTTTATATTGTCTTCTTGCTATTGCAGGAAGCAAAACGAATTGACGTAAGTTTGAAGGAAGAGCTAACTCGTTTTGTTGACGTTTGTCTGTACAAACAACGCCGGCACGTGAGTGAGCCAAACGTGTTGTG
This sequence comes from Bacteroidales bacterium, assembly GCA_045615285.1. GTDB lineage: Bacteria > Bacteroidota > Bacteroidia > Bacteroidales > F082 > Limimorpha. The sequence continues at coordinate 12,054 of JAZLEO010000007.1, forward strand.
ACGCGTAACATTACAGGTGTTCCGATCTTTTCTGAGAGATCGAAAGCGTAACGTGCCATGTCGTAAGCCTCTTGTTGATTTGATGGTTCGAGAAGAGGAATGAGAGCGAACTTGGCGTAAGTACGTGAGTCTTGCTCATTTTGTGATGAGTGCATCGATGGGTCGTCGGCAGCGAGAACTACCATACCGCCGTTAACACCTGTCACGGCTGAGTTGATGAACGGGTCGGCAGCTACGTTGACACCGACGTGTTTCATACATACGAGTGAACGTTTGCCTGCGTATGACATACCGATGGCGCTTTCCATAGCTGTTTTTTCATTAGCTGACCATAAAGCGCGAATGCCTAATTCTTTAGCTTCTTTTGAGCCTTGGATGAATTCCATGATCTCTGTTGATGGTGTGCCTGGATAAGCATAGACACCTGAAAGACCAGCGTCGATGGCGCCTTGTGCGATGGCTTCATCTCCAAGTAATAAAATCTTCTTCATTATTATTTGATTTTGTTGTTAAATTTACGAAAATTATACGTTTGCAAATGTAACAAATTCTTTTTATTCGACAAACACCTTTTATTAAAAAAAACTTTAAGTATTTAGCGGTCAGTGTCAGTGTCTGGGGACAATTTGTTTTGGGCGTTCTGGCGAAACCGTAGGGCTTCCCGCTATTGTATAGACGCAATATTTTGCGTCTCTCCCAAAGGATGCCGTTCCAATTCCTAACGCATTGGCGGCGATTAAAACCAAGCAAAATCCCAGAAATCCAGAAATCCGTCAATTCTAGAATTCCGTTGAGACGCCTCAGGGTGACGTCTCTATGGTCAACAGTCAACAGTCAATAGTCAATGGTCAACAGTCAATAGTCAATAGTCAATGGTCAATAGTCAACAGCCAAAAAAACTTTCAATTTTCGGTTTTCAATTTTCAACTTTTTTTGTTATTTTTGAAAGTGATATTTTAAAACATAAAAAACGATTAAAATTAAATAAAAATGAGTGGAAATAAGGTACTTAGAAGAAATGCTTTCAATAAAGTTTTCGGCGGCGTCTGCTCAGGATTGGCAGATTATTTCAACCTTGACGTAGTTTTGGTCAGAGTGTTGTTCGCCGCATCGTTTTTATTCGCAGGTGTCGGCGGCGGTTTATACCTTCTTTTATGGCTGGTGGTGCCATCTAATAATATTTTGCAGTAAGAGATTTAATTTTAAATATTATGGAAAATAGAAGACTTAGTCGCAACTCGATGAATAGAGTAATCGGTGGCGTGTGTTCCGGATTGGCAGAGTTTTTTGGCCTTGACGTGGCTCTCGTGAGAATCGCTTTCGTGATAGCTTTCTTGTTCGCTAGCTTCGGATTCTGGCTTTACATTATTTTATGGATTGTGCTTCCGGTAGAGGGACAACAGTCAACAGTCAACGGTCAACAGTCAACGGTCAACAGTCAACAGTCAGAGTCAGTGTCGAAACCAGAGTCAAAAGTGAAATCAATCTTCGCTGGTTCTTTCGTTATTTTAATAGGATTGCTGTTTCTCGTAAATAACTTCATCCCAATCAATTGGGTTTGGAAACTGTGGCCTCTAATCTTAGTCGCTATTGGCGTTGTGATGATTGTTACAGCAAGTAAGAAGTAGAGACGTGTCAATGTTTCCTAAAATATAAACACACATTGATGCGTCTAAATAAAAATATCAATTATGGAAGATAATAAAAACAAAAGAGATGATGGTCTCATTGGAGGCATAATCCTCATCGCGATAGGAATAATCGCTTTGTTGGTGACGTTCTTCGATTTTAAAATAGTATGGGAAGAACTCGCGAAATTCTGGCCAGTGTTCATAATAATATTTGGAGTTTCGCTGTTGCCATTGAATAAAGTCTTGAAGTCGGTTTGTGTTATTGTCATAATTATAATTTCAAGTCTGATTTATTGCAATGAAGTCAATGGAAATGAAAATCTATCAGATGAAATGACTTCGGAGGTTTTTATGGAAGAAGATGTCGAAACACAGGAGTTTTCTTCGCCTTTCAAAGACAATACAACAGAAGCTTCGGTGGAAATCAACTATGGCGCTGGTATGTTGTATTTGAATTCTCCAGTAGAAGAATTGGTCAAGGCAAGAAACATAAGCAATCAGATGGTCCAAAAATTTTATTTAGAATATGAAGGCTCACATGCTGATATCGTCTTCGATGTTGAAGATGATAATTATCAGGTGAATGATATTGAAGAAGTGAAGTCGAACCGTTTTGATATTTCTTTAAATCAGACACCGATTTATGATTTTGAGCTGAATCTTGGAGCAAGCGAACTGAACTTCGATTTCAGCGAATATAAAGTCTCTGACGTGGAAATAAACAGCGGCGCATCTAACATAGATATTAAATTAGGTGAGTATTACAATTCGACTAAAGTAGTTATAAGCACGGGCGTCTCAAAAATAAGAATAGGAATTCCGAATAATTCTGGCTGTAGGCTGGAATGTGAATCTATTTTATCTCTCAAGAATTTTGATGGATTTGTCAAGAAATCTTCTAATGTGTACGAGACATCGAATTATTCTTCAGCAGAAAATAATATCGAAATAGAATTCGAAGGCGCAATGTCGGAATTTGAGGTTTACAGATATTGATTAAGTCGATAAGTGAACTTATTGTGTAATGAGTTGTTTTATATTGGTAATCACACAAACTTATAGACTCATAGACTTATAGACTTATAGACTCATAGACCTTTATTATAAAAAATATGGAATACAAAGATTATTATAAGATTTTAGGTGTTGAGCGTTCTGCTTCTCAGGATGAGATAAAGAAGGCTTATCGTAAGTTGGCTGTCAAATATCATCCTGACAAAAATCCTGATGATAAGGTGGCGGAGGAGAAGTTCAAGGAGATTTCAGAGGCATATCAGGTCATAGGCAATCCTGATTCGCGCAAGAAATATGACGAACTTGGAGCAAACTGGAAACAATATGAAAACGCAGGCTTTGGCGGTGGGTCTCACGGCTTTAATGCGAGTGGATTTTCCGATTTCTTCGACATGTTTTTCGGTGGGCAGGGAGGCGGCGCCGGCTTCGACTTCAGTAATTTTATGGGTGGCATGGGCGGCGGCCGCCGTTCAACGCGGCCTGCTAGAGGAAGCGACCTTAACGCTACTATAAATCTAACTCTGTTGGAAGCTTATCAAGGAACGCAGCGTCTTCTCGACCTTAACGGTAACACAATAAAAATCAATATAAAACCTGGCGCTCGTGATGGCCAGCTGCTGCGTATCAAAGGTAAAGGTAATCCTGGCCGTAACGGCGGAGACAACGGCGACCTTATGATAAAAGTCGCTATAATGAACGATCATACATATCAACGTGAAGGCGATGATCTCATAAGAAATATTAACATTGATGTCTATACCGCGATACTTGGCGGGAAAATCACGGTCAATACTCTTAAAGGTGATGTCAACGTGCCGATAAAACCGCATACGCAGAATAACAGCACCTTGCGCCTAAAAGGTCTTGGGATGCCTCATTATGATAAGGAAGGAGCTGGATCTATGCTGCTGAAAGTGCAGATTTTGTTGCCTGAACATTTCTCGCAAAAGGAACTGGAACTCATCAGACAGGCGCAGGAACTCAGCGATTAATTAACTGAGTGAAATCCAGATTCTCTCCTTTGACAGTAATTTTTGCTTTCTCGTAGAATTTCATTCTTTCGCCATAATGTCTGTTGACGAATTCAATGACCTCTTGTTCGCTTTTTCCTTCGATGAGAGGTCTTTTCTTTTTCGACTGCATCAGACGATGTACAGCTGTCATAGGAGCGACTTTTATAAAAATCGTCGTGCCGTTTTCGTTCATCCAATCCATATTGTCGAAGAAACAAGGAGTGCCGCCTCCTGTAGCGATGACGGCATTCTCGTAGTTTATCGTCTCTTTCAGAAGCTGCGACTCTAACTTACGGAATGCAGCCTCGTCATATTTATGGAAGAAATCCTGAACGGAAATCTTATATCTCTCTTCGAAAAGATTGTCGAGGTCGTAAGTGCTCCACGAAAGCAATTTGCCCAACTGCTTCAATGCCGACGACTTCCCTGAACCCATGTAGCCGATGAGGTATATTCTTTTTAATGCATAATTCATAATGCATAATTCATAATTATAAGAGACGCATCAATTACGTATTTTTTATTTCATTTGTGTAATTGGTACGTCTCTACAAAATTTTCAATTATCAATTTTCACCTTTCAATTCCAAAAGAACTATATTCTCTACATGGTGTGTATGAGGGAACATATCGACAGGTTGTACGGCTTTCACTTCATACATCGAATCTAAGAGCTGAAGGTCGCGAGCTTGTGTCGCTGGGTTACAGCTGATATAAACGATTTTCTTTGGATGAATCTTGAGAAGCTGTTCCACGACTTTTTCGTGCATACCGGCGCGTGGTGGGTCGGTGACGACGATGTCAGGACGGCCGTTGGCTTCAATGAACTCGTCTGTGAAGACCTTAGCCATATCGCCAGCGTAGAACTTCACATTATTGATATTATTGAATTCGCTGTTGATCTTAGCATCGGCGATAGCTTCTTCAACATATTCCACGCCAACCACATTCTTGACGAAACGAGCGAAATACAATGCGATAGTACCTGTTCCTGTGTAAAGGTCGTACATAAGTTCGTCGCCTTTAACATCTGCCAAATCGAAAGCAGCTTTGTAAAGTCTCTCGCCTTGATATACGTTGGTCTGGAAGAAAGAGACTGGTCCGACTCTGAATTTAAGGTCGTCGTGACCTTCGCGAGGAGCTTTCATCGTCTCGACGAGACATTCTTCACCATAGACACATTCGAAAGGAAGGTCGGTGATGATGTCGTTGAACTTATTGTTGATGACCAACATTATAGATATGATTTCAGGGAAGCGTTTTTGCATCTCAGGAATCATGACGTTTCTGATGAGGTCGCTTTCTTCGTTGATGACGACGATGACCATGAACTCGCCTTTGCCGTTGCAACGGATGACGACGTTACGCATGAGACCTTCGTGAGTGCGGACGTTGTAATAAGACAACTTATGCTCCAAGGTGAAATCTTTGATAAACAAACGAATTGCGTTAGAAGGCTCTTGTTGCAGCCAGCATTTCTCGATATCGATGACTCTGTCGAAGAGACCTGGAAGGTGATAGCCGAAACCTTTCACAGCTTCCTCATCGTGAGTGCCGGCAGGAGCACCGTCGATGAGCCACTTACGGTTTGAGAAACTATATTCCAACTTATTACGATAGAAATATTGTTTTTCAGAACCGAGGATAGGGGAGATCTCTGGATATTCCACTTTCGCTATTCTGTCGAGATTATCTTTGACTTGTTTCTGTTTATAATGAAGTTGCCATTGATAATCGATATGTTGCCACTTACAACCGCCGCAGAGGCCGAAGTGTTGGCATACAGGCTCGACACGTTTGTCAGAAGCCTGTTTCATATTAACGATCTTACCTTCGAAGCATTTTTTCTTTTTCTTAAATACCTGGATGTCAACGATGTCACCAGGAGCTCCAAAAGGAATGAAAACCACTTTATCATCAGGTTTGGCAACGCTCATGCCTTCAGCGCCAGCGTCGATGATGCTGACGTCTTCTAAAAATTCAGGTTGTTTGACTTTTTTCTTCATGTGGCAAAAATACAAAAAGTCAACGGACAACGGACAACGGACAACAGAATTTTTTTGAGAAAATAAATCCACTTTTTTAGTGGAATATTTGGGGGAATAATTATATCTTTGCAATAAATATAAATAGTGTTACAGCATGAATACGAAATTTAAACTTAATGCGATGTCGTTGTTGATGGTGGCGGCTTCGCTTTTTTCTTGTCAGGAAAAGACTATACAGCAAATGATTCCAGAATATGCGGTGATGGTCGTTGAAGAAGAGCCGGTCGTCGTGAAAAATTCATTCCCTGCTCTTATATCTGGCGACGTGGATGCTGAGGTGCGAAGCAATGTGTCGGGAACTATCGTGAAAAAACATGTCGATGAAGGCGATATGGTGAAAAAAGGCGACATCCTCTTTGAAATAGATCACGCTCCTTATCAGGCCGATTATAACACGGCGCTCGCCAATGTCAATGCGGCTAAGGTGGGAGTGGAGAGCGCTGAACTCACTGCCGTAAATAAAACAAATCTCTATGAAAAAGGTATCATCAGTGAATATGAGAAGAAACTCGCTGATAACCAGCTTTCATCCGCCAAGGCTCAACTCGAACAGGCTGAAGCTAAGCTGGAAACAGCTAAAATTAACCTCGATTACAGTTATGTGAAAAGCCCTAACGACGGAGTGGTCGGCTCGATTCCTTTCAGCGTCGGTAGCCTCGTCGGTCCTACGACAACAACGGCTCTCACTACTGTCTCACAGATAGATTATGTGAACGCTGATTTCTCTATCAATGAGAAACTTATGCTTTATTATACGGCTAAAGGTGGTGTGAAAGACATCTTGAAATTCATGCCTGAAGTGGAACTGAAACTGGCCGACGGTACTGTCTATGAACATAAGGGCGTAATCGAGACTGTTTCTGGTTCTCTTGATACAAAGACAGGCTCAGCCAAGATGACTGCCAAATTTCCTAATCCTGCCAAGATGTTACGCAGCGGCGGTACCGGCGTCATCTTCATCCCTCGCGAAGTGGCTAACGCTCGTCTCGTGCCTCAAAACGCTACTTTCGAGATGCAGGATAAGAAATTCGTCTATGTCTTCAACGACAGCGTCACTGAAATGCGTGAGATTAAGGTAGATAACCTCGCCTACGAACAGAATTATATCGTGACGGAAGGCCTTGAACTTGGTGATGTCGTCGTTATAGAAGGTGTTGGCTCTTCGGTCAAAAACGGAATGAAGATGAAGCCGATCACCAAAGAAGAAGCTGAGGCTAAATTTCAAAAAGCTACAGAAAAGTAAAATTTAAGGAGATTGTAATATGAGACTAGATACATTCATCAAGCGTCCTGTCCTCTCGACTGTCATCTCCATCATCATAGTGGTGCTCGGACTCATCGGACTTATGACGCTTCCGATTTCGCAATATCCAGACATCGCTCCTCCGACGGTGGAGGTGAAGGCTTCGTATCAAGGCGCTAATGCTCAGACTGTTGTCAATAGTGTCATCGCGCCTCTGGAAGAGGAAATCAACGGCGTAGAGAATATGACTTATATGGTTTCAACGGCTACCAACACTGGAGACGCTACCATCTCGGTTTATTTCAAGCCGGGTAGCGATCCCGACATGGCAGCGGTAAATGTGCAGAACCGCGTCACCAAAGCTCAGGGCTTCCTCCCGTCTGAAGTGACAAAAGCCGGCGTCACGACGAGTAAGAAACAATCGAGTATCCTTCTGGCTTTCACGGTTTATAGTGAAAACGATAAATATGATCAGGAGTTTTTGTTCAACTATCTGAAGATTAACGTTCTGCCTCAGATAAAACGTATCGGCGGAGTGGGTGACGCTCAGCTTTTGGGCGCTGAATATTCCATGAGAATATGGCTCAAACCTGACGTGATGGCGCAATATGGATTGATGCCAAGCGATGTCACCAGTGCTTTGGCAGAACAAAATATAGAGGCTGCTCCGGGACAACTAGGCGAAAATGCTCAGGGCGTGACGTTCCAATATATGTTGAAATATAAAGGAAGACTCGCTACTCCGGAAGAATTCGGCGACATCGTGATCAGAGCCGAAGAAAGTGGCGAGATACTCCGTCTTAAAACTATCGCCGACGTGGAACTCGGTTCTTTGAGCTACTCAATCGACACTCGTTCTAACGGACATGAAGGCATCACCGCGATGATTTATCAGTCGGCCGGTTCTAACGCGACGCAGATTATCAACGAGGTGAAAGCCTTGCTCGAAGCAGAGAAAAGAAATTTTCCTCCAGGCGTGACATACGACATCTTGCTGGATTCCAACGATTTTCTTTTCGCTTCCATACATGAAGTTATAAAGACTTTGCTGGAAGCTTTCGTACTCGTGTTCTTGGTAGTGTTCATATTCTTGCAGGATTTCCGTTCTACGCTTATCCCGGCGATCGCCATCCCGGTCGCTTTAATCGGTACATTCTTCATGTTGAAAGTTATGGGATTCAGTATCAACCTTCTCACACTTTGCGCTTTGGTGCTCGCCATCGCAATTGTAGTTGACGATGCCATCGTGGTCGTTGAGGCTATACATGAAAAATTAGAGAAGGGCGCTAAGTCTGCGAAAGCGGCTTCCATCGAGGCTATGAACGAAATTTCCGGAGCGCTGATTTCCATTACCTTAGTTATGATGGCGGTGTTCATTCCTGTAAGTTTCATGTCTGGTATCACCGGTACGTTCTACCGTCAGTTCGGATTGACGATGGCTGTCTCTATCGCATTCTCGGCCATCAACGCTCTCACTCTTTCACCTGCTTTATGTGCTTTGTTCCTTAAACCTCACGAAAGTCACGAAGGTGAGAAAGTTGGTCTTTTGAAGAGATTTTTCATCGGTTTCAATACTGCGTATGATGTCACTGTAAGGAAATATACAAAAGGTGTTCAGTTCTTCGTTAAACATAAGCTTCTTTCGATGGGAGCTGTGGCGGCTGGTGCGGCATTACTGTTCTATCTCATGGCTACAACACCGTCGGGATTGGTGCCTAATGAAGATACAGGAACGATATTCGTTACTGTCGATATGCCGGCAGGAACGTCTTTGGACAAGACGAAGGAGGCAATGGCTAAAGTCGAGAAACTTATTGATAATACGCCTGCTATCAGGACATATACATCGATTTCCGGCTTCAGTATTTTAAGCGGCGCAATGGGCAGCTCTTACGGAACTTTCATCTGCAAACTCCAAGATTGGGAGGAACGCGACGAGACGGAGAGCGCCGATGCCATAAACAGAAAAATAATGATGCAGGCTAAAGACCTTGTGAAGGAAGGCCGTGTCATCACGTTCTCGATGCCGATGATTCCAGGTTTCAGTGTCTCCGACGGTTTTGAGTTCAACCTTCAAGATAAGACAGGAGGATCTATAGAGTCGTTCTATGCTGTGGCACAGGAATTTATTGCTCGTCTTGGAGAACGCCCTGAAGTGGCGCAGGCAAGCACAAGTTTTAACCCGACATATCCGCAGTATATGGTGAATATTGACGCCGCTAAATGTAAGCAGGCTGGTATTTCTCCATCAGATATTCTCACTACATTACAGGGTTATTTCGGCGGTATATACGCTTCTAACTTCAACAGATTCGGTAAGTTATATCGCGTTATGGTTCAGGCTCGCCCAGAACTGAGAGTCGATGAGGTGTCGCTTAACGCCATTAAAATAAGAAACGGTAACGAGATGGCTCCTATAACACAGTTCATCGATCTTGAAAGAGTGTATGGCCCTGATAACATCAAGCGTTTCAATCTCTTTACTTCAATTCTTGTCAATGGAACTCCTGCTCCAGGCTATAGCTCCGGTCAGGCTATTCAGGCTATTGAAGAGACCGCCGAACAATATCTTCCGCAAGGTTATGCCTACGAATACTCTGGCATGACGAGAGAGGAACAAGGTCAGAGCGGCGGACTCGGAATGATACTCGTCATCTGTATCATGTTCGTATATCTGCTTTTGAGCGCACAATATGAAAGTTATATCTTGCCGTTGGTGGTTATTTTGTCGGTGCCATTCGGCTTGGCAGGAACATTCATCTTTGCTAGAATGATGAATATCGATAACAATATTTATCTGCAAATCGGTCTTATCATGCTTATTGGTCTTTTGGCGAAGAACGCCATCCTGATTACGGAGTTCGCGGTGGCTAGAAGACAAGGCGGCATGACGATAGTGGAAGCTGCCATCGACGCTGCGGCTGCTCGTCTCCGTCCGATTCTTATGACATCGCTCGCGATGATTATAGGTCTGCTCCCGATGATGTTCGCCCACGGCGTAGGCGCTAACGGTAACAGCGCTCTCGGAACAGGCGCCATCGGCGGTATGGTGATAGGTATGATTTGCCAGATTTTCATAGTGCCGGCTTTGTTCGTCATCTTTGAAGCGATTCAAGAGAAATTTAAAGGTGAAAAATGAAAATAATGTAGAGACGTATCAATTACACCTATAATAAACGATATGTAATTGCTGCGTCTAGAAAATTGAAAAATATGAAAAAGATATTATATATCGCTCTCTGTGCATTTACATTAAGCAGCTGTAACATATACAGACAATTTGAGCGTTCTGAAATAGAAATGACGGAATCGTATCGTACTCTCGAAGGTACGACGAACGATACCGCAAATATCGCTGCTATGAGTTGGACGGAAATATACTCCGATTCTGACTTACATACATTAATTAATTACGCACTCGAAAACAATACCGATCTTCTGGTCGCAATGGAAAGAGTGAAGGAAGCGCAGGCCTCTCTGATGAACGCCAGATTGTCGTTTTTCCCGTCAGCAGCTCTTGTGCCACAAGCGAACATGAACTATCAAAACGCTAACTACAATTTCAGTTATGACATCCCTCTGTCAGCTAGCTGGGAAATAGATTTGTTTGGTAAGTTGCTGAATAACAAGAGAGGTGCTCAGGCGGTACTTCTTCAGACTCAGGAATATCAGCAAGCTGTCAGGACTCAGCTTATAGCAACGGTAGCTAATTATTATTTCAATTTGCTGGCTTTGGACAAACAGTTGGAGATTTATGTTATGACGGAAAAAAGTTGGGCGAAAAGCGTGGAAACCATCAAGGCCATGAAAGATGGCGGCATGTCTAACGAAGCGGCGGTGGCGCAATATGAGGCTTATCACGCTTCTATAACCGCAGCGATTCCAGAGATAAAAGCCGCTATCCTGAAACAGGAGAATGCGCTTTCGGCTTTGCTCGGTAATTATCCTGAAACAATTGTGAGAGGAAAACTTGAAGATCAGCAAGTAGGCTTCGATATTAAGGCTGGCGTTCCTGTTCATCTGCTTTCTAATCGTCCTGATGTTAAAAACGCTGAATATAACTGGGCTTCAATGTATTATAATACAAATGCGGCGCGCTCCGCTTTTTATCCTAGCTTGGTCATCGACGCCAGCTTGGGATGGATAAATCCGTTAAATGCGATCGCTTCTTTGACGCAGCCTTTGTTCTATAAAGGCGCGAATAAGGCCAGACTTGAAATGGCCAAGGCGCAGGAAGAAGAGGCCAGACTTCAATTCAAGCAAACTCTCGTCAATGCAAGCATGGAAGTAAGCGACGCACTTATAACCTACGACGCTGAACTGCAAAAGGAAAAGGCTAGAGACAAGCAGATACTTTCATTATATAATGCAGTAGAATATACAAACGAACTGCTGAAACTCGGATCATCAACGTATCTTGAAGTCCTCGACGCACAGCAGTCATTGTTATCGGCATTGATTTCAAAGACGGAAGATCAGCTTAACAAACTTAATGCTGTGACATCATTATACCACGCTCTCGGCGGCGGAAGAGAATAAAGAAAGCGACCTTAGAGTCGCTAATGCATTGTAAAATATTGACTAAATTGATATGTTTTGAAAAAATGATACTATGAAAAAAATAATTTTTACATTTTTGTTCGTGCTGACATTGGCGAATGTGTCGGCACAGAAATATACGGTGAGCGGTCAAAACAACGGCCATGATTATGTGGATTTGGGATTGAGCGTGAAATGGGCTACTTGCAACATAGGCGCGTCTTCTCCCGAAGATTACGGCAACTACTTCGCCTGGGGCGAGATAACTATAAAAGATGTATATACTAAGGATAACAGCATAACGAGTAGAAAAAAGAAATTCAGCGAAAACGTTAATGTGGGAGGAAATCCTAAATACGATGCAGCCGCGGCGAACTGGGGCGGAAGCTGGAGATTGCCGACGTATGAAGAACTCGAAGAACTGTTCGAGAAATGTACCTGGAAATGGACAGAGAAAAATGGCGTGAAAGGCTGTAGAGTTACCGGACCTAACGGTAATAGTATTTTCCTTCCTGCCGCCGGTGATTTTCAAAAAACTATGATTCATGAAGCTGAAAGTTACGGATATTATTGGAGCTCAAGGCCGTCTTCAGATTACCGTAGTTATGATTCTGCATATGAGATTAGTTTCAGATCCAGCTGGGAAGGACGTGGCATCGCCACTAAAAGCATATACATGGATTTTCGTGAAAATGGTAAGACAATCCGTCCAGTTACAGAATGAAATTGTATTTGACATTATCATGGCGCTGAAAAATGAAAAATAGAAGTGATTTGTAATCATAAAAAACTTTTGCTTTTTGTTTTTTTCTCTTTCGTCTTTTCATTATCTTTGTGAAAATTAAATCGCTGCAAAAATGAAGATTCTTCCTGTTGAAAAGATAAGGGAAGCTGATGCTTTTACAATTGAAAATGAACCTGTTGATTCTATCGACTTGATGGAACGCGCCGCTTCTAAAGTCTATGAGTGGTTCGTGAAACGTTGCAGGACGAAGGAAGTAAAAGTCAAGATTTTTTGCGGGGTGGGAAATAATGGTGGCGACGGACTCGCTCTCGCAAGGATGCTTTATTTCACGGATATAATCCCGCAAGTATTTGTGGTGCGGACTTCCGACAAAATGAGCCACGACTGCGAGATAAATTATAATCGTCTGAAAGAAGAAACGGAAACTCCAATGTACGACATCTTCTCTGAAGACGACTTCCCTTTGATAAAAGACGACGACATAATAATAGATGCAATATTCGGTTCGGGCTTGAACAGAGACATAGAAGGTTTCGTGGCGGAACTTATAAAACATCTGAATAACAACAACGCTATACGAATCTCTATCGATATTCCTTCGGGACTTATCTCAGGAATTCAGGAATTCAGGAATTCAGGAAAGCTCACAGCTCACAGCATTTTCAAAGCGGATTACACCTTGTCATTCCAGTTTCCGAAACTTGCTTTTATGTTTCCGGAAAATGATGCCTATGTCGGCAAATGGGAAATCCTTGATATTGGATTACATAAAGATTTCATCGACAATGTCGAGACTTTGAATTTTTACACTACGGAAGACGTGGCGATGCCGATATTGCGTAAGCGTCCTAAGTTCTCGCATAAAGGCACTTACGGTCACGCTTTGTTGGTGGCAGGTTCTTCGGGAAAGACTGGCGCTGCTCTTCTGGCGGCTGAGGCTTGTCTCAGAACTGGCGTCGGGCTACTGACAGCTCATCTTCCAAAAGACGCTCTGCTTCCGATGCAGATCTATCTCCCTGAAGCGATGACAAGCATCGATAAGTCTGATTCTCATTGCTCCGAAATCAACGACATTATCCCTTATACTGCTATCGGCGTTGGTCCGGGTCTTGGCAAGAACGAAGAGACTGTCATTCTTCTGAAGAAGTTGATTCAGGAATTGACGCAGCCTTTGGTTCTCGACGCTGACGCTCTTAATATCTTGGCGGATAACCCGACCTGGCTTTCGTTTTTGCCTAATAACACAATACTTACGCCGCATCCTAAAGAATTCGACCGCCTTTTCGGTAGGATGAATAATTCTTACGACCGCCTCGAACTTCAAAGGAATATGTCTGTTACACATAATATAATAATTGTGCAGAAAGGCGCTCATACCGCGATCACATTCCCGAACGGAACTTGTTTCTTCAACTCAACGGGTAATCCGGGAATGGCGACAGCCAGCAGCGGCGACGTCTTGACGGGAATGATACTTTCGTTGTTGGCGCAGCGTTATTCTCCAGAAGAGGCGGCCTTGCTCGGCGTCTATCTTCACGGAAAAGCCGGCGATGTAGCAGCAAAGAAAATAGGGGAGAACTCGATGATTGCTAGAGACATTATTAGAAATCTAGAACTTTAGAATTTTAGAACTTTAGAAGATTTAATTGATTGAGAATAATAAAAAATAAAATAAAAATAAATAAGATGGCAATTAACGGTGTAGACAATGTCTGTAGTCCGTTGACTGTTGTCTGTTGACTTAAAAAATAAAAACTATGTTACCAAAAGCGTTATCACAAAGATTGGTCAAAAGTGAAGACCTTAATCATCACAGGACATTTTTCGCCGGCAGATGTGCCGAGTGGTTCGTGGAAACTTCTTTTATTGCAGTGGCTGAATATCTGCATCCTCAACATATCGTTTGTCTGAAAGTCCACGGACTTGAATTCTTGCATCCTATTTACGCTGGCGACGCTCTTTCTTTTGAAAGCACAGTCATCGCTAATGGAAAAAGCACTCTGACAGTCTATACGAAAGTCACTTGCAATAAGACTCCGGAGAGAATCTTCTGCGACGGATTCGCTACTTTCGTTCATGTCAATGACGACACCGTGCCACAACCTCACGGAATTGTCATCACTCCAACGACTGAACTTGAAGCAAAATTGCAAGAAGAAGCTAAGACCCTTGTCTTGAAATCGAAAGAGAAGAAGGCTTGATTGGAACTTTGAACTAAGGCTTTTGATTTTTTTAAGTTCTTATCTCAAAGGCCTTAGCTCTTAGTCAAAAAAATATCTTTTTGTAAAACAATTTTGAAATTACGTCGTTAAACTTACGATGCTAATATAATTATTGTGGACGAAGACTATTGTCTGTAGTCCGTTGACAGTTGACTAATTATGGTAAAAACAACAATCCTTTGGGCTGATGATGAGATAGAACTCCTCAGGCCGCATATCATGTTTCTGGAAAAGAAAGGTTATGAAGTCGTTACGACTAATAACGGCAGCGAGGCAATCGATTTGGTTCGTGAACGTCATTTCGACATTGTTTTTTTGGATGAGCAGATGCCCGGCATTTCTGGCGTCGAGACTTTGGAAAGGATAAAAGTGGAGTTTCCGAATCTTCCAATTGTGATGATTACCAAGAGCGAAGAGGAAAGTATCATGGAAGATGCGATCGGAAGTAAGATCGCCGATTATCTTATCAAGCCTGTGAATCCGAATCAGATTTTGCTTTCTCTGAAAAGAAACCTTGAGCAGAAACAGCTCGTGGATGAGAAATCGACTTCCAAATATCAGCAGGAATTCCGTAAGATCGGAATGGGAATCAATAACAATCTTAATCATGATGAGTGGATTGACGTCTATAAAAACCTGACACGCTGGGAGTTGGAATTACAGAAATCCAATGATGAAGGTATCAAGGAGATTCTCTCGATGCAGAAACTCGAAGCCGACAATCTTTTCTCGCGTTATGTGGAACGTAACTATGTCGGTTGGGTGCAGCCTAACAGCGAAGATAAACCGACTCTTTCTCACACTTTGATTCGAGATAAGGTGATTCCTCGCCTTGAGGAAAACGATAAACCTTTGTTTTTCATACTTATAGATAATCTTCGCTACGATCAGTGGAAATCGATCCAGACTTTGTTGGAACCTTATTTCCGCACAGAAAATGACGATGTCTATTATAGTATTCTTCCAACGACAACGCAATATGCGCGTAATTCTATTTTCGCAGGATTGATGCCTCTGGAGATACGTCGCCGTTTCCCTAAATATTGGGTCGATGAGGAAGACGAAGGCACTAAGAATCAGTACGAAGAGGAATTGCTGGGTGAACAATTGCGCCGTTTCGGTAAGAATGTCAGATACTCATATAATAAGGTGCTGAATCTCGCCGCCGGAAAGAAACTTGCTGAGCAGATGTCGAATCTGATGCAGAACAAACTCAACGTCATAGTTTATAATTTCGTTGACATGCTGTCACACGCTCGCACAGAGATGGAGATAATCAGGGAGTTGGCATCCGACGAAGAGGCTTATCGCTCATTGATGCTCTCGTGGTTCGAGCATTCGTCTTTGTTCGATATTATGAAATTTATCTCGCAGAAAAAATGTGATGTCATCGTTACTACCGACCACGGTTCCGTCTGGGTGAAAGATCCTGTCAAGGTCTTGGGAGATAAGGCTGTCAATACGAATCTGCGTTATAAATATGGTAAGAGCTTGAAATATAACGCTAAAGAAGTCTTTGAAGTCCGTGATCCGGAAAAGATTTTCCTGCCTAAAATCAATGTGAGCACGAGTTATGTTTTCTGCCGTACCAACGACTTTTTCGCTTATCCGAACAATTATAATTATTACGTCAATTATTACAAAAACACATTCCAACACGGAGGTATTTCAATGAACGAAATGCTTGTTCCAGTTGCGTTTTTGAAAAGTAAATAAATTTTAACAATGCAAGATATAACATTTGAAATCAACAGTATAGAGGAATTATCACAGGTGTCAGACCTATTGATCAGTTGGCGCGACAAATCAGATATAATTGCTTTTTACGGTAATATGGGAGCAGGCAAGACAACTCTTGTCAAGAATCTCTGCTCTAAAATGGGCGTCCAGGATGAAGTTAACAGCCCGACTTTTGCCTTGGTTAACGAATATCAGACAGAATCTTTGGATTCTGTGTTTCACTTTGATTTTTACAGAATTAAGAGTCTTGAAGAGGTCTTCGATATAGGTTATGAAGATTATTTTTATGGTGGAAGCCTCTGCCTTTTGGAGTGGCCTGAGCTTATCGATCCACTCATGCCGGAACATTTCATAAAAGTCGAGATAACGCTAGGGGAGACTGATGACAGCAGAATTATCAAGTGTTCTATGATATGACTTTGAAAGAACTTTAGAAATTCTAAAATTCTAGAGTTCTAGAATTCAAAAATTAAGGTGTTTTTTCTTTGTTAATAGGAAGAAATACCTTAATTTTGCATAAAATATTTTTTTATGAAGAAAGTAGTTTTTGTTGGTAGTGGTGCTATCGGAACCGCGATAGGAAATGTTTTGGCAAGAAAGGGAATGCATGATGTTACATTGCTTTCTATTGAACAAGAAGTAGTTGACTCAATCAATGAACAGAGACTTAATATAGCGTATTTCCCAAACGTAAAATTGTCCAGAAACCTTAAAGCCACGACGGATATAAATATTTTAACTGAAGCCGATGTCGTTTTCATGGCGATACCTTCTACAGCAGTCGTCGATTATTTGTTTGAAAACAAGAAATACCTGAATCCGAGATCCATTATCGTGAATCTGGCGAAGGGTTTTGGAAAAGACGACAAACTTATCCCTGATTGTGTGAATACATTCCTTGTAAATCCGTTGATTACGATGAAAGGCCCGTCTTTCGCACGTGAAATAATAAATCGTCAGGAAACAGGATTTACGCTCGCTTCATATACCAATGAACATTTTGAGGAAGTGGCTGATTTGTTTGAAAACACTAATATTTGCTTCGATTATTCTAACGACATGGTTGGCGTTGAATATGCAAGTATCTTGAAGAATATTTACGCTATCATTATTGGAATGCTGGATGCCAACTACGATTCGGCGAATATGAGATCCCTTATCATCACAAAGGCTATCAATGAGATGCGTAGCCTCCTGATAAATTTCGGAGGTAAGGATATAACGATGTTCAACTATTGTGGCTTCGGCGATTTCTCCCTTACAGCTCTCAACGATATGAGCCGCAACAGAACACTCGGACTTCTCATCGGTAAAGGTTTCTTCAACAGCGGAATATCTGAAAAAGTAGTTCTCGAAGGACGTATCGCCGTAGATGTTTTCTATCAGAAAGTACAGGACAGCCATATCGATATTAACGCATATCCTCTGATGTCGGAACTCTATCATGTCTTTAATGACAGCGATTATCCGACGAAGAAATTCGTGAAAAATATCTTAAATAAAATTAAGTAAATAGACGTTAACAATTAACTAAAAAACTCTAACCTTAACTGTTAACTGTAAATTGTAAATTATAAATGGGTGTTGTTGTTCGACAGAGTATTAAAGGTGCGATAATGAATTATATAGGGGTGTTGGTGGGATTCATCACCACCTTTTTTATTGTCACCAAATACTTTACGACGGAAGAAGTAGGCTTGACGCGCGTTCTGGTCGATGCTTCAATTTTGCTTTCGGGCTTGGCTCAGCTTGGAATAAGCACGTCGGCGATGCGATATTACCCGTATTTCAAGGATGAAAAAGAAAAAGATCATGGCTTTTTCGGATGGTCGGTCTTGATCCCTTTTGTCGGTTTCATAATTTTCTCTGTCCTGTTCTTTGTCTTTAAACAACAGATAGAGAATTACTTCTCGCAAAATTCCGCTCTCTTCGTCGATTACATCTATTTCGTCATCCCTATGGCGTTCTTTATGATGTATCTCCTTGTCTTTGAGACGGATTCTAATCTTCTGATGCGAATAGTAGTCCCTAAGTTCATTCGTGAGGTTGGAATCCGTATTATGACTTTGGTGGTTTATCTTCTTTACGCTTTCGATGTGATAAGCCTCGACGGAATGGTTGTGGCTCTTTGCCTGACATACGGAATTGCGACAGTCCTGAACGTATTTTATCTTTTTACGCTTAAAAAAGTCTCTTTTAAAATCCAGCCTTCTTTTGTCTCGAGATGGCTGCGTAAAGACTTCATTTTCTATACTTTATTCTTGATAGCGACATCATTGGCAAGTAATCTGGTTCCAGTTCTGAACACGTTTTTCGTCTCAGGAAAATTAGGCCTTGCTGTGGCCGGCATAAATACTATAGCGGTCTATATCGCAAGTATGGTAGAAATTCCGTATCGTTCTCTGGCTGCAATCTCACGTCCGCATATATCACAAGGAATGAAAGATGATAATATGATGGAAGTCAATAGTTTGACTAAAAATGTTTCTCTGCATCAGTTTATGGCTTCCGCTTTCGTATTTTTTATTATCTGGATTAATATCGATTTGATTTACAATATTATACCTAACGGAAATGTTTATGATGAAGCTAAGTTTGTCGTTTTTATACTTGCTCTTGTAAAAATAATTAACACTTCTCTTAATGTCGGCGCTACCGTTTTGAGTTATTCCAAATATTATTACTTCTCGCTTTTATTTACAGTGATACTTACTGTGACTGCTATCGTTATGAATATCAAGCTTATTCCGCTTTTTGGAATGGAAGGAGCGGCTTTGGCTTCATTGATTTCATACCTTATATATTACACGTTTTTATTAACATTTGTAAATTGGAAAATCAAGGTCTCTCCATTTTCTGTTAAAGAATTTTATACCTTGGTGATAATAGCTTCGTTATTTGTAATTGATTGGTTGTTACAGAAATATATGTCAGGATACTTTATTTCGTTGTTTGGCGTTGAGATAATCGGACAGATATTTGATTCCGTCATAAGGACAATGTTGCTGTTGTTGGTAGGAATCGTAACTATTTATAAATTAAGGATTTCAAAACAAGTAAATGATATTATTGATAAATTTTTATCATTGTTAAAATTGATATAGAAACATTATGAAAATTATAATAGTAGGACCTTCGCATCCTTACAGAGGTGGAATTGCGGCTTTTACGGATCGCTTGGCAAATGAATTCATTGCCGAAAGTGATGATGTTGAGTTGTTTACGTTTACGTTGCAATATCCGTCGATTCTCTTTCCTGGAAAGACTCAATATTCTGATGCTCCAGCTCCTAAAAATGTCAAGATATTCAGGAGGATAAACTCCATAAATCCTTTTTCGTGGGTTAAGACAGCGAAAGAAATAAGATCTAAAAATCCTGATATTGTGATATTTGCGTATTGGATGTCGTTTTTCGCTCCTTGCTATGCCAAGATGGCCAAGATAATAGCTAAGAATAAGAAAACGCATTGTATCGGTTTGGTACACAATATGATGCCTCACGAGAAATCTTTGCTAGACAGATTTTTCTCGCCGGCGTTTGTTAAAAGGATGGATGCTTTTGTGGCACTTTCAAAATCGGTTCTGGAAGATATTTCCAAGTTGGATAAAAAGTCGAAACCTAAATTGTTTTCGCCGCATCCTCTTTACGACCATTATGGAGATAGGGAAGATAAAGTAATGGCAATCAGTAGTTTGTATCTTGATGATAAATATAATTATTTGCTTTTCTTTGGTCTGATACGAGAATATAAAGGACTTGATTTGCTTTTGAAAGCGATGGCTGATGAACGTATCGATAATTATCCGGTGAAACTTGTCGTTGCTGGTGAATTCTATGAAAAGAAAGAACCGTATCTCCAAATGATTGATAATTATAAGATTAACGACAAAGTTATAATTTGCGATAAATATATTCCAGATGAGGAAGTGAAGAATTTCTTTAATCTTGCTGATATGGTCGTTCAACCGTATCGTTCTGCTACTCAGAGCGGTGTGACTCAGGTGGCTTATCATTTTGAAAAGCCGATGCTGGTGACAGATGTCGGTGGACTAAGAGAGATTGTGCCTGATGGAAAAGTCGGTTATGTAGTTGAACCGCAGCCAGTTAAAATTGCAGATGCGATTTGCGATTTCTATGATAATGACAGAAGTGAATTTTTTGAAAATAATATCGTAGAAGAAAAGAAAAAATATGAGTGGTCGAAGATGACTGAGACGATAAAGAGATTGCATAACGATATTACAAAATGATTTTTACAGATGAAGAAAATAATTTCGCTTTTGACTAAGATTTTTCCTCGTCAAATCTTAATAAAATTTAGTTATTTGTTCAGCATTCTTATCAGACCTTTCTATTGGGGAAACAAAGTGGAATGTCCTGTCTGCGGAAAACATTTCCGTAAGTTTTTGCCATACGGCTATGGTGATGCTATGGATAACCGCCTGTGCCCTAATTGTTTGTCATTAGAGAGACATCGCTTATTGTGGCTTTATCTTAAAGAAAAAACAGGATTTTTCACTGATGATTTAAAGGTGCTGCACTTTGCTCCGGAGCAGCCTTTCTTAAAGAAATTTAAGTCACTGAAAAATTTGGATTATACTACTGCCGACTTGGATTCTCCTATTGCGGATTTGCATCTCGATGTGACTGACATAAATCTTCCGGATGACACATTCGATGTCGTTATCTGTAATCATGTTTTAGAACATGTTGATAATGTGGATAAAGCGTTTTCGGAGATAAAAAGAATATTGAAACCAGGAGGCTGGGCTATTTTGATGGTGCCTATAAATCCGAATGTCGATACTTTTGAAGATCCTACTGTCACAGATCCAAAGGAGCGCCAACGTCTTTTTGGTCAGTATGATCATGTGAGACAATTCGGTCGCGATTATGCTGAAATTCTGCATAAAGCCGGATTTGAGGTGGATGCGGACAGATTGTATTTTGAACTTACAGAAAATCAGCGAGAAAGAATGCGACTCGCCAGACCTGGAGAAGAACTTGTTTATAGAGCATTAAAACTCTAGAATTTTAGAACTCTAGAAAAATATCCCAGAATTTCAAAAACTCTTCATATCCTAAAGTTCTAAGATTCTAGAATTCTAAAATTCTTAATAAAACTCAGGGTGCATGTCTCTGAATTTCTTTTCAAAATCCCAAAAACGTCGGATGCTTTTTTTACTCCAATCCAATCTCAATTCATCTTTTTCTTCTTCGGTGAGATGCCAGTCGATGTCACTGTTATGTAAGCGCTGCATCAAGGTGTACATCATCAAAGCTGCCGATACGCTGATGTTGTAACTTTCTGTAAATCCGAACATTGGTATTTTTACGTACATATCAGCGTGTTCTAAGGCGTATTGGCTGAGACCGGTTTTCTCCGTGCCGAATACTATGGCTACAGGTTCGTCCAAAGGAAGTTCGTCAGGAGTGAAGTCGTCTTGATGCGGGCATGTGGCGACTATTTTGTAGCCTTTTTTATGCAGATTGTCGAACGCTTCTGGAGTGTTGAACTCGTTTTCGTTATATTTTTTCAGGTCTAACCATTTGACGCTGCCGACCACAATATCAGGATTGATGTTGTAAACCCAACGATTTTCAATGACATGAATGTCTTGGATTCCGTTGATGTCGCAGCTCCTCAAAACGGCGCTCGCATTATGCGATTGGTAAATGTCTTCCAAAACGACAGTGACGTGACGTGTTCTGTAATTTAAAACCTCTTCAAAACGTTTTTTTCTCTCTTCGGTCGTGAATTGTTGCAAAAACTTATATAATTCTTGATCTTTCGGTGACATCGTTCGTGCTTATATTGTTTAAACTCTTGATTTTTACTATAATATAATAAGGTGTATCAGCAATTGATTTCAAGCTGAACATGTTAAAAATATTTGGCAAATATATTTAATTTTTTTGTTGTTTTTTCAGATAAAAAAAGTAAATTTGCAATTCTAAAAAATCTATTGATATGGCAAAACAAAATGTAAAGAATGAAGGTGATGAACGCCTCGAATCGATTGAAACAACATTGACAAAGACAGAACAATTTGTTATTGATAATCAAAAGACTATCATTGCTATCATAGCAGTATTAGTAGTAGCAGTTCTGGCTTTTTTGGGAGTTAAGAAGTTTTATTTTGAACCACGCGAGAAAGATGCACAAGTAGCGATTTATCACGCTGAACAGTATTTCGAGAATGACGATTTCACAACAGCGTTGAACGGTGACGGAAATTATCTCGGTTTTGTTGATGTTATCAACGATTTCGGCGGAACAAAAACTGCGAATTTGGCAAAATATTATGCTGGTATATGCTGCCTCAATACTGGCGATTTTAACAAAGCTATTGAATACCTTAAATCATATAAAGGTAAAGACGTTCTCGTTTCATCTTTGGCATTAGGCGGAATGGCCGACGCTTACATGGAATTAGGCAATATGGCTGAAGCTGCAAAATGCTATGAAACAGCAGCGTTGAAATCAAAGAATGGTTTCACATCTCCAATGTACTTGCTCAGAGCTGGTATGGCTTACGAAATGGCTGGTAATTACCAAAAAGCTATCGAAGTTTACAATGTTATCAAGGCTGACTATCCAAACAGCAATGAAGGTTTCAGTATTGAAAAATACATAGCTAGAGCACAAGCTGAAATGAAATAATAAATAATGTATAAGATTTTAGCACCCGATTCGAAAAGAGTCGGGTGTTTTTTTACACAAATATTTCACTAACTTTGCAAATAAAAATAAAGAAAACATGAAAATAATATATTTTGGCACTCCTGAGTTCGCGTCATCGCAATTGGAAGCGATAATATCAGCTGGTTATGAAGTCGCTGCAGTCGTGACAGTCCCTGACAAACCTGCCGGAAGAGGCAAGAAAATTCAAAGTTCTGACGTTAAACTTACAGCCTTGAAATACAATTTGCCGGTAATGCAGCCTGTGAGTTTGAAATCTCCTGATTTTATTGAAGAATTGTCGTCGTACAAAGCCGATTTATTTGTCGTGGTTGCCTTCAGGATGTTGCCTGAGATAGTCTGGAGTATGCCTTCGATGGGAACATTTAACCTGCATGCTTCCTTGCTGCCGCAATATCGAGGAGCTGCTCCTATCAATCACGCGATTATCAACGGTGAAAAAGAGACTGGACTTACAACATTCCTTCTTGATAAAGAAATTGATACAGGTGAAATTATTATGCAGGAAAAAGTCGTTATCGAAGAAAATGAAACGGCCGGAACTTTGCACGATAAGTTGATGTCGCTTGGAAATAAGGTCGTTGTGGAGACTATAAAGATGATAGAGGAGGGGAAAGTTCATTCTCAGTCGCAGGATTCAATCATTGAAAGAGATGGCTTGCAGCTGAAACCTGCTCCTAAAATCTTTAAGGAAGATTGCAAAATAGACTGGACTAAAGATGCCAAATCGATATATGATTTTATCAGGGGACTTTCTCCTTATCCGGCGGCACATACGCAGTTGATTTCGGAAAACAATGAATGTCTTGATGTCAAGATCTATGAAGTGGCTTTGAAAGAAAATAAATGTGATGACAAAGAATTATACAAGATAATGACGGACGGCAAGTCTTATTTGGATGTAGTGTTAAAGGATTTTTGCATTTCGATAAAAGTTATCCAACAGGCCGGTAAAAAAGCCATGCCGATAGCGGATTTTTTGAGAGGTGCTCGACTTGAAGGCGATTGGAAGGTTTTGTGATAAATGCCGTTGTTTTTTTACAAACAGTGGTGATTTATATCTAAAATTTAGATATATATATGTGAAAAGAGACGTGATGAAGTGTAAAATCATGTCTCTTTTTTATAATTTGAAAGCAAAAAAGATTCCTTTTTAAGAAGTCGGCATTATGCTGTCTTTTGTGATTATTAGTAAATACAAGCGTTTTTGAAATGTTGTTATAAAAATAATAAGACTGAAAAAAAATAATTTTTTTCTTTGAAAAATATTTGCTTTTGTAATTTTTAATAATTAGATTTGTGGACGAAAATGTTTAAGTTATTGTTACTTAAAATATTAAAGTATTTTTTAATCTAAAATTGAATTATTATGAATAAAGCAGAATTAGTAAATGCCATTGCAGAAAAAGCAGGTTTAACAAAAGTAGATGCTAAAAAAGCACTCGAAGCATTCATGGACGCATCAGCAGAGGCATTGCAAAAAGGAGATCGTATATCATTAGTAGGTTTTGGTACATTCTCAACAACAAAACATCCTGCAAGAAAAGGTCGCAACCCACAAACAGGTAAAGAAATTATGATTGCAGAAAAGACCGTCGTGAAATTCAAGGCAGGTGCAGAACTTGTAAAAGGTCTTTAAGATATAAGTTGATAAAAGTTGAAAAGATCGCTTCGGCGGTCTTTTTTTTATTTGTTAATTTAGTATCTTTGCTCTCGTTAAAAATGAAAGAAATGAAAAAAGTTAAATTATTTATCCTCATGTTTTTTGTTGCGCTGACGACATCTGTAAGCGCTCAATTTGAAATCGGCCTGAAAGCGGGCGCCGGCTTTAATTCAGTCACTCGTTCCAATGCGGGGCGTGTAGATGTGACTTTCCATGATAAAATGGGCTTGGATTATGGCATCATGGCTCGTTATCAATTCAATGAATGGTTTGCGATTAGAGCTGACGTGGAAATGTTGTCACGTTCTCATACCATGAAACGTAATTTGGCGTATGTGAAAGGTGTATATACCGACTATAAATTTCAGTATCTGACTCTTCCTGTTATGGCTGATTTTACTTTCGGGGGAGAGAAGTTGCGCGGCCATTTTATGATGGGCGGTTTTGTAAGCTATTGGCTGTCAGCTAATGTTAGCGGAAATACTTTCGATATTTATGATAAAATTAGACCTTTCGATGAAAAAATGGAATTTAATGAATATCATAATCGAATTGTCGCTGGAGTGGCCGCCGGTCCTGGCCTAAGCTATGCCTTGTCTGATAAAATTTCTTTGGAATTGGACGCCCTGATATATTATGACTTGACAAGCTATATGAAAATCAATAGAATATCTCCAGAACCACGCTATAATAACACAATGTCATTAACATTAGGTCTAACTTATAAATTATAATAATCATGCGTAAAATATCATTAATAATATTAGCTATCACATTGACACTCAGCTCTTGCAGAAAAGAATCTGACTATGTCCCTTATATTGGTGAGACTTCAATGTTGGCATATACAAACTATGCGGAACAATTCGATGTCTTGTGGAATAACATCAATACAGGTTATGTCTTTTGGGATGTCGATCCTATCGACTGGGATGCTGTATATGAAGAATATATGCCTAAATTTGAAGCCCTTGATTTACGTATAGAAGATGGTAAAAGCGTGTCAACAAGCGAGTTGCAGACTTTGTACGAAGGCGCTATGGGCGGACTGAAAGATCATCACATGTCTATTAAAGTGAAAAATATGTATGCGGGAGGACATGATAATATTGTGAGTGTCAACCCGGCTAATAATGAAATTGAAAAAAGAGATTATTATTTTAAGGACAGCCATATTTTATCGTATGAATTGAGCCAATTCAATAAAAAATTGGCCGCAAATGGATATTCGGATTATAAGATTTTGTACAGCGGTTATGAGACTGTTGATTATGGAGATGTCTATGCTACAGTATGTTACGTTTTATTTGAACTGCCTGATGGAAGAATGATTCCTTATCTTTGGCAAAATGCTTACAAGATGAGCGTTATTATGACTGGCTTGAATAATCCACAATCGCCATATTACAAAGCGGCTCAGCTGATTGACAAATGGAAAAATGCGGCTTTAAAGACGCAGGCTAATAAATTGGCGGGTATCATTCTCGACAATCGTTGTAATAATGGCGGATATTTGTCCGACTTGAATCATGTGGTGGCTCCTTTTATAAAAAATGATTATTCCGTGATTTCAACACGTTATAAAGAAGGCCCGGGCCGATTGGAACATTCGGTGTGGTCGCCTATAACGATAGAGCCGTCAACGACAAACCGTGACTTGGCTGCTGAAAATATTCCGTATGTGGTGCTTTCTAACATCTATTCCATAAGCATGGGCGAGATAACTACATACAATATTTCACAATTGCCTACAGGTTATGTTATCGGTGAACGTACTTACGGCGCTACAGGACCGCTCTTGTCCGACGCCATTGACCTTACATACGGAGGACCTTTCGGTGACATAGAAAGAGAGAAACATTATGTATATACCTCGACATACGAAATAAAAACACATGAAGGCTTTGTGCCTGAAGGTGTTGGATTTACTCCGAATAAAGAAGTGCTCACTAAGAATGCCGGCGTTAAAGGTCAGCTCGATGCAGCGTTGGAGTATATTAGGAATTATTAGGATTTCAGGGTTTCAGGACTTCAGGATCAAAGGGATTTTGAGGTCCTGATTTTTTGTTATGCAGAGAAATTCAACATCTCTGTTTCTTAGCATTTTAACATTCCTTCTTCGTCTTGCTTGATAATGTTGTTGTCGAGCATCCACTTGATGGTTGTTAGGACTTTTTCTTCACGGTAGTCTTTTGTGGTATTTAGAATCTCATAGACATTAGATTCGCTCTCTCGTAATTCTTTAATTATAGTTTTGCTAATGTCTTGATATTCCTGCTCTGTAAGTTCGGATTGATTTCTTGAAGAGCATACATCGCATTTGTTGCAAGTCTTTTTTATGTTTTCGCCGAAGTATCTTAAAAGCTGTACGCTTCTGCAAATATCGTCGTTATTGACAAAATCTATTACGGCTTGGACTCGTTTCCCGGCATCATCTCTTCTGTTTTTATAAACTTCATCGGATAGAGAAAAATATTTGGTGTCGATTCGTGATGTCAGGAACTGAATCTGCGGTTTGTCGCTGCGAGGAATATAATTTAAGAAGTTAAGACGCTCTAAATTACAGAGTTGCTTATTGATGACGTCGATGGGCATTCCTGTTTTTTGAGAGATATGCTCTTCTCTTATATTGACAAAATCACTCAAGACACCAGGGAGATTCCTTAATAAATATTTAATCAGTGTGTCATATTCCTTATATTCAATTTGGAAACGATACAGATCTTCTCTTCCTGCTTTGATATGGATTTTTGAAGGCGTGTTCAACGCTTCGGAAGTGACGAAATAACCTTCTCTTTCAATGAGTTTTATTGCGTTATATGCTTCAAGTAATGAGAAATTATAGTATTGAGTAAATTCGTTTATGTTGAAGCTATATGTTTGATTTTCACCAGCTCCTATCGGAATTTGAAGATAGTTGCCGATGGTGTTGTATATCATTTTGATTTTTTCAAGTTCGGGATAAGAACTTTTTAGATTATCTCTGAGTTTGTTGACATCGGTGTCTGCGACCAGCAGAAACGCCTCCGATGGCTGAAGGTCGCGGCCTGCACGTCCTGCCTCTTGGAAATAAGCTTCAAGGCTGTCGGGCAGATCGAGGTGTATCACGAGTCTGACGTCTGGTTTGTCGATTCCCATTCCGAAAGCGTTTGTTGCGACAATGACCTTTATCTTTCCATCCATCCAAAGTTGTTGGCGGTAATCTCTGGTTTTAGCGTCGAGGCCAGCGTGATAAAATGATGCGCTTATTCCAGCGGATTGCAGCCAGTCGGCGATAATTTTTGTACGTTTGCGGCTTCTTACATAAACAATACCGCTGCCTTTATCCATTTTGTTGAGCAGACGGTACATCAGACCGTATTTGTCAGCTTCGTGTATTACGTTGTAGGTGACGTTTTTACGTTCGTAACTTGTTTGGAAGACGTTGTTTTTTTTGAATCCTAAACGATATTGAATATCATCCACGACTTGCGGTGTTGCTGTCGCGGTAAGAGCCATGACGGGAGTGTTTGGAATATATTTCCTTATCTCGGCTATTTTAAGATAAGGAGGTCTGAAGTCGTAGCCCCATTGCGAGATACAATGCGACTCATCTACGGCTAGAAGGCATACTTTCATTTTCTTCAATGCCTCGATGAAAGCGTCAGTCATAAGACGTTCAGGGGAGACATAGAGAAATTTAAGCATTCCGAATGCTGCCTGATTATAAGCGATTTCTATTTCATTATGATGCATTCCCGAGAAAATTGCCGCCGCTGCGATGCCGATTTTCTTCAAGTGCATCACCTGGTCTTTCATCAAGGAAATGAGAGGAGTTATGACGATACATGTTCCTTCCATCGTCATGGCAGGCACTTGGAAACATATCGACTTGCCGCCGCCTGTCGGAAGCAGCGCTAAGGTATCATTGCCATCAATCACAGAATCGACGATGTCTTCCTGCATCGGACGGAAAGAAGGGTAGCCCCAATACCTTAATAATATGTCTCTCGTTCGCTGACTCATATCTGCAAAAATACGATTTCAGATTCCTTTTGTCAAGAGAAAAAAATATAAAAAATATTAACATAATTTATTAAAACTATGAACCTTGAGTGAGC
Organism: Bacteroidales bacterium; assembly: GCA_045615285.1. Taxonomy (GTDB): domain Bacteria; phylum Bacteroidota; class Bacteroidia; order Bacteroidales; family F082; genus Limimorpha. Next base: position 40,716 of record JAZLEO010000007.1, read on the forward strand.
TATGAGCTATGAGCCTTGAGTTTTATGTCTCTGCGACTTTGTGACTTTGTGTCTCGTTGTCCTCATACCCTCAATTCCTGAATTCCTAACTCCTAATTAAAAAAACTTTAGTCTTTAGTCTTTAGTCTTTAGTCTTTTTCTTATCTTTGCCACTTTAATTCATTAGCATTAATTTATCTAAAAAATAACAGTAATGTTTACTATAGTTAGAAAAGAAGAATTAGCTCAAGAAACGTATTTGCTTGAGATTGAAGCTCCTCGTTTGGCACAATCGGCTTTGCCAGGACAGTTTTTAATCGTTAAAATGACTGAAAAGTCAGAACGTATTCCTTTAACAATTAGCGATTACGATGTTGAAAAAGGAACTATCATCATCGTTTTCAAAGCCATCGGTAAGTCAACAAGACAAATGGCTGAATATGAAGTTGGCGACAAATTTGCTGACGTGGTAGGTCCTCTCGGAAAACCATCAGAATTCGTTCATCTCACAGACGAAGAACGTAAAAACAAGAGATACGTTTTCGTTGGCGGCGGCGTAGGTATCGCTCCGATTTATCCTCAGGTTAAATGGTTGTACGAACACGGCATCAAGGCTGACGTTATCGTTGGAGCAAGAACCAGAAATCTCCTCGTTTATGAAAAGGAACTCGAAGCTATTTCTAACTTATACGTCACAACAGACGACGGTTCATCACCATATAAAGGTTTAGTTACAGAGATGTTGCAACGTCTCGTCGATGAAGGCAAGCAATATGACGAAGTCATTGCTATTGGTCCGCTCATCATGATGAAATTCGTTTCACAGCTTTCAACAAAACTCGGCATCAAATGTACTGTAAGTTTGAACTCAATCATGGTTGACGGTACAGGTATGTGCGGCGCTTGCCGTGTCACTGTAGGTGGCGAGACAAAATTCACCTGCGTCGATGGTCCAGAATTCGACGGTGCTCAAGTCGATTTTGAAAACGTGATGAAACGTCAGGCTATGTACAACAACGTTGAAGGCCATAAGATTCTTGAAAGAGAAGAAAAAGAAGAAGGCCACGTTTGTAACATCGGCGGTATCGTTGAGGAAATGCGTGACAACAAGAAACGCGTTCCTGTCCGCGAACAAGATCCAAAGGTGAGAGCCACAAACTTTGAAGAAGTATGTTACGGCTACGACGCAGAAGAGGCTATCATCGAAGCACAACGCTGCTTGAACTGTAAGAACCCTCAATGTGTCAAGGCTTGTCCTGTTAATATTGAAATCCCACAATTCGTTCATTTCGTAGCTGAAGGTAACTTTGAAGAAGCAGCACGCGTCATTAACAGAAACTCAGCTCTTCCATCAGTATGCGGCCGCGTTTGTCCACAAGAGTCACAATGTGAAGGCTCATGTGTCATGGGCAAGAAATTTGAACCAATCGCTATCGGTAAACTCGAACGTTTCGTCGGCGACTGGGCTCGTGAAAATAATGTAGAGTTTGAAAAACCAAGCGCAAAGAACGGTCATAAAGTTGCTGTCGTAGGTAGCGGTCCTGCAGGTTTGACATGTACAAAAGACCTTATCATGTTAGGTTATGACGTTACAGTCTTTGAAGCTCTCCACGAATTAGGCGGCGTTTTATCTTACGGTATCCCTTCATTCCGTCTTCCAAAAGAAACAGTCGTTCGTCATGAAATCGAGAACCTCAAGAAACTCGGTGCTAAGTTTGAAAAAGACGTCATCATCGGCCGTACTGTAACAATCGATCATTTGATGAATGAAGAAAACTTCGAAGCTGTATTCATCGGCTCAGGCGCTGGTCTTCCTAAGTTCATGAACATCCCAGGTGAAAACCTCTGCGGCGTTGTGTCAGCTAACGAATTCTTGACAAGAAACAATTTATTATTCGCATATAAGGAAGGTTACGAAACACCTAACTTCATCGGTAAGAAAGTCGCTGTTGTTGGTGGTGGTAACGTCGCTATGGACGCTGCTCGTACAGCATTGCGTCTCGGAGCAGAAGTTTATATCGTCTATCGTCGTTCAGAACAAGAGCTTCCTGCACGCGTTGAAGAAGTGCATCACGCTAAGGAAGAAGGCGTTAACTTCCGTCTCTTGACAAATCCTAAAGAGATATTAGGTGATGAAAACGGCTGGGTCAACGGTATGAGATGCGTTGAGATGGAACTCGGTGAACCTGATGCTTCAGGAAGAAGAAGCCCTGTCGAAAAAGCAGGTTCAGACTTCATCCTCGATGTCGATATGGTTATCATGTCACTCGGTACTTCACCAAATCCATTGATTTTAAGTACAACAGCAGGTTTGGAAGCTAATAGACATAAGTGCTTAATCGCCGACGAAGTCACAATGCAGACAACACGCAAGGGCGTATTCGCCGGCGGTGACGCTGTGAGTGGAGCTGCTACTGTTATCCTGGCGATGGGCGCTGGTAAGAAAGCTGCAAAAGGTATCGATGAATATATTAAGTCTATAAGTAAATAAGACAATAAGTTATAAGTAGGGACGTGGCTTGCCGCGTCCCTTGTTTTATGATAATATTTTGTTAATAAAAATTAAGATAACATGAAAAAGATTATTTTCACTTTTGTGATGATGCTGTTCGTGGTGACGGCTTTCTCTCAACATATTTACAATACCAAAGTAAGCGATAAGTCTGACGGGACTTTTGAGCAATATTATGGAAATATCCAAGTCTGCGGTGAAGTCTTGAACGGAATGAAAGATGGTTCCTGGGTAGAAAATCATCCTGGCAGCGAGCTTCCGCATTATATCATACAATATAAGGAAGGTAAGAAAAACGGACTTTATCTGGAGTTCGACAAACAAGCCAATCTCATCAAGAAAATTGATTATAAAAACGATATGATTCATGGCTGGAGTTATTCTTGGAATAAAAACGGACGTGCCTCGATGAAACAGGAGTATAAGGAAGGCCTGCTTGATGGTAAGTCGGTGATTTATACCGATAAAGGTTTTATTCAAGAAGAGTCGGAGTATAAAGCTGGAAAAAGACATGGAATCACGACATGGTATTTGTATGAAGAGAAGACGCAAGGCCCTAAGTATGTGATATATACATATCAGGATGGTTCGTTTGAAGGTGTTCAGGAGACTTATTACGAAGACGGGAAATTGAAATCTGCAAAGATGTTTTCGAATAATGTCGCCAACGGCCCAGCTGTTGAATATTACGAAGACGGCAGCATTAAATCTGAAGCTAATTACAAAAACGGTGAGTTGAAAGGCAAGGCGAAGGAATACGAACAAGGTAAAAAGTTTATGGAATGAAAAATATTATAAACGGTCACGAATATGTCGATCTAGGACTTCCTTCTGGATTGAAATGGGCTGCATATAACGTAGGCGCTGACAAACCTGAAGAATACGGCGACTATTTCGCTTGGGGCGAGATAGAGGCGAAATCCTCATACGACATGGATAATAATCTGACATCCGGAGATGCGTTTAATAATGAAGATGTGGGCGGGAATCCTCGATATGATGCGGTTGCTGCCAAATGGGGCGCTCCGTGGAGAATGCCGACAAAGGAAGAATGCAGTGAATTGGTTGATAAATGTAATTGGGAACAGATGACACGAAATGGTGTGAAAGGCGTTTTGGTCACAGGACCTAACGGTAACAGCATCTTTTTCCCCTTTGCAGGTTCCTGCTTTAAAACCACGCTCTACGGTGCTGGAGAATATGGCGAGTGCTGGAGCTCGACTCCGACATATTTTGAAAACGGCGCATATAGAATGACATTCGTAGAACAGGGCCCTTTTGTCATGAATGAAGACCGATTCTACGGCAACTCGATACGTCCGGTGATGAAATGAAAATTTAACATATAGAATTCTTAAAAAAGAAAAAGATTTTAATTATCTGTTTGGAAATAATTAGGAATTCAGGATTTTAGGAATTCAGGAACTCAGGGACTCAGGAATTGCTCACAGCTTATTCTGAGTTTCTGAGGTTTTTAATTTTGGAGGTTAAAAAAATAATTCCTAATTTCTAATTCCACATTCCTAATTTTTTTATCTTTGCCGACGATAAATGGTGTCCTAACGGACTCAATAGGGAACCGGGTGCGAATCCTGGACAGTTCCCGCTGCTGTGATCTCTAACAGCGTCAGGCATTAAGTCACTTTCTTTTCCACAAAAGATGGGAAGACGCCCGACGTAAGGAGTAAGTCAGAAGACCTGCCACTTATCAGACAATCCATGAGATTGTCCACAAAAACACACGAATAAACACGAAAATTTAGTGCTGATTAGTGTAGTTTAGTGGATGAAGTTTGGTGGATGAAAATGACTTTCGGGATAAGAGTCGGTCGTATCAGCAATAAAAAGCAAAGACGCAGTTTTTACCCGAAGGTTTTATTTAAAGTTTAAAGCTTAAGGTAAAATGAAAAGACTGCTGACAATATTATCAATTCTCTTTGTGTTGAGCATCACTGCTTCTGCGCAGAACGATACTATTGTACTCGAAAATATCGAGATAAACGCAGCGTACATTAATAATAAGGTGTCGAAAGCGACGATGGAGCGTAAGATTGATACTGCTGTGATAAAACGTCTTCAGACCGTCAATCTTTCGCAGCTGCTCATACAACATTCGCCTGTTTTTATCAAGACTTACGGTCCGGGCGGAACGGCATCGGCTTCTTTCCGAGGAACGACATCGAGTCACACTCTCGTTTTATGGAATGGCTTCCAACTCAACTCGCCATCGCTAGGCGAAGTGGATTTCAGTAAGATACCTGTATTCTTTACCGACGAGGTATCTCTCCAATGGGGAAGCAAGACTTCTGCCAACAGCGGCGGTCTCGGTGGTGTCGTCAATATCGCTAACAGTCAGAAATTCAACGAAGGAATGTTACTAGACATTCGTCAGACTTACGGCAGTTTTAATACTTTAGGTTCGTATGTCACAGTTGGTTATTCAGCGAAAAATATCATCACCAGAATCAAGACTTATAGAAATTCTAGCGATAACGATTTCACTTACACCAACATCGCTACCATTCCTCACGAAGAGATGAAACAGAAAAACGCCGATTTCATCGATTACGGTTTTATGCCGGAAGTGCAAGTGCGAATGAAAAACTCTCTACTGTCGTTTGTCTCGTGGAATCAGTTCAGCTACAGGAACTATCCGCAGATAATGCCTAACGTATTTAACAATACAAAAGAATACGTCGATAACGATTTCTCTCGTAATTTCTTGTCTTACAAATATTATTGGAACTCGGGTAGGATAGAAGTGAAGTCGGCTTATTTCTACGAACGACAAAATTATTTTTTGGAATCTTATACTTCAAACGGAAATCCTGTCACGCAGATAACGTCTTTGAATAAATCCAATGTGTTTAGACAAATCGCTGACTTACAACAAGATTTGTATAAGTCATGGAAATTGTATGCGAAAATACAATGGGATAATGAAAAAGTAATGTCATCAAACTATTCCCAAACCTCGTCCCCGTCCTCGTCCCCAAAAAGAAACATACTTTCTTTTTATGCGGCGGTAGATGGCAAGATTTATAAAGATTTGGATTTAAGAATGACGTTAAGAAACGACATCATCGATGATAAATCCGCAGGCTTCTTCCCGACAGCTACTCTCGCTTATAGGATGCCTTGCGTCAAAGGATTGAGTTTCAATGCTGGTTATAGTCATAACTACAGAAACCCTACTTTGAACGACTTATATTGGAATCCGGGAGGAAACGAAAATCTCAAAGGCGAGAACGGTAAGACTGTAGATTTCGAGGTGAATTATCTTTACGAAAATGTTAATTTCAATTTAGATTTAAGAGGCGGAATATATTATTCAAAGGTGAAAGACTGGATACAATGGGTTCCGACGAACTATCGCTATTGGATGCCTAAGAACGTGTCGGAAGTCAAGGCGCGAGGAGCGGAGTTTCATCTAAAAGCCAACTACAGATATGCTTTATGGACATTCTCTCTTTCAGGAAATTACGTTTATAGTCACACCACTGACGAGAGCGAATACGCACAACAATTCGATGCTGACGGTAAGCAACTTATTTATATTCCAAAACATCATGCCAACGCATTTGCGGAAGTGAAGTGGAAGACGTGGAATCTGAATTATACTTTTGAATTCACAGGCGAACGAAAGACATCTATGAACGACGACGAATTCTTCGCTTATCAGCTGCCGCCTTACGCATTACATCATCTGACATTAGGAAAACAATTAAATAAATTTAGATTAGAATTTAGAATTAACAACTTGACAAACAAGGAATATCAGGCAATACTCTGGCGCGCGATGCCCGGACGAAGCTATGAAGTTTATTTGGAATTTAAATTATAATCGCTATGAGTTATGAGCAATGAGCCATGGTCAATTCACATAGGCTCGAAGCTCTCGGCTCTTGGCCCAAAACTTAAAACTATGAAAAAAAACATCTTCAACATCATCATTTTAGGATTGTTATTGTCCTTTGCATCATGTAGCGGCGACGACCCTGCACCATCAGAAACAAACATCGGTAAAGGTTTGTTTATCTTGAATCAGGGAAGTTATACTAACGCGACATCTTCACTTACGTTCTATGATTATGAAGTGGATACTGTGATGAATAATCTTTTTTATAGAGTTAATATGGCTCCGCTAGGTGATGCTGCGAACTCTATAATGACAGATGAGACAGGGATGTATATTGTCGTAAATGGCAGTAAATATATTTATAAGGTCGATACTAAGACCATGAAATATCAGGCTAAGTTAGATGGCTTGACATCGCCGAGACATATTCTCTCCATTGATAAAAACAAAGCTTATGTCTCTGATTTGGAATCGACTGGACTTTGGATTATCAATCCTGAAACTATGCAGAAGACTGGTTTTGTGGAATTGGGCAATACCACAGAAGTTATGGTGCGAGTAGGAGATGAGCTAGTTGTGACAAACTGGTCTAATTTCTATCAGCCAGGAACATCTAATTCAACTATACAATTCGTCAATATTGAAAATGACACGCTCGTCGATGAGATGGCTGTAGCTCCAGAACCAAATTCCATCGTTTTGGATAAGAACAACAACATCTGGGTTTTATGTAGCGGCGGATATATGCCACCATGCGAGCCAGCCTTGTTCTGCATCAATCCTAAGACAAGAGAAATTATTAAACGCATCGACTTTGCAGAAGGCGATTATCCATCAGCTATGACTATCGACAAAAGGGGAGAAAACTTCTACGTCTTAAACGGCGGCATGGGAACTTTGGATTTATATAAGATGTCAGTCGATGCAGAGACATTCCCAACAACACCATTTATAAGCTCTCAGCCGTCAGCCGTCAGCGATCAGCAAAGAGTTTTTTCAAACGTGATTGTTTCTGAAGACGGCGACATTTATCTTACAGATGTTAAGAATTACGTTCAGAACGGCGATGTGTTGAGATACGATGCCGAAGGAAACTTCGTCACTTCGTTTGGCGTCGGCATCGTCCCAGGAGCGATGATGTTTAATTAAGTCTATAAGTCTATGAGACTATAAGTCAATAAGTGAGACCAAACTTAGGACTAATAATATCAGAAATATATTTTACGCAACACAATATTGCAAAAAACTTATTTGAACGAATATGCTTTATTGTTGATTTATCTATAAATAAAAACTTTGTGTTATAAGGTAACATCACATTCGTTACGAACCTTCTGTTCCAAATTCTGCCATGATGAGCACAACAATTTCTCAACATTGCTATAGAATGAAGCCAATTGACAAGAATCACATCATTGGGCAATCCAAAATCACAAGCGATTTTACTTTTTTCATTAGATTTTTTCAACAAATCATACATTCTGCTAAGAGTACCTAAAGACAAAACTTCAAGGGTCATCCACGCAGGTGGCATTTTAGGAACATCATACTTTTTTTGAATAATGTTTTATAAAATCTTCATTGCTTCTTTTAGTTTCTGACACGATGTCTTTCATCAGATATTCGTATGCTTCAATCTCTCCACCGTCCTTTCCCTTAACAATCTTATCTTTATACAAATCATGATTAAGAAACCAATCTCACAAATGCGTGATCTGCTAATTCATCTATATTATTTTGGAAAGGATAAGTATAAGCTCTTAATCTGTAATAGCTGATATTTGACAAATAGTTATATGCTATTTCCCTATCGTCAACAATCAATCCTCTACGTTGCAGTCTGTCAATTTGTTCTAAAATTGACAAAGGTTTCTTTTGGTATTTCATATCTCATATAAACTCGAAGACCTCTCCAGGTGCGCTGATCTTACGAGAAGCGTGAGAGGTCATATTGCTTGCAAAGATATATTATTTTTTTCAAAAGAGATACAAAATCTCAAAAAAAAATCTTTCCTATTCCACAGCCCATCATCTGCCAATTTTACTATCTTTGCAAAAGCTATCAGTCACTATAAAAAAGCTAATAGCCAGTTCAAACACAATACTAACCTTTAAAACATAAACTAAGAAACAGAAAATAAACTTTGAGCCTCGAGCTATGAGACATCCCTAACTTGTTGTCTTGTTGACTCGTTGTCTCGTTGACTTTTAAAATATAACCCATAGCGTTTGCTATTTGTTCGAGACATTCCGAAAATTTGGCGATTAGAAGAAGCAAGTCTTAGAATAAGTTCAGCGAACATCTGTGCTATATATTAGCGTGGATGGAACTTATCAGACTTGCAGGTTACGCCAAATACCTCGGAATGCGATAAGTGAAATTCGCGCTTTTTGCATTCTGTTGGTACTCCGTAACCTGCATCTCGAAGATATTCCAACGCTATCAAAAATATAGCGCATGAGTACCAAGTTCTTCAACAACGAACTTGGACATCTTCCGCAAACACAACAAAGCCTTGGCGATGCTGTCAAACTCCGAGAAAGCCAAGGAAATATATAACAGCGGTTTCAAAGACGATATCGTCAACGCTCATTATTCCCCTGAAGTAGAGCAGGGGATACTGCAGATGTGCAACGACCTCATGGCAGGACGACTGCAGATGCGCATACATGCCACGAAAAACCTACACGCCAAATTCTACCTCTGTCTTCCCAAGAACATAACGAACACAGCGACGGCTGGGTCATCATGGGTTCTTCAAACATTTCCGACTCTGGATTAAGGTATAGTCGTATAAAGTCACCAAATAATAAAATAGCCTGCCGTTTTTATATTAGACGACAGGCTTAGATACAATGTTAGAATAATGACTTAATAATGAAATACATTGTAAGCATTTCCTTAACATTGATTTCTAACTTAAAATTTTTGAACGAAATTTTCATTTCAGATCTCCTATTTTAAGATTAGTTTAATATAGGACTTCTCCTGCCAGCGAATCTATACTATACAGTTAGCTGGTCATACCTGTATAGGATGGTGCGTTCCTCACTAATAAGACCAAGACATCATAGACGTCCTTGCCATTTTTTATCTGCCACGGGGCGGATGGCATACCCACTTCTTTTAAGACGTGAATGAATCGTTTTTTGGAGGCAATCATTCATGTCACTAATGAATTCTATTGGAGTTTCTAACCACAATGTCTGTCTTCTTTCGTTATCTTTCTTTTGGTTCTCTCTCCTTTCACAGCTATCGTCTCCCATTGATTGCAGGACTTTTCTCTCTTCTTCTTCTCGCTGTTTCTCCAGTTTCCATTTTAGGTCAAAATCGTCATCATAAATAGATGGTCCTCTAATTGGTCTCATTATTTTAAACCATAGTTCTTTACTTTCACGGGCTGTAAGTGTTTTTATAAAGCTATCGTACCCAATAAAACGAAATGCGAAGGCAGCTCTAGGTTTATCTGGATTTTCTGTTGAAGTCCAAAAAGAGCATTCAGAATGTATGTTTTCAGGTTCGTAAATGGGACTATATTCTTGTCTTGAGCACGAACACCCAGCATGTCCCGTTACAGGTATGATAATATAGTTGCCATTAGGGCCTGTAGCCTTCAATGCATGCTTTTTTGAAACAGGATCCAAACATTTTTCCCACTTGCATTTAATTACCAATTCTTCAAACTCATCTTTCGTTGGAGTTCTCCATTTTGCTCCCCATTTAATTGTTGCAATATCTTTATTGTCTGTATCTACTCTTAAGTAATCGTACATATCGCTATATGTAGATAGTTCGATCTTGCTATGATTCCATAAATATAGACCGTCAATCGTTTCTGCAGACCAAAGAACAGACAAACCAAGGTCTACCCATCCATGACCATATTTATCCTTAGCTTGCAGCTCTATTCTTGCGCCGCATGCCCTACAATATTTTGCGCCAAAAGGATTAGGTGAATCACAAATATTGCATTTTTGGTAATCAAAAATTTTGTATGGAGAATATTCGGGGCGAGCATTCACCAATAGATTGGAATTTGAATCAGATGGTTTGAAATCCCATCTTCTTTTAGAAGATATTCTTTTAGGTAATCCACAAGATGGGCAATAATTATAATCTTCATTAATTATTCGATTGCATATAGGGCATTTTGTTTCCATATATTTTGAGGATTATATTAATTTCCACTCTAGTTTGTTGCTTCCACAGTTTGTGCAATATTGTGTGCGTGTTGCATCCACTAAGACTTCTTCTTGTTTACATGAACATTCTTCGCATGTTACAATGATTGACGGATTATAGTTGTTATATTGCTGTCTACCACAGAATGGGCAAAATCTATCATAATATCCGATTATTTTTCTACAGCCTAAATATGGGCACTCCTTATTAGTTGGGGTAGATGAAATGGGTGGAGATGATTGGGTTATTTCCTTGATTTTACCGGAGTCATATGATATAACAGTGTGTTGTTGAATACGTTCTCCTTGAAATTTAGCTTTCTGCTGCTCAAACCTACTAATGTATTGTGTCGCAATTGTAGGCTCGTTCAAAATGAGGATATTCTCACTGTTGTGTGCTGCCTTATAAGTCCAATTATAAGACCCTGTTATAACCTTTCTAAAATCAATCACGCAGAATTTTTCATGCAATAACTCTGCATCCCTAGAAATCATAAAGCATTCAGAACAACCAACTCTTATAAGAGTATAATCAATTCCGCACTGCGAGTTTATTTCATCTAATTGTATGATTATCGATACATAACAATTGTTTTTAGCCTTTTCAAGTAGAGCATTAAACAACTTTTTATTTGTAAACCATGCTACAGAAACAAAAATAGCATAGTGAGCACTTTCAATTTCTTTAAGAATGCGCTGTTCTATATTTTCAAAAATTACTTCAGTGTTATTGTCCATGGTTAATATAAATCATATACTTTAGTTATCCTATTCATTGAATATATCTAACTGCTAAAATACGTAATTAATAAATATATCTACTTTATTTCTAAAAAAAACTTTTATAAAGTATAAGTCACACAAAATCTACGACAAGAGTATATAATTAAATTCATGCAAGCCTTTGGCAACGACGAGAAAAAGATACGCGACTACATCAAGAAGATGATGGGACGAATCACCTTCCTGCATTTCCTCCAGCGCAAAGGATGGATGTGCGGCGACCTCAACTACATGCAGAACCTATTCCAACGCTCATCACATCAAGACGACTACCTCGACGCAGTCCTCGAGCCCCTTTTCTTCGGAATCCTCAACACCAAGCCAGAACAACGAGAGGCTTTGTTCGAGAAATATTCATGGGACAAATCACTGCTCGCCGAATGGAGCGACATACCATATCTCAACGGTGGACTCTTTGAACGCGACGAAAACGACGAACCCGAGAGCAAGTTCCCAGCAGAATACTTCGAACGCTTGTTCAACTTCTTCAGCGAGTATAACTTCACCATCGACGAGAACGACCCCAACGACGCCGAAGTGGGAGTGGACCCCGAGATGCTCGGCAAGATTTTCGAGAACCTCCTCGAAGACAACAAAGACAAAGGAGCC
>JAZLEO010000008.1:0-64713 GCA_045615285.1 Bacteroidales bacterium
CGATAATGTCTAATGTGATAGTTTGTTTAGGATTGCTGAATGTGTAGTCTGAAGCATTATACATATTCAAAACGGCTAAAGATTGTTCTGAATTTTTGTCAGTAAGTGATACGACTCCCATGTTTGTTCCGTCAGAGCTGATAAACTTAGAAGAACCAACAGTAGGAATTGAAGCCACTGTGCTGAATGAATTAGCGTTGAGTGTGTGGTATCCTTCGTTTGTTGTTGCGTGCAAGTAATTTCCGTTGCGAATAACACAACTTGCTGATGCTCCGTCTAATTTTATTTCTTTGAGTTCTGCGTCATTAGTTTGGAATATTCCTCCGCCTAAATTGATGACACCAAGGAATGCTCCATTCTTTGGTTCAGCACCAGCTGCGATGATTCTGGAATTGTCTAAAATCAAGTGGTTGAAATCGAGCGTTGGGTGTTCCATAAATGAGAGAATAGAACACATATCTTCAGATACGTTCAAAACCTCAATACAGCCATGATATTCAGTTCCGCGAGTATGGTATGATACGTATGCCATATCTGACATTGTTTGGATACAAGTAGAAGAAATGTAGTGTCCATGGTCTGGTGTTACTACTTGTGCTATGTGTTCAAGACCAACAACTGGTTCTGTTTCAACTTCAGGAAGTTCACCAAATTCAGGGTGACATCCGTCTGCTTTAAGATATGTATCACCATTTAATTTGATGTTAGAAAGCCATTCCAACTCTTTACCGCTGTAATTGTTAATTTCTTGGTAGTGAATGTCAAGCCATCCTGTAAACATCTCTTTTATATTGCCTGTGTGAATTTCTATCTTGTCAGCTGAAAGAACAGCATATTCAAGATCTTCACCATTAACGGTAACAGCACATGGGTTTCTTAGACAGAGAGATTCGGTGCTAACGAGACCACCTGCTTCAATTTGCAATATTGAAGCCGAGTTCATTTCTATTGATGGAGTTGAAAGATAACTGCCTACGGTAAAATCTGCATAATTGTGTAGAATCATATATTCATCTACTTGTGTACTACAATCAACTTGGCATATAGCATGTTCACGTATTTCCATAGCTGATGTAGTCAATCCGTCGCTTACATAGAGAGTGCCGCCAACCCATAAATTAGGATAGCTGAAGTCTCCGGAAATCATGACTGTTGCGCCTGAATTAATGTTTAATTTATTGCTGCCAGTGATGTTAAACTCACCATAACTTAAAATACTCAGTTGATGGATGGGCATATTTGATGGATAGTTTACCTTACCACCAGGCATTACGATAAGTGTTCCTTTTCCCCAATAATTGGTAATAGTGAGTTCACCTTCAATGTAATAAATGTTATCTTTAAACTGCATTCCTGTAGTCAGCGTTGTTCCTTGTGGAAGTAAATAATTCTTTGCTTCAGCTGCCCAGTCTTTATAATTATTATCCATAATTAATTCATAATCTGGAGCAGGAACGTCTGGCATTGTCAATTTAGAGGTAATACTTCTGTTATTGTCCGAGAATGGTTTTCCATACATAGTGACACGTTTAGATAATTCTTCACTATTGTTATTGATGGTAACACTTGTAAGTTCAGTGTTTGGATCTACAGGATTACAAGACATCATGTAAATCGCCATTGCAGCTAAACCTAAGAATTTTGCAACTCTTGGTCGTGATGGTAGTTTGTGCTTGTTCATTTTGTGTGTATTAATTTGTTTTTTATAATTTCAATTTGTCTCAGCGGTAGTCAGAATCTTTTGTAAAGATCACCAAATACTGACACTTTGCCTCGCAAAGATAAGATTTTTTTTGAAAAAATCATAATGTTTTTTTACATTTTTTAAAATCAGTTTTCAAATAAAAAATAAAAAATGTAAAACGGTGATGTTCGATTGTTGATTATTAGTGATTTAAATTAGGTTAAAAAAACATTGTTGTTATTGATGATGTTTTTAATTGTGATGCGTTAAATGTATAAAATGTGGTTTATAATTAAGAATGAAGTGGGTTTGAAAATACTCGAAATTTGTTTTTAGTTTGTGTTATTAAGTCATATTATATGAAATGTTAATAGAAATTAAGGGAAATTGATAATATTTTAAGTTTTGTGTAGATTTTTTTGATAAAAATGTCGATTTTAACATTTTTTAACATTTTTTAACTTTTTTATTCAGAAAAGACATTATACATTTGCATTGTAATTTAAATAAGAACCAAAGTAAAATTTATGAAGACAAAAATTGTGACATTAGTCTCGTGCATGTTCATATTTATTATATATGGAAATGCGCAATGGAAATCAGATTGTTTTTTTTATTCGGATAATGGCTTGAGAGCAACTGACCCGACGCCCTTTCCATATAAGACAGGTAAGGAGATTGCTTTTCAGAGTATGGTGACAGATGCAGCTCCTATAGGGAATGGATTGATTGTGTTAATTGTATTTGTTTTGATTTATTTGCTGTTAAAAAGAAAGGAGTTCGCAAAATGAAGAAGATGTTGTTAATGTTATTAATGTCGATGATATTATTCGTACAATGTAAAAAGGATGAGATTCAAACCGATGAAAAAGATGAGATGATACCGGTTTCTTTTGAATGGCCTTTGAATAGCAGCCGTTCCGATTTTACAAACGTTTTCTCAGATGGTAACATAAAATGGGGAAATAAGAATAAGATAGAATATATTTATGTATCTGTTGGTACTACAAAGAGTTATTTCTTTTCAACTATTGGTAAACAACTTACAGTTGGTGAATTGTTTGAATTGACAGCGGATGTTACAGAGTCTGAGGATAAGTTATTGTTTACAGGAATGATTCCCAAATCGTTGCTTTATAATAGTAAGCCGTGTGTATTGTACTATTTCGGTAATAACTCCAAAACAGGAACGGGTGCCAATGTTGAGGATATATACGAATCTGTTTATGGCTGTCTTGTCGGAAAGAAAGTTGTTTTTTCAAAGCAAACCGGCGATATAAAAGACCTTGGTGATTATCATATAGCGAAGTTGAATGCGCAAGCGTTTACTATTATGGGTGAAGATAAAACCACTGTGGGGTATAAACTGAACTCGTCGGGACTGCTGGAGAATATCATGTCGGTGGCGATGTTAGATTTGACTGACGAAACTGTTCTCGGAGGTAGCGCTACACAGCTGCAATCGTACAAAGTGGAATGGGATAAGGAAAACAGATGTATGGTGGAAAGTTTCGAGTATTTGGAAGGTGGCACGTATGATGTGAGTAATAATGCAGGAGAGAAATCATTTATTGCGTTGTTGCCGAATGATAAAGGAACGACATTGGAATGCGGGAAAGGTCGTTATGTTTTTAAAAATGGAATAAAAAGTAATTATTTTTACCTTGAAAGAGACGGTAATGGCATAGAACATTCTTTGCCGTTAAAGTGGGAACAACCGTGATTGGCTAGGTCGCAACTCATTGACGGAAAGATTCTATGTCTGGATTAAAAGGTGTTGGATTTGTACTTTGTGGAGGATACCGGACTCGAACCGGCCACCTTCAGATTGCGAACCTGACGCTCTACCTGATGAGCTAAACCCCCATTGTTTTTCACGACGACAAAACTACAAAAAATATATCATTTAAAATCATTAATTGTTATTATTTTTTTTACTTTTGTGCTCGATTTTAAACAACAAAACTAACTAGCTATAAAAACAAATAGGATGGAAGCTTACATTGTTAAAAGAGTCAATCTCTTGATGAATGCGACCGACGCTAAAATAGTGAAGCGTCTCGAAGGTGGCATGAGTAATTATACATACGTAGTAGAATGTGAAGGTAATAAATATACATATCGCGTTCCTGGTAAATTCGCTGAACATTTTGTAGATAGAAACGAAGAGTGGGATAATATTCAAAAAGTAGATAAACTCGGAGTAAATAACGAAACTGTTTATGTTGAATTGAGAACAGGTGAAAAACTTGCTGTATATGTAGAAGGTACTATAATGTCAAACACAGATGTGGTTTCTTATAATGAAATGTCTGCTAAGGCTTTGAAACAGCTTCATGAAAGTGACTTGCAATTCAAAGAATATGATGCTTTCGGCCGTCTTGATAATTATGAGAAATATTGTAAAGACCTCGGTTTCCAACATCCACAGGAATATATCGACTTACGTAACCGCTTGGATGCAATGCGTGATACATATAAAGACATAAAACATGTTCCTTGCCATTGCGACTATCAACCTACGAACTTAGTTATCGATGGTGATAAGTTCTATATCCTTGACTGGGAATTTGCAGGTATGAATGACCCATATTACGACATCGCTTGCTACGGTAACGCTGGTTTCGACAAGGCTTTGAGTTTGTTGGAAGCATATCTCGGACATAAACCAACAAGCGAAGAACTGAAACGCCTTCACTTCCACAGAGCATTCCAATGCTTACAATGGTACAACGTGGCTATGTTTAAAGAAATGGTCGGATTGAGTAAAGACCTTAACATGGATTTCACAGCGGTAGCCCAGATGTTCTACGGCTTCGCCAAAGACTTGATCGAAGCTTACGATACTTTGTAAGACAACGAGATAACAAGTACAAGGCTTAGTATATAAAAAGAACCCGATTATAAAACCGGGTTCTTTTTTTGTTTTTTATAAATCTGAAAAAAACATTTGGAATTTAAAAATAAAAAGATAAACTTTGCAAGAGTTAACCCAAACTATAAACCAAAGCATTATAAGTTATGAAAAAGTTCATCAAAAAAACGCTTGTCTTACTGATAGCATTTGTGGTGATGATATTTCTACACAAGTCGTGCAGTAGCACTCACTTGCCCGCAGAAGAATCAGCTAGTCTTAAAGAAACTGTGATTGACTCCTACAAAGCATTTTCGTTGTCGAGTTTCGAGGCCGCCAAAAACAAAACGATGCAATATGCGGAAGAGTTATATCAAAATGATGTGGCGGAAGGTAAGACCGATAAGGAGTTCAAAGGTACCAATGTCATCGGATATTTCTGGAAAGCCTTAGACGAATACAAAGAGGAGATCAATGTCACTGAAAGTCCTGCCTTATTCCTTCCTCTGATATTGGCGATTCTGGCAATCATAGCCGTCATCGTTTCAATACGGCTCGGATTAAGTGCCATTCGCAAACTGGATTTTGATAACGACGCAACATCATTTTAAGGAGGATTGGTTATGGCAGATTATAGATACTCACAAAAGATTAACTTCTCGAAGTCAGAGGAAAATCGTTTTCGTCAATTATTCAACGACTGGGCGAAATCAATAAAAGGTTACAATCGTAATAATTTAGGTGACCAATTGAAAATTGTGGAAGTATGGGATTCTCCTATTTATAGAGGATTGCTTAAAACTCAATATGACAACCGTACACTCGAAAATACTTACGAACGAGTCAGAAGCAGGTCGTTCCCTCCAAGGACCATAACTTCAGAATCGCAGATTGATCGCTGGGCTTCGGCTTCTTATCCAACGACATTTACTTCTGAAGAAAAATCGTATTATATAAAAGGTTCTCAATATATAACAGGTTGTCATACATGTAATACCACTGGAAAAGTCACTTGCAGCAAATGTGGAGGCGGTGGAACTATCAGGGTCGCTTGTACTGTAAAGCAACCTTGTCCTAAATGTAATGGCAAAGGTGGTTATTATGTTACCAACAGAGTTCTTGAACATTACAATACAAGCGAAGGCCTGAAATCTCGTTATGTGGATAAACAAGAATATCACAATTGTTCTGCTTGTATGGCAAGTAAATACATAGAAGTTCCTTCTTTTAAAGAAGAACCATGTCCTACTTGTAAGGCTACAGGAAAAGTTACTTGTCCTACCTGCGAGGGTGATACACAGTTGGCTCGTTATTGGCAACTACGTCAGAGTTTATATTACAAGGTCAATGTGGATTATCGTTTCCCTTCTCAGATTCCGCTTGATGAAGTGCCTAAAATCATAAAACTTTTTAACAATAACACACCTTGGAAGGTTATTGAGAAACTGAATGTCGAGAAAGAGGATTTCAATAAAAATGACTTGGCATCTCGTCCTGTAGTCGGAGGTATGTTGTCACGACTGCCGAACCTCATTGAGCATACTCAACATACTGCGGTCTGTTTCAATATTCTTGAAGCATGTGAATGTGAGGCGAAGACCGTCGTTTACGAAGTGGATAGAAAGAGATATTCATGTCTGCTTCTTGGTACTGATTGGAAACTGATAACGGTGACATCGCCTGTGTCAGATCATGTTGACGACCTTAAAGACAAAGTCAATCGTTATTGTGACAGGCGTCAGTTTGGTAAAGCCTGGAAGGTTCTGCAGAAGGTTAACAAATTCCCGCAAGCTGGTTCTAAAGAGGAGAGGATGCAAGAGCAGTTGGAAGAACGGATGTCATTGATGTCTCGCCTTGGAAGCAATCTCGCTATTGTGTTATGCACATTGTTCGTTGCACCTTTATTACATATGATTTACGAATCTGGATTCTATGCTGTATGGACATCATGGTTGATGGATAAATTAAACGTTGGTACGATAGGAATGATGTTGATGTCGTTAGTCTTTGTGATGTTTTATAGCATGAGGTCTTGCAAAAGAGAGCTCCCTGAGTTTGCTTATCGCGTGGCATCGCCGTTAAGACGTTTCATCAGAGGTTTCTTCGTAGGAATCGGAATGTCCATTTACACATCAGCATTAGCGATAATATTGACATACATAGGAGTGATGACATTGGCATGTAAGGTGGCATGGATAGGAGTCACTATCGTGGCATTGATAATTATAATCATTTCAGGATTGATATAGAAAATAAAAATATTGTATGTAGGACTGTCATATCATGGCAGCAAAATGCAGGGCTGTCACATTGCGGCAGCAGAAATATTATGAATAACAAAAACAATCCTATTTCCAAACGATAGGATTGTTTTTTATATATTCTGCGATTCGATTCATTTCATTTTGATTACGAATAATGCGGTCATTATAACGTGACTGCCATGCGAAAGAAATGTTGTTTTGATTTGCGTATTTGGTGACAGCAGATTTTATACTGCCAATACAAACCGACAACCAACTTTGTTTATTTGAAATATATTCCATATATTTATTTTTATCATTATCCCTTGTAGGGACGTGGCTTGCCGCGTCTTGTGACATAATATTCGTTTCATTCGTAGGGACGTGGCTTGCTGCGTCCATTGTAATGTCCATTGCCGCATTCTGTATTGCGTCCATTTCCGCGTCCATTGTTTTGTTTATATTATTTTGGACGCAGCAAGCCACGTCCCTACTGGGGGATGAACGATTATATGGAATTTTATTACCATCAATTGCAATAATCATATGAAAATGATTCGGCATTATCGTGTATAATAAAACTTCAGCAAATGTATAATGATTGTGAATGTTTTCGATTTGGTATTTCAGATATTCACCAACCTCTGTCAATTGAATTTCTTCATCGACAATCTCACCGAAATAATGAATCATATTCTTTGTACAGATGGTGACAAAATATTCTGCACCATTATAATCATGCCACTGGGCCCGTGGCGATTTACGCCCAGAATTATTAGATTTCATGATTTTGGATTTTCGGCAAAGATAATGGCAAAAATCCATTCTGTCAAGGAAAATGATCTTAAAAATTATTAAGATACATATCGTTATGACGGAATTATATCATTTGGCTCAAAATAAAAAAATAGGACGCAGCAAGCCACGTCCCTATAGTTTCAATACATCAAATCTCCTAATCCGAAACCGTCGTCAAATCCTAATTCGGCACGAGCTTCTTCTGTCATCATCGATGGGTTCCAAGCTGGTTCGAATGTTAATTCTACTTTGCATTTATTGACTCCCATCATTGCCCCGACTTTTTCTTTGACATGCATAGGAAGTTGGTCGGCAACAGGACAATTAGGCGCTGTCACTGTCATAAGTATTTTTACATTAGCTTCGTCATCGATATTGATGTCGTAAATCAAACCTAATTTATATATGTCAACCGGAATCTCAGGGTCATAAATAGTTCCCAAAACCGCAATTATTCTTTCTTTTAACAAATCTTTTTCTTCCGTTGTCATTGGTTCTTTCTTTTTAAAAATATCCCACATATTATAAAGTCGTCTTAGAGACGCAAAGTTGCAAAGACTCAAAGCGATTTGTCTCTGTGACTCTGCGACTTTGTGTCTTATTTCTCTTGTGAATTAAAAACTTCCGCATAAAGCATCATCTGCTTCACCATACTTAACAATCCGTTAGAACGTGTAGGTGACAAATGCTCTTTCAAACCGATTTCGTCCAAGAAACTCATGTCTGCTTCAACGATGTCTTTAGGTGTTTGTCCAGAAAAGACTTTTATTAACAAGTTGATAATGCCTTTTGTGATAACTGCGTCACTATCTGCACTATAATAAACTTTGCCGTCTTCTAACTTGGCGTGTAACCAAACTCTTGACTGACATCCGTTTATAAGATAGTTATCGTTGCGATATTGTGCGTCAATTATTGGGCAATCTTTCCCCATTTCAATCAACATCGAATATCTGTCCATCCAGTCGTCGAACATTGAAAATTCTTCAATTATCGAATCTTGTATTTCTTTTATCGTCATAATCTTAATTTATCTTAACATATTGGCAGCTCTTTCAACTGCTTTAATGAAAATATCTATTTCTTCTGTCGTGTTATATATTGCAAATGAAGCTCTTACCGTTCCTGGAATGTCGAAGAATGTCATCACAGGTTCAGCGCAATGATGTCCGGTTCTCAAGGCAACGCCCATTTTATCGACTAAAGTCCCTAGGTCGTAAGGGTGAATGTCGCCAATCAAGAATGAGACGAGTCCGCTTCTTTTCGGAGCTTGACCTATAAATTTTACACCTTCGATCTTTGAAAGTTTTTCGGTGGCGTAATTCAAAAGATATTCTTCGTATTCTTCAACAGCTTTTCTATCAAGACTTTGAATGAATTTAACCGCTGCTTCTAACCCAAGTGCTGCCCCGACATTAGGTGTTCCTGCTTCAAATTTAAAAGGTACTTTGTTGAATGTCGTCTTCTCGAAACTGACTTTGTCAACCATCTCGCCGCCATATTGATAAGGTGGCATCTTTTCCAGCCATTCCATCTTGCCGTAAAGTCCACCGATGCCCATAGGTGCGTACATCTTATGTCCAGAGAAAACGAAGAAATCGCAGTCAATATCTTGAACATCAATGACATGGTGAGCAATAGATTGCGCTCCGTCGATGATGACTGGAATGTCGTATTTATGCGCCATCGCAATCATCTTTTTGATAGGGTTTATCGTCGCTAAAGTATTGGAAATATGAGCGATGCTTACAATCTTAGGCTGCTGTTTCAGTAATTCTTCGTATGCGTTTAAATCCAAGACGCCGTTTTTATCCATCGGGATGACGAGAAGCTCGCCATGTTTTTCCTGAATCATCTGTTGCCACGGAACCATATTTGAATGATGTTCCATAGCGGAAACCATGATTTTATCGCCTTCTTTTACAAGGAGTTTGCCTAAACATGTTGCGAGAAGATTCAAAGATTCTGTCGTCCCTCTTGTGAAGATGATTTCGTTTGAATCTTTAGCGTTTACGAAATTCGCTATTGTTTTACGAGCGTTTTCGTATGCTTCGGTAGCCTCCTGGCTGAGGTAATGAACGCCACGGTGTATGTTGCAGTTTTCGTTGAGATAATAGTCTCGTTCTCTTTCGATTACACAAAGCGGCTTCTGTGTCGTGGCTGCATTGTCGAAATACACAAGCGGTTTTCCATAGACAGTTCTGTCCAAAATCGGAAATTGCTTGCGTATCTCGTTTATATTTAAATTATTGAAAATCATATCTTGCTTAAATCAATCTTGAAATCGTATTCCTTCGGGCTGTTGCATTGGAAAACGCAATTTTCGCAACATGACAATTCTCCTTTCAGACGGCGTTTGATCATATCATCGATACGCTCTCTAAGTGCTTCAATTCCAATGTTATTGCTGATATCAGCGGCAAATGCGTACATTAAAAGCATACGTGCGTTTTCCTTGCTGATACCTCTTTGTTGCATGTAAAACATCGCCTCTTGATCCAATTGACCAATCGAAGAACCATGCGAACATTTAACGTCGTCGGCATAGATTTCAAGGAAAGGCATTGTGTTGATTTTCGCTGTATCTGTTAAAATTATATTGCTGTTGTTTTGATAAGCATTGGTTTTCTGTGCGTTAGGAGCTACGTAAACATGGCCGTTGAAAATGGCTGTAGCTTCATTATCAAGAATGCCTTTGAACTTTTCGTTGCTGTTACAATTCGGAACGTTATGATTTACTTTGATTTGATTATCTACATGTTGTTTTTTGTCAACCAAATAAAGTCCGTAAATATTACATTCTGCGCCTTCTCCATTGATGTCAACAAAAATATTGTTACGAATCTTGCCGCCGTTGAAACTTATTGTATGCGTTTGTAAACGACTGTTAGCCAATTGCTTGGCTGTATTCGTGTTCAGTAATGAAGAATTGTCGTTGAGATTCTGAAGTTTATAAATATCAAGCTGTGTGTTCTCTCCGATAATTATTTCTGAATAAGAATTAACAAAACTTGATTGTTCTTTTATAGAATCGTCGCAATCTATGATTTGTAATTGTGAATTTGCTTCAAGAATGATGAGGTTTCTAGTCTGAATGAACGGATTGTTCTCATCATCAATGACTTTTATAATCTGAATCGGTTTCTCCGCTACGGCGTTTTTCGGAGCGTAAATGAAAAATCCGTCTTGCCAAAAAGCAGTGTTAATATCATGGAAACCGTTAATGTCGTTGATATTACAAGTTCCGAAATATTTTTCGAATAACTCAGGATATTGTTGCATCGCTTTGCGTGTGCTGCCAATAACAATGCCGCTCTTTAATGTCTTCAGATTTTCGTCTTCGGAAAACATACCGTTTGTAAGAGAAACAACTTCAGTGTCAAGGTTTTGAATCACGCAACAGAAATCATGTTTCTTGTTTTCGATAGAGTCGATATTATAATTTTCATTAACACATTCTACCATGCGAGAGTTGCGCCATTTCTCCATTTTTTTTGTAGGGAAACCTTTGTCGATGAAACGCTTAAATGATTCATTACGAAGTTGTTTCACTCTTGGAGTGTCGTTGGCTGAAATCATATCCATCGAATTGTTTGCATATTCGATGAGTTGATTTTGTAATGATTTATTATCTTGATTTTCCATAAGTTACAAAATTTAAAATTAAAGTAAAGTATCTTTAATCCATTCGTAACCTTTTTCTTCAAGTTCTAAAGCGAGAGACTTGTCGCCTGACTTCACGATGCGACCGTCGTACATCACATGAACGAAATCTGGGACGATATAATCTAGAAGTCGTTGATAGTGAGTGATAACGATGAAAGCGTTGTCGTCTCTGTGAAGTTGGTTTACGCCGTTAGCGACGATTCTCAATGCGTCGATGTCTAGACCTGAGTCGGTTTCGTCAAGAATCGCAAGTTGTGGCTCAAGCATTGCCATTTGGAAAATCTCGTTTTTCTTCTTCTCGCCACCTGAAAAACCAACGTTGACATAACGGTTTTGTAACTTCGCTGTTATCTCAACCATAGCTTGTTTTTCTTTCATCATTTTGACGAATTCTGGCATCGGCATGTTTGGAAGTCCTTGATATTCACGTTTGGCGTTCACTGCTGAGCGCATGAAGTTTTGTATGCTTACGCCAGGTATTTCAACAGGATACTGGAAGCTGAGGAAGATGCCTTCGTTGGCGCGGTCGGCAGGACTTAACTCCAAGATATTCTTGCCTTTAAACCAAATTTCTCCTTCTGTTATTTCGTAACCATCTCTACCAGTGATGGCTGCTGCTAATGTGCTTTTACCAGTTCCGTTAGGTCCCATGATGGCGTGGATTTCGCCTTCGTTTACTGTAAGGTTAAAACCTTTTAATATTTCTTTGCCTCCTACTGAGACATGTAAGTTTTTTATATCGAATAACATAGTTCTAAATTTTCTTTAAGTTAAAAATCATTAACCGACGCTGCCTTCCAATGTGATTGACAATAATTTTTGGGCTTCGACAGCAAATTCCATCGGTAATTTATTCAAGACATCTTTTGCGTAACCATTGACAATCAAACCGATTGCTTTTTCAGTATCGATGCCTCTTTGGTTGCAATAGAATAGTTGGTCTTCAGATATTTTTGATGTCGTCGCTTCGTGTTCGAGAATCGCGCTGTCGTTGCTGCATTCGATGTAAGGCCATGTGTGTGCGCCGCATTTGTCACCTAAAAGCAAGGAATCGCATTGCGAGAAATTACGGCAATTGCTGGCGTTTGGAGCGATTCTTACCAAGCCGCGGTAGCCGTTCTGGCTGTGACCTGCGGAGATTCCTTTTGAAATGATAGTGCTTTTGCTATTTTTTCCAAGGTGGATCATCTTGGTTCCGGTGTCGGCTTGTTGGTAATTATTTGTGACGGCAACTGAATAAAATTCGGCGGAAGAATTGTCGCCTTTCAAGATGCAACTCGGGTATTTCCAGGTGATTGCAGAACCTGTCTCGACCTGAGTCCAGGATATTTTTGAGTTGTCGCCACGGCAGATTCCGCGTTTTGTCACGAAGTTGTAGATTCCGCCTTTGCCGTCTTTGTCGCCTGGATACCAGTTTTGTACCGTAGAATATTTCACCTCGGCGTCAGTCTCGGCGATAATCTCTACTATGGCAGCATGAAGCTGATTTTCATCGCGTTGAGGTGCGGTGCAGCCTTCCATATAACTTACGTATGCGCCTTCATCGGCGACTATCAGAGTGCGTTCAAATTGACCTGTATTTGCAGCGTTTATACGGAAATATGTCGATAATTCTAGAGGACAACGTACGCCTTTAGGAATGTAACAGAATGAGCCGACGCTGAATACAGCTGAATTCAATGCTGCAAAGAAATTGTCGGTATGAGGCACGACAGTTCCTAAATATTTTTTAACTAAATCAGGATGGTGCTTGACAGCTTCGCTGAATGACATGAAGATTATGCCATGTTTTGACAAAGTGTCTTGGAAAGTCGTTTTGACAGAAGTACTATCCATCACAGCGTCAACAGCGACACCTGTGAGGCGTTTCTGCTCGTCCAAAGAGATTCCTAATTTGTTAAAAGTGTCTAACAATTCGGGATCCACTTCGTCCAGACTTTGTAACTCTTTCCTTTTTTTAGGAGCTGCGTAATAGATAATATCTTGATAATCAATAGGTGGTATGTTTAGGTGCGCCCATTCTGGCTGCTTCATTGTCAACCATTTTCTGTAAGCTTTTAAACGAAATTCGAGTAACCATTCTGGTTCTTCTTTTTTTGCAGAAATGAGTCTGATAGTGTCTTCGTTGAGACCTTTGGGCGCTAGATCTGTCTCAATATCAGTGACAAAGCCGAACTCGTATTCTTTGTTGGTTACTTTTTCAATTATATTTTCGTTAGGATTTGAATCCATATTGTTGTTTTTTGAATTTTAATAATAGTGTTTTATTTATAATTTTTTACAAAAATACAAAAAAATATGATACGAAAAAGTCCATTTTTAGCATATATTTGCAGTCTTAAACGTGTGTTTCTAAAATCATTTTATGAAGGTAAAACAGCAGGATATAAACAAATATTTAGTGGTATTGTTGTCGGTAAGTGTTCTGATAAGAGCGTTTTTGGCAATGTTCGTGGAATTTGGCAATGACGAAGTTTATTATTGGACTTACGCCATGTATCCTGATTGGAGTCACTTCGATCATCCTCCGATGGTAGGCTGGTTTATACAGTTGTTTAGCTGTAATCTGCTGTTTGACAGTGAGTTCTTTTTAAGGTTATCCTCTGTTCTGTTTATGACTGTTAATACTTATTTGGTATTTTTAATCGGAAAACAGGTGAAAAGTGCGCAGACTGGTTTTTATGCGGCTTTGCTTTATACTGCCTCGGTTTATGCTTTTGTTATAACAGGAATATTTATTTTGCCAGATACGCCCCTTAGTATATTTACATTTCTTGCTGTTTTACATTTTATTAGGTATTTTCAAAATGAGAAAAACAAGCATTTGATTCTTGCCGGACTTTTCGCTGGTTTGGCAATGTTGTCGAAATATTCTGGAATATTTATTTGGGTCGGTGTGGGATTATACATTTTGATTTATTCAAGGAAAGAATTTAAGAATCCGTTTTTATATTTATCTGCTTTGATATCAGCGGTTTGTATGCTGCCTGTTTTATTGTGGAATGTCAATAATGAATTCATCAGTTTTACTTTTCATGGAAATAGGGTTGGCTTTTTCGGCGATTTCCATCCTGAGTATTTTTTGACAGAGCTGCTCGGTGAATTCGGATATAATAATCCTGTGAACTATGTGTTGATAATCATTGCGTTAATTGCATTAGTGAAAGGAAAAAAATATATCTCGGAAATGCCTAAGCGCTTGATTTTGTGCTTGACACTTCCTATGATAATTTTGTTTTGGTTTTTCTCTATGACAAGGCCGATTTTGCCGCATTGGACAGCTCCTTCTTTTGTCTTATTATTGATTTTTGTTGCAGCGCAACTTTCTGATAAATATGAAGTTATAAATGGATATGTCGTTATCCCAAAATCAATAATCGTATCTGTTTCGGTTTTGTTGATTACTCTGTCAATAGGCGTTGTCGAGATTAAAACAGGATTCATTCCTTTGAATTTTTCTGAAAGGTCAAAGACGATTCAACGTTACGGAGAAGGAGATTTTACTTTGGATATGTACGGATGGCGTATGATAAAACCTGAGTTTCAGGAGATTAGAGAAGAAATTATTGAAAAAGGAGAGATGAAAGAAACAGATGGAATGGTAGCGCTGAAATGGTATCCATTGGCGAATTTGGATTATTATGTCGCATATCCTTTGGGGATTGATATGTATGGCTTTAGAGATCCGTCTGAAATTCATAAATATGCTTGGATAAACAAGGAAAGAGGTGATTTGAAATTGGGAAATGATTATTGGTTTTTGACGGAAAGCTTTGATTATTATGAGCCTAATAGATATTTGAAACCGTATTTTGAAAAGATTGTCCCTCTTGATACCATTAATATAGAACGTGGCGGGAAAACTGCGAAATATCTTTTCGTTTATAAACTCGATAATTTGAAAAAAATGCCTCGAACTTGGTTTGAATGAGAATAGAACTCATTGATTCTTAATATATTTTAACATAAAAACTTGATTTTTATAATTTTTTTGTTAAAAATTGTTAAAATGTGAAATTTTCTGTTCCTAACCCTTGACAAATCATATTTCGGTTTATTATTTTTGCATCACAAAATTTATGAACCGAGTTTATGAAGGAAGATTTTATATATTATCTGTGGGAAAATCGATTGCTGTTTCTTGATTTGAAAACGACAGAAGGAGAAGATGTTACTGTACTTTCTGTCGGTAATCGAAATTGTGACTCAGGAGCTGATTTCATTAATGCACGAATTAAGATAGGAGAGACGCTTTGGGCTGGTCAGGTCGAGATTCATGTCAGGGCTTCAGATTGGTTTAGGCATAATCATCATAAAGATGAAAATTATAACAATGTGATATTACATGTTGTATATGAATGTGATACGGATAATCTTAAAATTCCTACTCTTGAGATTAAGGATAAATTTGATTCGTCATTATTTCATAATTATAATCGGTTTTTAAGTTCTAGGAATTGGATTCCTTGTGGTGAAGTTATTGGTGGTGTTCAGAGTTTTACTATTGTTTCGTGGCTTGACAGAATGCTGGTCGAGCATCTGGAAAACGAATGTAAGGATCTGGATTCTAAGTTGAGAAACAATCGTTTTGATTGGGAGCAGACTTTTTATCAAAGACTTATGCGTTATTTTGGTTTGAAGGTTAACAATGACTCTTTTGAGTATCTTTCGAGAATACTGCCTTTGAATCTTCTACTGAAACATTTGGATAATGAGGCTTATGTGGAGGCGATGTTTTTCGGTTGTGCGGGTTTTCTTGATAAGGATTTTGATGAAGAGTATCCGAGTCTTTTAAAAAGGGAGTTTCGTGTGCTTAGGTCGAAATTTGGATTGAAAGTCATGCCTTTTTCAAAATGGAAGTTTCTGCGACTTAGGCCACCAAATTTCCCCACTATCAGAATCGCTCAATTGGCGAAAATAATAATGAAAAATGGAGCTATGTTTTCAAAGATAAGGGATTCTCAAGGTGTGGAGGAGATTATAAGATTGTTTGAGATAGAGATGAATCCGTATTGGGATAATCATTTCCAATTTGATAAGGTTTCTAAAATAGAAAGGAGGAAGACGTTTGGGAAAATAGCGACGGATACGGTTATGATAAATGCCGTTGTTCCTATATTGTTTCATTATGGTAATGTTAATTCTTTGGAGAGTTATAAAGAAAAAGCGATGTGTTACTTGGAGCAAATGGAAGCAGAGGATAATTTGATAATTCGTAATTTTCGAAGCAGTGGCGTAGTGTTGCAAAACGCATTTCAAACGCAAGCGGTATTGTATATGTATAAATATTATTGTAGAAGACGACGGTGTTTGGAATGCAGGATTTATTGTGTGCTGTCGAAGCGACTGGTTTAGGACTTCAGGACTTCAGGACTTCAGGATTTAGTTGTCAACTTTCAGTTTTTAGTTTTTGGGGGTCTTAACAATAAAATTTCTGCTATTATCAAAAGAATCGAAAATATTCCTAATTTTGCGAAAGATTGTCTTTGCTTGATGAAACTTTGATTTTTGATAATCTCCTTTTGTAATATAATATGGAATATTAATTTTAAATTCTAAGATATGAAGAAATTATTACTCGTTTTGGCATTTGTAGCAGCATCCCTTGTGTCGCAGGCGCAACTTTTTGTGGCAGGAAATGTTGGTATCAAATATTCTGTTGGTAGAACCGAATATGGTTGGCAGATGAAAGATGTTGATCCGATAGAAATGGGATTTTCCATTACTCCAGCAGTCGGCTATATGATTCCTGGAAAGAGCTATGGCTTCGGATTGGGTATTGGTTACGCTTATAATTCAGTGAAAGATTATGATCGTACGATAGGTGTCGAAATTGGAGATGTTACGGTTAAACCTTATTTGACAAAGTTTTCTGATTCTTTTGACTTTACTCCGTTTTTCCGTTATGCTTTTGCTAAATTCGATAAGGTGACGTTGTATGTGGATGCTAAACTACCTATAGGTTTTGCAAAAGTAAAGGAAGGGTATTTTGATGAGGTGGTAAAAGATGTTGAAAAGGCTTTTGCGATAGGCGCTCGTTTGATCCCAGGGCTGACTTATAAATTTAATAGCCATATTCTTTTTACCACAGAAATTGGTTTGTTGAGTGTTAATTATTTGCATAATAGAAGTACAACGGCTAGTGACAATATTGTCAAGATAGATAACGACTTTACATTAGGCGCTAACAACAGAACAGTGGCTTCTTTCTGTTTTGTGTATCTGTTCTAAATAAGCAAGCGACTTGTGACTAAAAAAAGCGACTTTCATTGAAAGTCGCTTTTTTATTACTTGGGATTTTTATCATTCTCCGCAACCGCCTCCGCAGCTGTCGCAGCAGCTTTGATTGTGGCAGTGTCCACCGCCGCAACCGCCACCGAAATCAGATTCGTTGACTTCGCGAACATCTAAAATCTCGCCTGTGAAATATAATGGAACACCAGCTAATTCTGGGTTGAAGTCAACTTTGACTGTTGTTTCGCCAATTTCCAAAATCTTGCCTGGGAATGGTTGATTGTTGTTGTCTGTAAACCACACTGTTGCTCCGACTTGGCAAATAGTTTCGTTGAAAACGCCGTCTTGTACGAAAATGTCTTTGTTGACATCAATGACGTTTTCTGCTTTATGTTCGCCGTAACCTTCTGCTGGGGTTAATGCGAAGCCAAATGTTGCACCTGGTTCTAAGCCGTCTAAATTTTCTTCAAATTTTGGCAGTAACATTCCTGCGCCAAAAATAGCTTGGAATGGTTGTTCTTTTGTTGTTTCTTGAATCACTTCACCGTCAGCTGTTTCACGGTGCAAAACGTATGTCATTGTGACAACTGTGTTTTTTGCTACTTTCATTTTGTTAAAATTTAATTGTATTAATTTAATTGTAAATTTTTCTTAAAATCCATTCGATTGAAACGAGCGATAAAATTATAAAAAATAATGATTTCCAGTTAATCAAATCTTGATAATTTATTTCTTCTCTTTCAATTGAGGTTATGTTTTCGTTGTTGTTAAGTTCTTCTATTAGTAAGTTTAATTCGTTGATATTGAAGTTTTTGCCATTGGTTGAATTTGATAATAACTGCATTCTCTGAGCGTTCGCTGTCAATTCTTGAGCTTCTGCTCCTATGCTTACAACGGAGAAACTTCCATTTTCCAAATATTTCAGATTTCCTAGTTGGGCGCTGGCTTTGAAATCATATATGCCATTAGGTAATGAATTGGTTTTTAGATAATAAGATTTGTCGTTCTTTGAGAAGTTGTATTCATATACCTTTTTGGAGTGTTTGTTCGTAACAAGCATCTTTAATTCTGGTTCTGTCGTTAATTCTTGGCTCGGATTTTTTAAATCGGCTGAGAAAATGATAGGCTCGTTATTAAGATAATTTTCTTTGTGGTTGATAGTGAGTTCTTTATCTTTTTCGGTTAAAAGATATTTTATGGATTTGGAAAATAATTCTTCAAAGTTATCGTGATTTTTGTTACTGTAATAATCGTAAAGTTTCCATCTCCAAACAGCGGTTCCGAATAAAAAAGCGCTCTTCCTGTCGTTGTTTTCTGTGCTGAAACACAAAAGCGGAGATTGTGTCATAACATCGTTAATTTTCATTTGCAAAATGATGTCGTGATTTGTTTTAAATGAAAATTCCAAATGTGGTAGCGTTAATGGAGGAAATGAATTTATCGCTGCTGCAACTTGATGGTCGATTTTAAACAGTCCGAATGTGTTGTTAAAATTAGGTTTTATGTCGAGACTGCTATTTACAGCACCTTTCTTAATTTCAATTACTGATTGTAAATTATTAAATGCTTTAAAATCAGTATGTTCTCCTACGATGTAAAAAATAGGTTTGCTTTTATTTTTCTTGAGCTGTAAATCTAGTTCCATTAAATTATTCATGCCTACGAACGGAATCTGATGTAATACAATAATGTCGTAATCCTTGAAATCAGGGATTTCCTCGTCGTTGAAGATGATTTCAGATTCAAAGTTGTCGCCTAATATGCTTTTTATGCTTCCTAAATCAGGATGCGGCGATTTGGCGTAGAATAAAATCTTATGTTGTTTGTCGATGACGTTAATAAATATTTGCTTTTTGTTATTATTTATAACGACTTCATTGTCAATATTTTCTATTTGGATATCAATCTGTTTCGCACCTTCGTCTCCTGAATTTATGTTTAAATCTATAGTGCTTGAAAATTGATTTGAATTAACGAAAATCTCTTTTTCTTCAACAATTTCGTTGTTGTACAAAATGTTGATTTTCATTGTGTTGTTACGGCAATTGCGGGCGTTTGCGATTAGTCTTATCGGTAAAATCGTATTTGATGAAGCTGTCTTGTTGTATAAAATGTCTTTGATATAAAAGTCGGGGTAATTCGTTGTGTCACCGAGTGTTACGCTGTAAATGGGGAATGGAAATGATTCTATAGTTTGTTCTGGCAGATATGATTTGTTACAAATGCCGTCTGAAAACAGTACGACAGCTCCCACGTTTTTTTTGTAATAATCTTTTTTTAAAGTTGTCAGTAGATTATGAAAATCGGTATAATAATCTTGATAATCAATACTGTCGAATTCTCTTACTTTATTGCCAAAGAGATATTTGTCAACGATATAGCTTTTTTTAAGTTCGTTGGTCAGCGAATCGAGTGTGTTGGGATATTCGTTTTTGTAAAAAGTGGAATCTTTGCTGAGAATCAATGATGTAGAATTGTCTTGCGCTATAATGATTGTGGCTGGTTCTATTGTTTTCTTCTTTATTTTAAAGAATGGGTTGAAAAAAAGTAATATGATGAGGCTTGTATATAATGTTCTGATTGTGAATAGAATAATGGCAAGTGCTTTGCCATAATGCTGCTTTCTGTTGCGCAGATACAAAAGTCCGGCAAAAGCTAGTCCTATGATTATGGCGATTACGATTATCCACATTTTACTGATGATTTTGGATTTGCAAAGGTAATAAAAAGAGTCGTATCAGATGTTGTTTGAAGGCGAAGTTTGTTGTTAAAAAAAATTAATGAAAATTTACGTTTATGTTTTTTAATAAATTATTTTTGTCGCAATAAAAAAAGTTTTTGTATGAATGATTTTGAATTGGAAGTTAATAAATGTTGTGATTTATTAAAGGAAGGCAAAGTTATTATATATCCGACAGATACGATTTGGGGAATTGGTTGTGATGCTACAAATCCAAAGGCGGTGGAAAAGATTTTTCAGATTAAGGAACGCTCAAAAGGTAAGGGACTGATAGTCTTGGTTGACAGCATTGAGATGCTGAAGGATTATGTGAAAAATTTCCCGGCGATTGCTCCTGATATTATCAAGGCTGCAAAAAATCCGCTGAGTATAGTTTATTCGGAGTCTAAAGGTTTGGCGAAAAATGTCTCTGCGGACAGTACAATATGTATAAGAGTAGTCGCTAATGATTTTTGTAAGGCCTTGATACATAAGCTGGGACATCCGATAACTTCTACTTCTGCAAATTTGGCTGGAGATACCGCTCCTTCGATATATGCGGAAATTACAGATCAGATGAAATCGTCAGTTGACTATGTGGTTCAGCTTTATCACGATGTGCTTACAAAACCTAAAGCCTCGACAATCATTAGGTTGTATGAAGATAATCATTTTGATGTGATTCGTCAGTGAGTTTAAACATTTTGCGATTTCAGTTGTTAATAAATAAAAAAGTATGAGATACAGATTGTTATTGTTGTTCGTTTTCGCCGTTTCGCAGTTGTCTTTGTGCGCTCAAACTAAGAACGCTTCGGAAAAGTTGGATTCCAAAGCGGCCGTGCAAAAATTATCGGCGATTTACTATATGATAAATAATTTTTATGTCGATACCGCTGATTTTGAAACTTTGACAGAAGAAGCTATCGTATCAATACTCAAAGAGTTAGATCCTCATTCAGCTTATATATCCAAAAAAGATGTGCAGAAAGCTAACGAGCCTCTAGAAGGTAGTTTTGAAGGAATCGGTGTGACGTTTCAGATATTTCAAGATACTATTTTGGTGATTTCGCCTGTGCCAGGTGGCCCGTCTGATAAAGTCGGTGTTATGGCTGGCGATAAAATCGTTAAGATAAATGGTGAGGATGCTTTTGGTGAAAAAGTCAATAATGAATATGTCGCCAAGCATTTAAGAGGTGAGAAAGGAACGAAGGTGACTCTGGGAATTAAACGTGGTAATAGTAAGGAACTTATTGATTTTGATGTTATTAGAGATAAGATTCCGTTGAATAGTATAGATGCAGCTTTTATGTTGGATAAAAAGGTTGGCTATATAAAATTAGATCGTTTTGCAAAGACTTCGATGGATGAATTTGAGGAATCGCTGTCAAAGCTTAAAGCCCAGAAAATGAAATCGTTGATACTTGATTTGAGGGGTAATAACGGAGGTTATCTTAATGTGGCGGTAGAACTCAGCAACCAATTTCTGAGAAATGATATGACTATAGTATATACCGAAGGCGACAAAAGCCCGAAACAGATTTTCAAGACCGATAAGAATGGCGGTTTTACTGACGGGAAACTCGTGATTTTGATTGACGAGGGTTCTGCTTCTGCAAGTGAAATCGTATCTGGTGCAGTCCAGGATTGGGACAGAGGCGTCCTGATAGGAAGACGCTCGTTTGGTAAAGGATTGGTGCAAAGACCTTTTAATCTTCCAGATGGCTCTTTAGTGCGTCTGACTACCGCAAGATATTACACTCCGACAGGAAGATGCATACAGCGTTCGTATGAAAAAGGCTCGGAAGATTATTATAACGAAATGACAAAACGTATGAAACATGGCGAATTCTATCAAGCCGATAGTATTCAATTCCCTGATTCTCTTAAATATTCGACTTTGCTGAGTGGCAGGACTGTATATGGTGGTGGGGGAATTATGCCGGATATTTTCATGCCAGTCGATACGACTTATGCGACGAAATTATATACCGACTTGATTAGAAAAGGAATCTTTAATCGTTATACCGTTGATTATGTTATGGATAACAGAGATGATATTATGAATTCTTATCATGATTTCGATAATTTCAAAGAGGATTTTATAGTGACGGATTCAATGATTGATGAATTTAAGAAATTGGCTGAAAAAGAAGGCGTAGAGTGGAACGATGAACAATACGAACGTTCTGAACCGATGATAAAATTACAGCTAAAGGCGTTGATCGCTAGAAATGAGTGGAATATGGAGAAATATTATCAGATTGTTTTGCAAGAAGATAAGATGGTAAATAAGGCCGTGGAGATACTTAACGACAGCAATAAATACAGAGAGATATTGAATAGATAGTAAGATGTTGAAACTTATATATTTGTATGGAAAGAAGACTCTGGTGAGCCTTCTTTTTTTATTCGCTACAGAGCCGTAATTTATTTTTGAAAATCATTGAAATATACGCAAAAATGTATTAAATTTGTAGGCTCGTTTTCTGCTTAAAGAAGACGTTTTGTATGATGAATAAAATTAAAATAAATTGAAGTTATAACTAAACTTATTCTAAAATGAAAAAAATGCATGTTTCTATTTTTCAAAGGATTATGATTTTGTGCTTGTCATTGTTTGTTTGTACGCAAGCTGGAGCACAAGGTCGTATAGAGCTAAATTCCGGATCTAAAGGCGTTCAGCTTTCAGGATCTTCATTAAAAGGCTTTAATACTACTTTCTCTTATAGTTGTATTGAAAGTGAACTCGTTGATACTGAATATGGTAATTTTTCAAAAGTGGTTCTTTCTGACGCTATGTCGGATGGCGAAATAGGCGCTCCTTCTTTGCCTGTTTCTCGTAAGTTGATAGCTGTTCCTTTCGGCGCTAAACCTACAGTAAATGTCGTCAATTATACAACAGCCGATTATAAATTGAGCGATTACGGCATAGAAAGAATTTATCCTCAACAGCCTTCATATAGTAAAGATACTAAACTGGAAGATGTTGTTTTTCAATACAATGAAAAAGCGTATCAAACAAGATCTTTTAACAGCGCTCCTGAAATCGAGGTGGAAGTTCTCGGAACAATGCGCGGCATTCAAATCGGTTCTTTGCAAGTGAAACCTGTCAGCTATAATCCAGCAAGCAACACTCTCCGTGTTTATAACGATATTGAGTTGGAAGTGGTTTTTGAAAACGCTGACATCCAATTGACAGAAGAAATATTGCTGGATACTTACAGCCCATATTACAATGTGATTTACAAACAGTTGTTTAATTCAAAGACAGTTGAAGATGTCTTCGCACAACATCCTGACTTGTATGCAGCACCGGTTTACATGGCGGTGGTCGCTCATAGCAAATTCAAAGACGCCATAAAACCATGGCTTGAATGGAAGACAGAAAAAGGTTTTTATATCGACGTGAAATATGTTGAAACAAGCACATCTTCTTCGCAAATCATGTCGTATATCAGACAGCAATACAACGAAGTTAAACCTTCATTCGTCGTTATTTTCGGTGACAGCGGCGATGTCAAGCCAAGTCTGCCTTACGGTCAAGAGACTTCAAAAGTGACTGACTTATACTACGGAAGCTTGGACGGAGATTATTTCCCAGAAGTTTATTACAGCAGAATGAGCTGCGAGACTGTGGCTGAAATGGAAGCTTTGGTCGAGAAAGTGTTGCAATATGAACAATATACAATGCCAGACCCTTCTTATTTGGGTAATGCGTTGATGATTGCGGGCGTGGACAATTACTGGAATCCTAGAGTCGGTGTTCCTGCTATCAATTATGCTACAAGTTTCTACTTCAACCAAGCTCATGGATTGAAAAATGTTTATAAATATACTAGTTCATATTCAGGATGTTATAACAATTTGAACACAGGCGTTGGTTTCGTGAATTATACGGCTCACGGCGTTGAAACAGGTTGGATGGATCCTGCTTATTATGTTTCTGATGTTAATAAACTTACTAATAAGGACAAATATTTCTGGGCGATGGGTAACTGCTGTCTCACTGGTGACTGGGGTTATGCTGATGGAGCTTGTTTCGGCGAATCAATGATTAGAGCTGCTGAAAAAGGAGCTTGGGGATATATCGGATCTTGCCCAGTAACTTATTGGAATGAAGACTATTACTTCGCAGTTGGCGCTACTAATGTTTTCGGAAGAATGCCTAATAAGAGCGAAACAGAAACAGGTGTGTATGATATTTTCTGGACAGATGATGCCTATAATACATTGTCATCAGTTCCTTTCGCAGGTAATCTTTCTGTGACAAACGCACGTTCAAAATCTTATCAAAGCACAAACGGAATAACAACAGAATATTATTGGGAAGCTTATCATACATTGGGTGATGGTAGTGTCATGCCATTCCGTTGTGAACCAACAGCTAACGAAGTCTCTCATCTTGAAACTCTTCCAATGGGATTGGATTATTTCACAGTTACAGCCGCTCCTATGTCATACGCCGCTGTGTCTAAAGACGGCGAATTGTTGGGCGCAGCGATGGTCGGACAGTCAGGAACAGTGGATGTGCCGATTACTCCTGTCGTCTCTGGCGGTAATGTTAAAGTCGTGGTTACACATCCTTCTCGCATACCGTACATTAAGTCGATAATCGCTACTCCTATAGAAGGTCCTTATATTTCATTGTATGAATTTGAACCAAAAGAATTTCCTGTAAATCAAGAAAATAAATTGTCGTTGACATTGAAAAATGTCGGTTTTGATGCGACCGAATCAACAGCTAAGATTACATTGAGCGCTGATTCTGAATATATCACATTTACAGATTCAGAAGCTACAATAGCTGCGTTGGATTCAGAAGCTACAGTGACCTTGACTGATGAGTTTTCATTCACAATAGATAAAGATGTCGCTGATGAAACAGAACTTCTCATCGATGTGAAAGTGGAATATGAGTCTGTAGTATGGGAAAATAAATTTATCGTGAAAGCCGTGACGCCAATCCTAGTTTATGACGGATTCTTGTGGGATGGCTACTTTGAACCAGGCGGTACTTACACAGTCGAAGCTAAATTCAAAAATAACGGCCATTACAAAGCTACAAATGCAGTGGCAACTGCTTCTACAACAAATGAATACGTTACATTTAAAAATTCTTCTTTCGACGCCGGAACTATTGAAGTAGGTGATGTCGCAACATGCAGCTTCGAATTTACAGTCGATGAGTCTTGCCCTTCATCTGAAAGAATAGCGATGGATTTCGCAATGACAGCTGATAATGATGTGACAGCGGAAGGCTCAGAAATGATTATCAACTCATGTAATGTGGTGTTCACATTGAAAGACGAATTTGGCGATGGCTGGGGACAATCAGCTGTTGTTGTTGAATTCAACGACGGAACTCCAACAGAAACAATAGAACTCCTCGATGGATATGAATTCGTGAAGACACT
The DNA here is from genome assembly GCA_045615285.1 of Bacteroidales bacterium. Classification (GTDB taxonomy): domain Bacteria; phylum Bacteroidota; class Bacteroidia; order Bacteroidales; family F082; genus Limimorpha. The sequence continues at coordinate 25,613 of JAZLEO010000008.1, forward strand.
TACTATCGCAATAGAAACCAAAGTGTCGGTATCTTTCAAAAAAGGAATGTATAGCTATGAGTGCTCTTATAATGTGGCTTACGAAAACGGTAAGGTGATATACGATTCAAAAGGTCAGCCTAAAGAGGGCCTCAACCATGAATTTATCGTCGATTGCAGATCTAATGATGAGGAATTGTCTCCTGTCAAAAATCTTGTAGTTAAAGTCGATGCAAATAAAGTGACACTCACTTGGGACGCACCTCGCTCATTGTCAGGATATAAGGTCTTGAGAAATGACAAACAAATAGCTGAAACGGCAGAAACAAAATACGTCGATTCAGATGTTGAAATGGGAACATATACTTATAGCGTAATCGCTGTTTATGATGGCGGTGAGTCAGAGCCTGTGACGGTGAAAGTCATTGTCGGTGAAGCGATAGAGGAATATGAAAATGAGATGTTTGCAATATATCCTAATCCTACAAAAGACGTTATCAATATCAAGACTAATGCTCAAAGATATGAATATCAATTGATAAACAATATCGGTCAGGTGTTGATGAGCGGAATGTCAACAGGTGAACATACTATTTATCTTGAGAATATTGATAAGGGTGTTTACTTCTTGAAACTCATCGCTGATGGTGAGATGCGAATCAATAAGGTAATGGTACAATAAATCAATGACATAAAGGGAGAAACAAAGTTTTCCCCCTTTTTTAATTAATAAAAATTAACGAACGTATATATGAAAAAATCGTTTTTGTCAATAGTCGTGTTTTTGTTTTCTCTGACACTCAATGCGCAAGAGTGGGTCGGCGTGAATAAAAATACGCCATCAAGAATTCAAGAAACATTGGTTTCTTCATCTGAAAAAGAAATAGTAGTTGATGTCGAAGTAAGTGGTTTCTTCCAGGAAACAGTTAGAACGCCTCAGGGTAATCAGGTGATTATCAGTGGTGAAGATATGGCTGCTATGTCGATAAAAGGCGCTCCTAATCTCCCGATGTATCCTATTTCTATGATAATCGGAGATAAGGCTGAAATGAAAGTGTCTGTCGTGAAATCTTCATACGTCGATTTTGAGAATGTGGAAATAGCTCCTTCAAAAGGAAACTTCAGCCGTCAGATAAATCCAAACGATGTCCCTTATACATACGGAGATATGTATCAACAAGATGCGTTTTATCCTGCTGAACCTGCAGCCTTGGGCGAACCTTATATTCTCCGTGATTTCCGCGGACAAAATATGATGGTTTATCCATACGCATATAATCCTGTGACAAAAACATTACGAGTTTATACAAACTTGCGTATCTCAGCCAAGAAAGTCGGTAATGGTGGTGTAAATCAAAAGGTTAATGTTAGAAATAACAAAACAGTAGCGCCTGAAGTTGATGCGGCTTACCAACGTCGTTTTATAAACTATAAGGCTGATAATAAGCGATATACGTTCTTGAAAGATGAAGGTGAGATGTTGATAGTATGTGTCACTAAATATGTTGATGCTCTCAAACCTTTGGTGGAATGGAAAAATATATCAGGCCGTCCTACAAAAATGGTTTCTACCGCTGAGACTGGAACCGGAGACGAATTGAAACAATATCTTGTAAATTATTATAAGGAAAATCCAAAACTGGTTTATCTCCTTTTGGTGGGCGAATATTATAATCTTCCATCTTATTCTATAAGTGGTGGAGGCTCAGATAATTACTATGGAATGTTGGAAGGCGACGACTATTATGAAGAAGTGTTCGTTGGCCGTCTCTCTGTGAATTCCGCTGAAGATGCTAAAAATCAGGTCAATAAGATTATCTATTATGAACGTGACTTAGATGAAAACGCTACTTGGCTTTCAAAGGCTTCTGGTGTGGCTGCAAAAGAAGGCGCTGGACATTATAATGAGGTTGACTACGAACATATCGATTTCATCCGCGATACCTTATTAAATTATACATATACGGAGGTCTCACAATATTACGCTAATGTGAATAATCCGACTTCTTCGGCAATGATCACTGAATATAACAAAGGCGTCGGCCTCATAAATTATTGTAATCATGGTACATACGACAGCTGGGCTGTCGCTGATTTCAGTAATGCCGATGTTCATAAACTTGAAAACGATAATAAGTTGCCGATAGTGTGGTCGGTGGCTTGTCTCAACGGACAAATTTTGTATGACGAATGTTTCGCTGAAGCATGGATGCGTGCGACAAATAAAAAAACTGGCGCTCCTACAGGCGCTATCGGCGGCATGTTCTCTTGGATTACACAGCCGTGGATACCTCCTATGTACGGACAAGATGAGATGGTGGCGATTTTGACAGAATGGCGTGATGGCTATAAACATACTCTCGGCGGCGCTTCTTGCAACGGTAATATGTATGTCCTTGATATGGACCCATTTGACGGACCTCAAACTCATAATACATGGCTGCTCTTCGGCGACCCTTCTATGATCGTGAGAACCGATACTCCTGAAAAAATGAATGTCACCTTGTCTCAACAAAATATCTTTATCGGAATGACAAGCCTGACACTGAATGCAGATGCTGATTTCGGTATCGCGACTTTGTCGCAAGACGGCGAGGTTATAGCTTCTTCATACGTCGAAAATGGTTCTGCCCAGCTTTCATTCCCTCCTCTTACAAAAGAAGGTGCGGTGAAATTGGTTGTGGTTGGTTATAATAAAGTCACTGAAGTTAAAGAATTTAACGTCGTTCCTGCAGATAATCCATACCTGATTTATAATGGTAATGAGATTCATAATGAAAATGGAATGTTGAATTATGGAGAAAATGTCGAATTTAGCTTGAATATCAAGAATGTGGGATTGAAAGCTGTAGGTGATGTCGATGTGAAACTTTCTACTACTTCTGGCTATATCGTGATGAAACAGGATAATGCAAAAATTGAAAATATAGAAGCTAATCAGGAAATTGTGCTCGACAGAGCTTTTGTGTTTGATGTCAAACCTCATGTTCCGAACAAACAAAAAATAGATTTCGTAGTGACATGCACGAGCGCTGATGAGACTTGGAAAACGAATTTCTTTATCGAAGCTTGCGCTCCAGTATTTTCGTTAAAAGATATTAAGATTTCGTCTGAAGATGAAGTCATGCCTGGCGATACTTCAACATTAGAAATGACATTTGAAAATAAAGGTGATGCTGCCGCATATAACGTCTTGACGGAACTGTTCTCAAGCTCCGATGACATCAAGGTTATAAATACTTCGGTAAATACTGAAGAAGTAGCGGCTGGAGAATCATTTACAGTTACATCTGATTTTGTTGTAAATTCATCTGTAGCAATAGGTTCAGTCTATGAGTTGATATGCTCTGTTAATGCAGATTACGCATCGTTCAGCAGTAGCTATGAATTGAAAATAGGAAGTAATGTCGAGGATTTTGAAACAGGTGATTTTACCGCATTGGATTGGAAAATTGAAGGCCCTGGAAAATGGATTATAGACGATACAAAACCTTATGAAGGCAGCTATTGCGCTAAAACAGATTTGATTAACAACAATCAATATACAAAGATGAAACTTAAACTCGAAGTGCTGGCTGATGGACCGCTGTCATTTTATGTTAAAGTTTCTTCAGAAGAATATTACGATTATATGGCGTTCTTAGTCAATGGCTTGACTCTCCAAAAATGGGCAGGCGAAATTGAGTGGGAAATGTTTACATGCAATCTTGAAAAAGGTACTCATAACTTGGAATGGCGATATATCAAGGATTCTTCGACAAGCGAAGGCGAAGACAGAGCTTATCTGGATATGATTACTTTCCCTCCTGTAAGTGTCGTGACAACTATCGATTCTGTTACAGATTTGATGTATGTAATTGAAGATGAAATTCTTACTTTGTCATGGACAGGAACTGAATTGGCGGAAGAATATATAATTAGACGCGATGGTGAAATAGTCGCTACTCAACAAGAAGTGATTTTTACTGAAAACGCAATCGATGAAATTGTCACTTATAGCGTGGTGGCTAAAAACGGAAATAATTATTCAGCCCCGACTTTCTTGGCTGTCGATCCGAACAGAAAATTTAAGGAAAATGTCAGCGAGATGATGTCTAAAAAAGTATCTTTGTATCCAAATCCTACATCAGGAATTTTATTCGTAAATCTCGAAAAGTCATTCGACGCTGTCGTCTATAATTATCAAGGTCAAGTGGTTATGAGAAGCGATAATAATCAAGGACAAATTGATATGTCGAGCATGAAATCAGGAATTTATTTCGTTGAGATAAGAGAAGCTGATAACATTATGATTGAGAAAGTCATAGTTAAATAATTTTAAGATGAAAAGATTAGTATTATTAGTATTAATAACACTGTTAAATATTGTAAATATTAGCGCTCAGAAATGGGTCGGAATTGAAAAAAATATTCCTGTAAAGATCCAGGAACGCTTGGTTTCATCATCAGAAGAGGAAATAATCGTCGATGTTAAAGTCGGCGGTTTTTTCCAGGATGAGGTTATGACTCCAAAAGGTAATCAGATGATTATCAGTGGTGAAAATATGGCGGAGATGCTTGTAGAAGGCGCTCCTAATCTCCCGATGTATCCCATTTCAATGATAATCGGCGACAAAGCGGAAATGAAAGCGTCTGTCCTGAAATCTTCATACGTCGATTTTGAAAATGTAGAAATAGCTCCTTCAAAAGGTAACCTCAGCCGTCAGATAAATCCAAATGATGTCTCTTATACTTACGGCGATGTGTATCAGCAAGATGCGTTTTATCCTGCGGAACAAGTGACATTGGAAACACCTTATATAATAAGAGACTTCCGCGGACAGAATATCATGGTCTATCCTTACGCCTACAATCCTGTAACAAAAACATTACGTGTTTATACAGATCTTCGTATCTCTGTGAAAAAAGTTGGCGATAATGGTGTAAATCAGAAAGTTAGTAAAAGAAATGCTAATACTATCTCTCCAGAGATGAACGCTTCTTATCAACGTCGTTTCATCAATTATCCTACGAATGAAAGAAAATCTTTTCTTAAAGATGAAGGCGAGATGCTGATAGTATGTGTCGATGAATATATTGACGCTCTTGAAACTTTGGCGGAATGGAAAAATATATCTGGTCGTCCGACTACAATAGTGGCATCTTCTGTTACCGGTGAAGATGAAAAACTTAAAGAATATTTGGTTAATTATTATAAAGAAAATCCGGAGTTGATATATGTACTCTTAGTCGGTGAACACGAAAATCTTCCGGCGCACTCTATGAACGGAGGTAGATCAGATAACTACTACGGAATGTTGGAAGGTGATGATTATTATGAGGAGGTGTTTGTAGGCCGTCTTGCTGTTAATTCTATAGAAGATGCTGCAAATCAAGTGAATAAGATTATATACTATGAACGCGATATCGACGAAAACGCTACTTGGCTTTCTAAAGGTTGCGGCATAGCAGCTAAAGAAGGAACCGGCCATAATAATGAATATGATTATCAACATATAGATTTTATCCGTGACACCTTATTAAATTATACATATTCTGAAATCTCACAACGTTATGACAAAGTCAATGATCCAACGGCTGATGATTTGTTAAATGATTTTAACACTGGCGTGGGTATCGTTAACTATTGTAATCATGGTACTGCTACAAGTTGGACAGTGACGGAATTCACTAATAATCACGTCCGTCAGCTGACTAATGATTATATGTTGCCTTTTATCTGGTCGGTGGCCTGCAATAATGGCGAGTTCATCTATGAAGAATGTTTCGCTGAAGCCTGGATGCGTGCCATGAATCCTGCAACAGGCGCTCCTACCGGCGCTATCGGCGGCATGTTTTCTTGGATATTGCAGCCGTGGCGTCCTCCTATGTACGGACAAGATGAGATGGTGGCGATTTTGGCGGAATGGCGTGAGGGCTACAAACATACTCTCGGCGGCGCTTCTTGTAACGGTAACATGCACATACTCGATAAAAGTCCGCTGGATAACGGCGACACTCATAACACATGGATTCTCTTCGGCGATCCTTCCATGATGCTGAGAACCGAGACTCCTAAACCAATGAATGTCACAGCTACACCAACATCATTGCTGACCGGAATGACAAACCTCACCATAAATGCAGATGCTGATTTCGGAATCGCTACTTTGTCGATGAATGGCGAAATGATAGCATCGGCATACGTCGAAAATGGCATCGCTGAGATTGAATTTCCAGCTTTGATAAAACCAGGCATCGCCAAAATCGTGGTAATCGGTTTTAACAGAGTGACGGAAATATTTGAAATGGAAATCTTGCCTGCAAAAGGCGGATATGTCGTGGTGGATGCTTTGGAACTTAACCAAGAAGATGGCCAGATGGATTATAACGACGACATCGAACTTGGATTGAAACTCAAGAATATAGGTAAGGAGGCTTCAAATAATGTCACTTTGGAATTATCGACAGAATCAGAATATATAAGATTTGTTGACAGCCTGGAAACATTGACTTCGATAAATGTTGATGAAATCGTTGAGCTGAACAAAGCTTTCCGTTTTGTAGTTACTCCAGACGTTCCGAATGAAAAGGAAATTAATTTTGTGCTGACATGCTCAGATGAAAACGGAACTTATGAAAATGCCTTCAGTATCACGGCGTATGCTCCTTCTTTTGCGTTAAACGAAATTAACATTCTTCCTAATAATGTAGTTTTGCCAGGTGAAACGGCTACTTTGAAACTGACTTTCGATAATGTCGGAGGTTCGGCCGCTTATAATGTCTTGACAGAATTATTCGTCGGTTCGTCGGATGTGGAATTTGTCGATGCGACAATTACGACAGAAGAAGTTGCTGCTGGTGAGACATTTAGCGTTACCACTGATTTTATGGTCGCATCGTCAGCGCTTATGAAATCGGTTTATGAAGTGATTTATTCGGTTGGCGCAAAATATAATGTTTTGAATTCCACTTACGAATTATGTATCGGTTCCTTGACTGAGGATTTTGAAACCGCCGATTTCTCTGCATACGACTGGATTATGGATAATGAAAATCCGTGGGTTATCGATAATGTCAGTCCTTATCATGGTAGCTACTGCGCAAAGGCAGCTGCCATAGATCATGGAAAAATCTCAAGATTAAAGCTTGAAATAGAGGTGCTTACAGCCGGTGAACTGAGATTCTTTAAGAAAATATCCTCAGAAGAAGGATCCGACGCTTTGACATTTATCGTTGATAACCGTGAAAAAGACAGATGGTCGGGCGAATCGGACTGGGAATATTACTCATATAAATTGTCGAAAGGAAAGCATACCGTCGAATGGCGATACGTTAAAGATGGCGAGACATCTGCCGGCGGAGATTGCGCCTGGATTGACATGATTTCGTTCCCGCCGGCAGCTTTGATCTCTCCTCTTGAAGCAGTAGCTAATCTTAAAGCTAAATCGCATGAAGACAATAGTGTGGCATTGTCGTGGTCGGCAAACGAAAACGCTGATGAATATATAGTGAGACGTGATGGTAAAATAATCTCTACTCAGTCAGAATCAATATGTTACGATAATGTAGAGGAGGGCGTCTATACTTATTGCGTGCTGGCAAAGAGCGGCGAATTATACTCGGCGCCTGCCTTCGTAATATATGACCCGAATAAGAAATCAACGGAAAATATAGCCGATCTTGAAACAGAAAAAATCTCATTATATCCAAATCCAACATCAGGAATTTTATTCGTAAATCTCGATAATCCATTTGATGCAGTCGTCTATAACTATCAGGGTCAGGTGGTTATGAGAATCGAAAACAACCAAGGTCGTATCGATATGACAAAACTTAAAGCCGGTGTCTATTTCTTGGAAATAAGAGATGAAACCAAGGTAATGATTGAAAAAATAATTCTCAACTAATAATTTAAAAAATGAAAAAGTTATTTATTTTAGTGACAATGTTCTTTTTTGCAGCGACGGTAGTTACTGCACAAGAATGGGTTGGAGTAGGTAAGAACACTCCTGTGAAAATCCAAGAGAGTTTGGTATCATCATCTGAAAATGAAATCGTCGTTGACGTGAAAGTCGGCGGTTTCTTCCAGGAAATGGTAAAAACTCCTAAAGGTAATCAGATGATTATCAGCGGTGAAGATATGTCATCTATATCTGTTAAAGGCGCTCCTAATCTCCCGATGTATCCTATCTCTATGTTAATCGGCGACAAAGCTGAGATGGAGGTGTCTGTAGAGAAATCTTCATACGTAGATTTTGAAAATGTGGAAATTGCTCCTTCAAAAGGTAACTTCAGCCGTCAGATAAATCCTGACGACGTTCCTTATACATACGGAGAAATGTACCAACAAGACGCATTTTATCCAGCAGAACAGGCAGCTTTGGAAACACCTTATATAATAAGAGACTTCCGCGGACAGAATATCATGGTCTATCCTTACGCCTATAATCCTGTAACAAAAACATTACGCGTTTATACAGACCTCCGCATTTCTGCAAAGAAAGTCAGTGATAATGGTGAAAACCAAAAAGTTAGATATAGAAAAAACAACGCTATCGACCCAGAAGTGAACGCTTCTTACAAACGTCGTTTCATCAACTATCCAACGAATGAGAAATATGCTTTCTTGGAAGATGAAGGCGAAATGCTCATAATCTGCGTTGACGAATATATCGAAGAACTTAAACCTTTGGTAGAATGGAAAAATATGTCAGGCCGTCCTACAACAATGGTGGCAATTTCCGACGCTGGAATCCTCGACGATATGAAGAGATTTATCTCCAACTATTACGCAAAACATCCTAATCTGACATACGTACTTTTGGTTGGTGAATACGAAAATCTTCCTCCTTATACAATCGTCATTACAATCGATGGATTGCAATATTCAACAAAATCAGATAATTACTACGGAATGTTGGAAGGCGACGACTTTTATGAAGAAGTGTTCATCGGAAGACTTTCTGCTGCAAGCAAAGAAGACGCTACTAACCAAGTCAATAAGATTATCTACTATGAACGCGATATCGACGAAAGCGCTACCTGGTTGACAAGAGGTATCGGCATCGGTTCTACAGAAGGTTACGGCCATTTCGGAGAAAAAGATTATCAACACATCGACTTCATCCGCGATACTCTTATGAATTATACATATACCGAAATATCACAAAGATATGACGGTGTAAACGGTTATGTTACAGTAGCTTCCGACTTCTCGGCCGATTTCAACAAAGGCTTGGGTATCGCTAACTATTGTAACCACGGCGAACAACTGAAATGGGTTCTCGGTGATTTCGACATCGAATGTGTACATAACCTGACTAATGATTATATGCTGCCATTTATCTGGTCTTCAGCTTGTTATAACGGTCAGTTCGATAATACGGAATGTTTCGCAGAATCATGGATGCGTGCCATGAATCCTGTAACAGGAGCTCCTACTGGCGCTATCGGCGGTATGTTCTCATGGATTTCTCAACCTTGGCAACCTCCAATGTACGGCCAAGATGAAATGGTGGCTATCTTGACAGAATGGCGTGACGGTTATAAACATACTCTCGGCGGCGCTTCCTTGAACGGTAATATGTGCATCCTCGATAAGGCTCCGGATGATAACGGAAATACTCACAACACTTGGATGTTGTTCGGCGACCCTTCTTTGATGTTGAGAACTAAAGCTCCTGAAAAAATGAGCGTTTATTGCAGCTCTTCTTATCTTTTGGTTGGAATGTCAAGCTTCTCTGTTAACGCTGACGTGGCGCATGGTATCGCTACTCTCTCAAAAGATGGCGAAATGTTGGCTTCATCTTATATCAAAGACGGACACGCAAGTTTGTCTTTCCCTGCTCTCGAAGAAGAAGGAAAACTGAAACTCGTCGTTTTGGCATACAATAAGGTTACAAAAGTATTGGACATCGAAGTGAAATCGGCTACAGACGCTTTCGTTATCTTTAATGAATATGAACTTAACGAAGAAGACGGACAATTGGATTACGCTGAAGAAATCGACCTTTCTTTGAACGTGAAGAATATTGGCGCAAAAGGTGCTGAAAATATCAATGTCGAACTTATCTCTAACTCAGACTATGTGGAAATCGTAGATGCTAAAGCTACAATATCTTCAATAGCTATCAATGAAGTAGTTGATGTTGATAAGAAATTCAAATTCAATGTAGCAGGAAATGTCCCTAATCAAGAAAGACTCGACTTTGAAGTCAAATGTTCATCTGCCGGCGATTCTTGGTTGAGCGGATTCTCTATCACGGCAAACGCTCCTGAACTCGTAGTCGATACAGCGTTCATAAAGGATGAGTCTATCGAACCTGGAACTAACGCTACATTGGTGATATTGGTCAGAAATGAAGGCGATAGCGATGCTAAAAATGTTGTAGCTGAATTGTTTAGCAGCTCTTCAGATATAGTGTTCGCAGAACCTACAATAACAACAGAGTCATTACAAGTCGGAGAAGTGTTTGAAATCGTGGCTAATTTCAATGTCGAAGAAACAGCTAAGAACGGTTCTATCTATGAAGTGATATATACTGTTTCAGCTGGCGCTTACAACGTGACTTCAAACTATTTCATCACTGTAGGTCTGTCTTTTGAAGGATTTGAAACTGGCAACTTTTTAAGCATAGACTGGCAGTTTGAAGGTGATAATGCCTGGATTATAAGTCAAAACGCATACGAAGGATCTTATTGCGCTAGATCAGGAAAAATCGCCGATTCTCAACAATCATCAATGTTTGTTGTGGTTGATTTGTCAACAGACACTGAAATCAGTTTCTACTATAAGACTGCTTGCGACTATTACGATAGATTGCACTTCTTTGTCGATGACAAAGAAGTGGAAAGATGGAACGGTAACAACAAACCTACAGCATGGGAAAAAGCTTCTTATGTCATCCCAAGCGGTACTCATACACTCAAATGGATGTATAAGAAAGATAAATTCGATTCGTTCAGCGACGACTGCGTCTATATCGATAATATCGTCTTGCCTCCGCTTAATGTCGTGAATTCACTCGCTTCAGTGAAAAACCTCGCCGCTAAAGATAATTCAGGCGTAGTTACTTTGTCATGGGACGCTAACCAAAGCGCAGACGAATATATCATAAAACGAGATGGCGAACAATTGGCGGTTCAAACTGAAACAACTTACACAGATATATTAACAAAAGAAGGCGTTTACACTTATAGCGTCATCGCAAAGAAAGGCTCTAGCCAATCACTTCCTGCATTCGTGACAGTCAAAGTCTCTACCGTTGGAATCGATGAAATTCAGACAAACGACATCAATATCTATCCTAATCCAGCAACAGATGTTATTTACGTAGATATGGAAGAATCATTCGATGCGATAATCTATAACTATCAAGGTCAGGTGGTTAAGACTGTTAAAGTCGAAAATTCTCAAATCAACGTGTCAGAACTTTCTTACGGAATTTACTTCGTTGAGATAAGAACTCAGAATAATGTCGCCGTTAAGAAAGTGGTGGTGGAATGATAAAATAAGTTGTCCTTGATACGACAGAAAAATAGGGAAGTTTTTTCCCTATTTTTTTTTGAAAATTAATCGTTAATTTTTTTTTTTGATTTGCAAAAATATTTACATTTGTATCATTGATAGACTGAAAATTATTTATAAAGGTAAGAATAAATTTTGGGTTATGAAAAGGAATATCTTAAACTGTTTTGGAGCATTTGTCCTGGCCTTCTTTTTATGTGCGACTCATTCGTGCAAGAAAGATAAAGTGGATAAAGTGGAAGTGAATAACCAGATAGCTCTTTCGTTGTTCGCTGATACTGTTAGAATTGGCGATTTGCTGAATACATTGGATTCATCTTTTTATCAGTATGTGAGAATATCTCCGGAAGGAAATATTTCGGTCTATTATGCGGATTCTATCATCAATGCGGTGACTTCCGATGACATTTTGGGAGGATTGAATGACGTTACTTTTGAATTGAATGAAGAGTTTGAAATCCCGTCGATACCGCCAGTCCCGGTTCCTGTCCCGATAGATATTCCGATAGAAAATATTTTCTCGATACCTTTTGAATATGAGGGTTATGGGATAAATTACGCTGCCTTTAAAAGCGGCGAGATAAACATAAATCTTTCGTCAGACTTTAATGTTCTGGAAGAACTGACTTTGTCAACGGAAAATATCAAGCTTTCCGACGGAAGCGATTTTGAAATATCAATAAAGCTGGATGGTAATGGCAAGCAAAAAATTAATATTGATCTGGCGGATTGTGTCGTCATTCCAGTCGATAAAAAGATTGACTTCTCGGCGAAAATTGTCGCGACAGTCTCCGAACAGGGAATTGGCGGATTGTATAATTTCTCCGTCGATGGAAGTATAAAGAACCTGAAACTTAAATCTTTGGATGGAACCATTGAAAACTTGGTGTTCGGTTTTGAAGCAAATAATGAGTTTTCGGTAAATATCCAGAAAGTTTATGGCGATTTGAAAGTGACAGTCCCGCAATTCAGCCTTAAATATCAGAACAGCTTCGGCTTCTTGGCGAACGGACATATCGATTCATTGTATCTGTTGTGTGAAAACGGTAGCACTGTCGATTTGTTCGAGGACTATCCTGTTGAAATATTGTTGCATTCAACAGGAAATTCTTACGATTCAATCACAGATTTGGATGATAAAATGGTCGATAATATCGATCTCCTGAAACCATACAACAGTTTTAATTTCAAGGGTGACGTGGTGATGGGCTGCGATAATGTATCTGAAAATATGATAGATGAAAACTCGCATATCGACATTATCGCTGACTTTGAACTTCCTCTGCAATTTAATATAGATAATTTGCAATTTATTGATACTATTGACTTTAATCTTACTATCGGAGAATCTGAAGAAGAAGGTATCGGTTATGTCGAGGATATTTTCGATGAACTCGAATTTAAGTTTATCTTCAATAATGAACTTCCGTTGCAGATAGTTCCTCAGATGTATATGCTTGAAAATGGCGTTGTTATAGATTCTTTGTTTGAAGCAGGATCTTTCATCAACGGTAATTTTGATGGAAATAAAACCGAAGACGTGCTGGTCGTAAAGATTAAAGACGAGAAATTACATAACATCCAGGTTACCGACAAGTTGCTGCTTGATATTTCGCTGACGTCTTTAGGCAATAACGTCGTGATAAACACAAACGATTGCTTTGATCTCAGAATCGGTCTCAAAACAAAGACTACAGAGATTTATTTGGATGAATTTAACTTTTAAATGATTGGATATGAAAAAGATATATAAATTACTCGTAGTTGCGTTTTTGTTCGTTACGGCAACGGCAAAAGCTCAAAATGATGGCATAACAATGACTTTGTTGCCGCATCTTTCATATAACAATTACTATAATCCGGCGATGCCAATCGATTCTAAAGCCGTATTCGGAATAGGCGTGTCCAACATCGGGTTGTCGGCTTATAATTCGAGCGTGAAGTATGGTAATTTGTTGGTGGATAATGGAGACGTCATGACGTTGAACGCCAATAAATTAATCAATAGTCTTGAAGAACACGACAATTTCATAAATACGGATTTCTCCCTCGATATTATTCGTGCAGGTTTTAGGGTAAAACGTTTTTTCTTCGATATCAACTGTCGCTTCAGATTTAACGGCGAGTTCCATTATTCCAAAGATTTTCTGGGCTTCTTCATCAATGGAAATGGCAATTATTTGGGACGAAATAATCCTGCCGACTTCAGTATCGGTGTGGATGTCAATGCGTTTACGGAAATGTCATTGGGCGTTCAATATGCTATCAACGACAAACTTACAATCGGAGTGAGACCTAAGTTTTTGATCGGTGTGGCAAATATCTCCGTCAACGACGACCAGACAAAGATTTATACAGATCCAAATAATTACGAAATGATTGCTGATGTGAACATAAATATCAAGGCTTCAACTTTGTTTAACGCTGATATAAATCGCATCGGCGACATCTCTGCTTATATGGATACTATTTCGGAAATGACTGTCGATGAGATGCTTACCGTTAAAGAAAATATCGGATTCGGAATAGATTTCGGCGCTTCATATAAAATTGACGATCATTTCGGCGTGGCGGCTGGCGTGTATGATCTGGGTTATATCAGATGGAGAAATCCTAAAGAAAAACATAATCACAAGGATAATGTCGTGGTTAATGACGCTTTGATCGATGATTTTGAAGATCTCGTTGATATGAATCTCAATTTTGAGGAAATTTATACTGGTTTGATAGAAGATATTTGGGATAACGACTCTCTCTATAATGGTGGTGATTATCGTACTTCGTTGAAAACCAGAATAATGCTTCAAGGTTATTGGGAACTTAATCCTCTTGTGAGGTTTACTGCCATCGGTCAGATGTATTATGTGAATGAAAAATTCCGTCCTGCTCTGACATTGGCGTATAGCGGTTCGTTCCTTGAAATCCTTAATCTGACGGCAAGTTATACCGCTTCAAAATATGCGGGAAATTCTATAGGATTAGGATTCGGCGTGAACTGCGGCCCGCTGAATATTTACGCTGTGACAGATAACATAATGATTCTCTCTAAGTTGAACGCTTCTACAATGGAGATGCTGACTTCATACAAAGCCGCTAATGTGAGATTAGGGCTCGTGTTTACGTTCGGAAAAATAAAAGATAAATAAATACTGTTTTTGTTGAAAAGGCTGGCTTATTTTCATTGTAAGTCAGCCTTTTTTATTTTATATTTGCAGAAATGAATCATACTATGAAAAGACTTTTCCTGACTATATTGGCGCTCTTGTTTTTGCAAATTTCGTCCGCTCAGAAATTGAATCCTACAATCCATAATGCTGATTGTCCGTATTCCGTGGAATTGTTGCGTTCTTCGGCTAAATCAACGGTAATGGATGTGACGATTAACAGCTTCTGTGTCAAGGAAGTGGATACTCCTCGTGGCTTGTCGAACATCATTTCCGGAGAAAATATGGGCGTCGTGGTTCAGAAGGGTCAGCCGAATTTGCCTTCGCTGTCAATCCCGATAATAATCGATGATTTCGCTAAAATGAAGGCCGATATTGAGATTTTGAATTATACGGAATTCAAAGACATTGAAATAGCTCCTTTTAAAGGCGACATCTCGCGTGATGAAAACCCCGACGAGATACCTTATATATATGACGCCGTATATGAAAACGACGAGTTTTTCCCTTTGTCGGCAGTGTATCTGGATTCGCCTTATATCTTGCGTGATTTCCGCGCTCAGAATATCATCATCACACCTTTCTACTATAATCCTGTCACTAAGGTGCTTAGAGTGATAGATAAAATAAGGATTGAAGTCTATGCGACTGAAGAATCTGGAGATAATGTCGTTTCAAGGCGCTCTGATGTCTTGAATCATAACAAAGAATTTAAGGAGATTTACAAAAATCGTTTCGTGAATTATGAACCGTCAGCTGCAAAATATGACATCGTCGAAGAACAAGGCTCACTGCTGATAATATGTCACGATGAATTTTTGGAAGCGATGCAGCCTTTCGTGGAATGGAAAAAAACGATAGGACGTGAGACCAAAATCGTTCCTGTGAGTGAAACGGGTAAGTCGGCCGACAAAATTAAAGATTTTATAAAAAAAGAATACGCTGAAAATCCGGAGCTTACATATCTGCTTTTGGTCGGTGACTCGAAACATATTCCTGGAAAATATGTGTCAGCATCTGATTATTCAGGCTATTCGGATTGGTGGTACGGACAATTGGCGGGCGATGATTATTATAACGAACTTTTCGTGGGACGTTTCTCTGCCGAAGACGTGAGCCATGTAACGACACAAGTCGATAAGGTGATTCATTATGAACGTGACATAAACAAAAACGATGTATGGCTAAAGACAGGATTGGGAATATCGAAGAGAGAAAATCAGCAAGGTCATAACGGAGAAGATGATTATCAGCATATTGACAATATCAGAGATGATCTTCTTGCTTATAATTATTCGACAGTATATCGTGAATATAAAAACATCAGCGATATTACTACATCAGCCGATTCTATAAGCAAACGCATCAATGAAGGTGTAAGTATAATAAATTATTGCAACCACGGATTGACAACGATGTGGAATGTGTGCAGTTTCAGTAATGCTTGTGTCAACGCCTTGACAAACGACAACAGACTGCCGTATATAATTTCTGTCGCTTGCTATAACGGAAAGTATGATCACAGTCAGCCTTGCTTTGCGGAGGCTTGGCTCCGCGCTACCAATGATGATAATGGCAGCCCGACAGGTGCCATCGGTGGAATGTTTTCCTACATCTCGCAACCTTGGGAACCGCCTATGTACGGACAAGATGAGATGATCGATGTCCTGACTGAGTCGTATTCTGGAAATATAAAACGTACTATGGGTGGCGTTTCGTTGCACGGAATTATGAAAATACTCGATTACAGTCAAACCATATCTTCTTATTATGGAACATATAACACTTGGAATTTGTTCGGCGACCCGACTCTGACCTTGCGTAATGATGTGCCTGCGGAAATGAAAATTACACATCCTTCTTCAATATCTACACTTTCGACTTGTCTGGTGATCGAAGTGGAAGATGGGGAAGGAGCTATGGCTGCTTTGACACGTAATGGCGAGATAATGGCGACGGCTACTGTGAATAACGGGCAGGCGGTGCTGGATTTTGATGCTGTTTTTTGCGAGGAGACTCTGCTGCTGACGGTGTCCGGCTATAATAAAATCACGTATCAGAAAAAGATAAATGTATCTGATGACGTTGATGCGCCTCTTAATATTATCGTGAAAACGGATCATGATTTGATAGCGTGCGGCGACTCGACAGAATTGACAGCTTATGTGGCAGGAGGAACGTATGAATATACCTATTCATGGTCGCCAGCTTTGGGACTGAACGACAGCACTGTTAAGAATCCTGTCGCTACTCCTTTAAAGACAACGACTTATATATGTAGCGCCAGCGATGGCAACATGGCCGTGAAAGATAGCGTGACAATAAAAGTGCTTGATACACCGACAGAATTGACGGCGACAGTGGATGACATCAGCGTTATCTTGAAATGGAACAAAGCTGATTATGCCGAAGGTTATAATGTTTATCGTGACGGTGTCTTGATGAAAAACAATTGGAAAGATACGACATTTACGGATCAGAGACTGAAATTCGGAGTGTATAATTATTCTGTCTCTTCGGTATGTGGCAGTGTTGAGTCTAAACGCAGCGACTTGGTGGTGGCAGCCATAGAGAAAATATCACTCTCGTTGTTCGCTAATCCGAAATTTATCGTCGAGAGGGATAGTACGAAAATATTCGCTAATGTCTCAAACGCAAACTCTGAAGTGAAATATGACTGGTCGCCAAAAGAATTCCTTATCCAACAGGATAGTTCCGTCGTGATAGCTTTCCCGAAAAAATCAATGACATTTAAACTTACAGTGACGTGTGGCTCTCAATATGTTACAGATTCTTTGCGTATAGATGTGCTTTCTGCACCGGAAGAATTTACTGCTACTGCCACCGGTAACGACGTCTGTCTGCAATGGGATGAAGTTGAAATAGCAGAGCTTTATCGGGTGAGACGCAATGGAGAAACGATAGTCAATTATCTTGATACGACGACTTTTGTCGATACAGATGTTCCCGACGGAATATATTGTTATACGGTTGTCGCTGTGAAACATGCGCTCATTTCTCCCGAGACTGAAGAAATCTGCGTTGAAGTCGTTGGCCTGACTGAAGACGAGGATTCTCAAATTGAAATATATCCTAATCCGGTGACAAATAAAATGAATATTAAGGCGCAAAGAATTGAATCTATCACGATTTATAATGTGATGGGGCAATCACTCTTGAAGCAAGATGTTGATTCTGAAGATGCTTCAATTGATTTGAGTGAGATGGATTCGGGAACGTATTTGTTGCAGATAGAAACAGGATCTGGAATTGTCATAAGAAAAATTAACATTATAAAATAACTTAAAATTTGATGATATGGAAATAAAATTTATTGGAGCAGCAAGAGAAGTGACTGGAAGTAAGCATCTTATTACTACACGTCATGGAAAAAAGATTCTTTTGGATTGCGGAATGTTTCAGGGTAAAGGCCTTGAAACCGACAGCTTGAATCGCAACACTATGGTTGACCCGGCAGAGATTGACCATATCATTCTTACTCACGCACATGTTGATCATTCGGGATTGATACCTTATTTCTATAAGAGAGGCTTTCGCGGCTCGGTGATTTGTACTCAAGCTACTCGCAATCTTTGTTCAATAATGTTGCCCGACAGTGGTTTCATTCAGGAAAATGATACACATTGGTTTAACAAGAAAAGAGCTCGTCAAGGGTTGAAACCTGTGGATCCGATTTATACGGAAAAAGAAGCCCGAGAATGTATGGAGCTGTTTATTAGCGTGCCGCTGAATCGTCAATTTCATATCGACAATAATATAAAGGTGAAATTTACAAATACGGGACATCTACTCGGAAGTGCTGCCGCAACTATAGAAATCGATGAGTTCGGAGAAGTGACGCGTATCGGTTATACCGGCGACATCGGCCGTAACAATAATTATTTGTTACGAGCTCCCGACGCTTTCCCTCAATGTGATTATCTTATCGTGGAAAGTACTTATGGTAATAGATTGCATCAAAACAAACAGTTGTCGGAAGATGAATTGTTAAGAATTATTAAGCATACTTGCATTGAAAAGAAAGGAAAACTTATCATCCCTTCATTCGCTATTGGTCGTACTCAAGAGATAATTTATATCTTAAATAATTTTTACAATGAGGGAAAATTGCCGATAATTCCTGTTTATGTCGATAGTCCTTTGGCTGTCAATGCGACGAATATTTTCAGGATGCATCTCGACTTGTTCAATAAAGATGTGGCTGAAGTCCTTGAACATGACGACGATCCGTTTGGCTTTGGAACATTGAAGTATATAACCAATGTGAATCATTCCAAAGCCTTGAACAGCCGGCAAGAACCGTGTATCATAATATCAGCTTCGGGTATGATGGAAGCGGGAAGAGTGAAGCATCATATTGCAAATAATATTGATAATCCTAAGAATACGATTCTGGCGATAGGCTATTGCGCTCCTACGACTTTGGGCGCTCGTATATTAAACGGCGAAAAAGAAATCTCGATTTTCGGTATGCCTCACGCCGTCAAGGCTGAAATATTCAGTATCGATGCTTTCAGCGGTCATGCCGATTATCAGGAAATGGAAGAATATCTGCGTTGTCAGAATCCTGAAAAAGTGAAGAAGGTCTTTATCGTCCACGGCGATTATGAAGCACAGCTTCCTTATAGCAAAGTGCTTGAAAATGCAGGCTTTAAGAATGTAGTTATCCCTGAGCCTGGCGACGTTTTTACAATCAATGCATAATATAGTGACGACACTCGTATGTGTCTGGAATTAAGGGCGTCATGTCAATCGTGGCGCTCTTTTCATTTATTAACATTTGTTTTATCAACAAAGTCTTGTATTTGATGTTTTCTGTTAAAACAAATTAAGAATAAATGAAAAAACTGCTTTTATTATTGGTGGCGATCACGATTTTGTGCTGCTGTAATGATGCTTTCGCACAGAAAAAAGATACCTTTTTTAATTATGCTTCCGCAGCTGAAAGCAAGGCCGAATATAAATTGTATGACAGCTACGTCGAATCAGGGGCTGCAACAGCTGCTGTAAATGACGCTCCGCTTGGCGGCGAAGTATTGCTCTTGGGTGGATTCGCTTTGGCGTACGGAATGTTGGCGCTCGGTAAAAAAACTCAGAACCTGATTGAGATTCTGAGTTTTTTGTAGATGCTTGATGATTCGTCAAGCGTCGATATTTGCGTAAGTAGCGTTCTGTTCTATGAATTCGCGTCTTGGACCTACTTCGTCGCCCATTAACATTGAGAATACATAATCAGCTTCTGCGCCGTTTTCTATTGTTATTTGGCGTAATGTTCTGTGAGCCGGATCCATTGTCGTGCTCCACAATTGTTCCGGATTCATTTCACCGAGACCTTTGTAGCGTTGGATATGCAATCCTTTGTCGCTTCCGTCAGATGATAATTCTCTGGTTATCTGTACACGTTCTTCTTCAGTCCAGCAGTAGCGTTCTGTCTTGCCTTTCTTGATGAGATATAAAGGCGGCGTTGCGATATAGACGTAGCCTTTATTTATAAGTTCAGGCATATAACGGAAGAAGAATGTGAGAATCAATGTCGAGATGTGGCTACCATCGACATCGGCATCGGTCATAATGACGATCTTGTGGTATCTTAATTTCTCGATATTCAAGGCTTTGCTGTCTTCTTCTGTTCCTATTGTGACACCTAAAGCTGTGTATATGTTTTTAATTTCTTCGCTCTCGAAAATTCTGTGAGGCATCGCTTTTTCCACATTGAGGATCTTACCTCTCAAAGGAAGGATGGCTTGGAAAGAACGGTCGCGACCTTGTTTTGCTGAACCGCCAGCTGAGTCACCCTCAACGATGTATAACTCGGTCTTTTCAGGGTTTTTGTCAGAACAGTCGGCGAGTTTGCCTGGGAGGCCTGATCCTGATAAAGCGCCTTTGCGTTGGACGAGTTCTCTCGCTTTACGGGCTGCATGACGTGCTGTGGCTGCGAGCACTACTTTGTCAACGATCATCTTGGCTTCTTTCGGATGTTCTTCAAGATAGTTGTTAAGATGTTCGCACACAATCTTATCGACTATACCCATCACTTCGCTGTTGCCGAGTTTCGTTTTGGTCTGACCTTCAAATTGAGGCTCTGGAACTTTGACGGAAATAATCGCTGTCAAACCTTCACGGAAGTCGTCGCCGTTGATTTCAAATTTCAGTTTTGCGAACATGCCTTGTTTTTCTGCGTAAGATTTGAGAGTACGAGTCAAGCCGCGACGGAAACCTGAGAGGTGGCTGCCGCCTTCATGAGTGTTGATGTTGTTAACGTATGAATGAAGGTTTTCTGAGAATGATGTGTTATATTCCAATGCGATTTCAACAGGAACGTTGTCGCTTTCTCCCGAAATGGTGATAGGTTCAGGTGTGAGTTTTTCGCGTGTCTTGTCCAGATAATCGATGAAGTCGGCGAGGCCGTTTTCTGAATGGAAAGTCTCGCTTTTTGGAGAGATTTTCAACTCTTCGTTCACTTCACGTTCGTCTGTCAAAGTTATGGCGATACCTCTGTTGAGATATGTCAGCTCGCGCATACGTTTCGCTAAAGTGTCGTAATCGTAAATATTGGTGAGGAAAATTGAATCGTCAGGAGTGAAGGTTATGATTGTTCCTGTATCGTTTGCTTCACCTACGACTTCAACTTGTGTTATCGGTTTGCCGTATTCATATTCTTGTTTGAATATTTTTCCTTCGCGGTGGATTTCCGCTATGAGATGTTTTGAAAGAGCGTTGACGCAGCTTACACCGACACCGTGGAGACCGCCCGAAACTTTATAAGAACCTTTGTCGAACTTACCACCCGCATGCAAAACGGTGAGAACAACTTCCAACGCTGAGCGCTGCTCTTTTTCATGCCAGCCTGTAGGAATACCACGGCCGTTATCAGCTACACGTATAGAATTGTCTTTCAATATCTTTATATCAATGGTGTTGCAGTAACCGGCCATTGCCTCGTCGATGGAGTTGTCAACGACTTCATACACCAAATGATGCAAACCTCTTACGTTGACATCACCGATGTACATGGCTGGACGTTTACGAACAGCTTCGAGTCCTTCTAAAACTTGAATGTTACTGGCGTTATAATTGCTTTCAGCAACTTTTTTTACTTCTTCTGTCATTTCTTCTTATATGTAAAAGATGTTTTAATTTTCTTCTTGAAAAGCTTAATATTATGCGCAAAGATAATAAAAAAAATCGTGTATTTTGAACAAATACACGATAAAAATATTGTAAAAAAATAGCTTCAGATTGTGGTTCTCAGATGTTATAAAAATCGGTACTTAAATCCCAGAAACGCTTGAAAACCATACGATGGATAACCGTAATAAATCTGGTATTTGTTGTTGATTAGATTCTTGATTTCTGCGTAGAAGGTGAGATTGTTCCTGAAGTTGTAGTCGCAGCCTAACTGTACGTCGCAGATAGCCTTTAATTCTTCGACTATTTCTTGGCTAGGATCTGTCAAAGCGTATCGTTTGCCTTCAACGTATGTGGCGATATTGAAATTCCATTCTTCGTTTAGTTTATATATCCCTTTCAGTGTAAATTCTACTTCTGGTTTATACCATGCGTGTTCTCTTGTGACAGGCGCATCGTCGGTGAAATATGCTTTGGAAATATCATATTTGTTATAAGTGAAGTTTCCGACGATTTTAATCTGGTCGTTTATTCTTGTGTGTAAATCGGCATAGAAATTAAATAGATAACAGTCGTTTAAGATAATATCGAAAGCTCCTATTTGTTCTATTGAATTAATATAAAATATATGATTGTCGATTCTTCTGTATCTTACGCCAAAATGTCCTCCGACTTTATCCAAGACTTTGAATTTCAATCCTCCTTGGAAGTCGAAGTAGGTCTTTTCGTAATCGAATTCGCCAATATTGGTTAAGTTTGAAATTATGAATGGGTTTTCTTCTAATATTTCTTTTAAGGTGTTGATTTTTGTTTTGCCGCCCAATGCCGCATAAAGCTCGAATTGTCTTTCAAAAAGATAGAGGCTTCCTTTGATGTCGGGATAGATACCGCCCATGCTTATTGAATTTGTTTTTACATCAAAGCAAAAACCTAGACGAAGGCTGTAATAATCGCCGTTCAAATTGAGGTGAGGATTGAATGATATTAAGAATAAAGTCTGCTCAATATTGCTGACTTCAGCTTTGACATCGGCTATGAGTGCCTGAGTGCCTTCGCTATATCTGAACCACGAATTTGAATGTTCCAGATGTGCGCTGAGACTCAAGAGGTTTTCCTGCATTCCTTTTTGTATGCCAGAATAATTGTAATCCAAGGAGAATTCGTCGTATAATGATTTGTAACTCGACTTGTTATTGTTGGCTGTCATTCTTGCGTTTAAAGAATGTATCTTTCTGGCGTCAGTGTCGGCATCGGTGTTGAGATAATACATATCGTAATGATAGTCAACATGTGAATGTAGTTGGAATTGTGAGAAACGGTTTATCATCGACAGGGCGACGGCATTGTTCATATACTTTGAATTTGGGTAATCTTTCATGCCGAGCCATGTTGAGTTATGGTCGATGCCGACGCCGAGACTTGTTCTTTTCGTGATGTTGGAATAATGCCTGAATAGGAAGTCTGGCGACACTCTTGTTCCAAAACCAGCCTTGATGAAATTGTTGGTTATCACCTGATTTTTTTTGTTGGTGTATTGCAAAGGGCTGATAGGCTCGAGATCGATTTTGTAGTTGTATAGAAAATCTTCCGTATTCACCACGTAATTCGGTATTTTGAACTCGCGTTTTGGAACATCCGGAGTCTGAGCGATACGTTCTGATTTTGTTATCTGAGGTGCGTAGGAACCTTCTACGGTAACTTCTTCATTATGAGATTGAGCGTATGATAATGAGCTTAATATGATAAAAAATGCTGCTATGACAAAATGCTTGTTTTTCATAATCTGTCTCCCTTATTCATTTGATGTTTTGTCAATATTATTTAACTTTTCCTGTGCGGCGCTGACAATGGCTTCGTATTCATCGTCGTCTTTCGGATAATTTTCAATGACGCTTTTCAAAGTTTCCTTCGCCTGGAAAATGTTGTTCTTGGCGATATAGACGTCGCTTAAAAGAATGAAAGAACGTGCTGTCCAATTGATATAGTTGCTGAATTTGTCTGAGACGAAAAATACTTTTTCTTCGGCATCGTCATATTGCTGGTTTTTGTAGAGACATACCGATGAAAGATAAGCGCATTCTGCTCCGATTTCTGCGTTGTCTATATTTGAACAGATGTTAAAATATTTTAAGGCTTCAGCATAGTCGTTTTTGTCGAAGAACGATTTGCCTAAGATATAGTTTGCCTGTTTCTTTTGATTGGTGTTAATATCTTGTATTCCAATAAGTTGATTTGCTTTTTCGATGGCATTGTTGTATTCCTTGTCGAAATAATAGCTTTTCATGCAGCCTTCTGTCGCTTCGGTTATTACATGCTGGTTTTCCGTGATGTTGAGCAGCCTTTCGTAATGTGCGGCGGAACTCGAATAATTGGACTCGTCGTAATCCAGTCGTGCTACCAGAAGCAGGGCGTTGTCCGTGAAATCGTTGTCTGGCTGACCGATGATATATTCGATGTGTTTTCTTATTCCTTCTGTCTCACCGGTCGCTTCCTTCGATTTCATGGCGTAATAATGTACGTTTAGCAGATATGCTCCGTTAGGATGTTTTTCGATATATTGTTTTGCGCCTTTTAAGGTCTCATTGTATTTCTTGCTTGAGTAGAAATCTTCTATATTTCTGAAAGTCAATGAGTCTTGCTTGTCGATGCTGATTTCTGCCAAGTTGTTTTCGGCTATATAGTCGAAGTAGCTTTGTATGTCGTTGCTTTCGCGGTAGATGTTGCTGATTATGTTCAGGGCTTCTCTCGATTCTTCGGTATTAGGATGTTGAGCTACAATGGTTTTAAGCTTCTCAAGAGCCTTGTCGTTTTCATCGTTATTGTAATAGATCATGCCGATTTTCATAAGGGCTTTGCGGGCGTAAATCGAACGTTGTCTTTCTTTTATGACTTTCTCGAACGACGCTATGGCGGAACGGCTGTCGTTGGTGTTAAGGTACGTCATTCCGATTTCGTAAATGGCTCTGTCATAGAATGCTGACTTTTGATATTTGCTGACGATTACGTTGAGGTTGTTGATTTTGTCGTTTGTTTTTCCTAAAGCTCCGTAACCCATCGCTTGTTGGAAATATGCGTAGTCTGCGTTCCTGTTGTTCGTTTTCACAGCATTGCTGTATGCAGTAATGGCGTTATTGTATTGACGTTGAATGAAATAGCAGTCGCCGATACGCATCCAGGAGTCGGCTTGTCTTTCTCCGTCTGAAGAAATGTCGATGTTAAGGTATTCTTTGAATTTTATTGAAGCGTTACTGAAGTCGTTGTTGTTCATATAGATATATCCTATGTTGTAGTGAGCCAAAGGATATGTTTCAAGATTTCTCACGCCTGGAGTTTTCAGGAATTCTGAATATGTGGCAAGTGCGTTGTTGTCGTCATTTAATCGATAATAAGAGTCTGCCAGCCAGAATAATGCTTCTTTTTGGCTTTGTGATTCTATGTTTTTATTGTTTGACGATTTCTTGAAATACTTAATCGCTTCTTCGTAATTTTTTTCGTTATAGTATTGAATGCCAAGGTTGTAAGTTATTTGTGATTGTATTTTCTTTAATTCGGGACTGAGTTTGTCGTAGCTTTCCAAAGTCTCGAGAACGATGTTATAATCGTTTGAATTTAAGAGAAGATGTATCACAATATCTTGAAATTCACTTATTTGGCTTGATTCTGGATGTGTTTTTATGTAGTCGTTGAGTACTTTTATTGATTCATTGAAAGGGTCGATGCCAGGAATGAAGCTGAGAGCTGCGTAGTTGTAGAGAGCGTTTTCTTTCAGAGTGTCGTTGAAATCCATTTTGTAGGCTTTGTAAAATGTGTTTCTCGCGAATTTGTCCTGATTTGTGTTCGTATAGCATTGAGCCATATAGTACGATCCGTATTGTGCCAGCTCGTCGTTTTTGTCCGTTACTTTGGTGAAATGGTCTATCGCACCTTTGTAGTCTCCGTTTTTCATTTTGCAAAAACCCATTTTGAACTCGACCTCTCTTGGCAGTTTACGGCGTGAGTTCTGCAATGCGAAGTTGTAGTATTCTTGGCTTTTGACGTAATCTCCTTCTTGGAACCAGGCTTCCGCAAGCATGAGCGCGATGTCAGCCTTACGGTTTTTATGCGATTTTTGCAAGACGTCTTCGCCTTGTTCCATAATCATGCCGTAATTTCCGTTTTCAAAATTTATTTGAAGGATGTACAGATTGGAGATGTCTTTGTATTTGTTGTTTCCTTTTAAGGTGTTAAAATATTTTAAGGCTTCGTCTTTTTTGCCGTTTATGTACAAGATATGTGCGTAATAATATCTGGCGTCGTTGCGGTATTGGTTGTCTTTCTGACTCAGTTCCTTGAAAATTGGTGTGGCTTGCGAGATGTTCTGTGTCTGATAGTAACAATACGCTTTGTTGAAATCGCATTCGTTTTTCTCGCTGTCGTTAAGGTTGTTTGAATTTATGTCTTTGTATATCTTTAAAGCGTCACGGTATTTTTTGTTCTTGAATAAGTGGTTGGCATATATGAAGTTAGCATGTTCCAACATGATATTTGTCGGGTTTTCTTTGATAAAAGTCGTGATTTTGTTTTCCCCGCCTGAGTCGCCGAGGAGTAGGGCTGAGACCGCTTCGTAATATTTCGCCATCGTGACATCGTTTTGCTTTGTGTCGTCAATGGATGAAAGGTATTGCCCGAAACATTCCAAGGCAGAAGCGTAATGCTTGTTCTCAAATAGTAAGACGCCTTTTTCGAAAATGTCTTCAGGATTATATTGGTCTATTTCTTTTTGCGCTGAAACTGAGATATTTGTCAGTAATATAGCTGACAAAAAAATGAAATTTTTTAATACTGATCTCATATTTTTTTAGAAAAATTAAACAACAAAATTTAAACGACAAATTTATGAAAAAAATATGTAAAAAAGCATAACTTTTTTATCGTATAATTAACTTGGAAACTCGATGTTTTGTTGTCTTGGGAATAAAAAAACGGAGCCTAAGACTCCGTTTTTTTTAAATGAAAAGCATAAGCGGGATTCTGTTCCTTGTTTCCAAGGTGATTGTCATTTCTCTAGGGCTGACGTTGCCGTCAGTCTCAAGCAACCTACCCTCCCGACTCGGACGAGCAGCCCTCAGACGTCGGTATATTTGGTCTTGCAGCCCGTAAGGTTTACCCCGAGACCATGTCGCCACGACCTCGCGTGAGCTCTTACCTCACATTTTCACCCTTACTCCGAAGAGCGGTAATTTTCTGTGGCACTTGCTGTTATCTTTTTAGATACCTTCCTGTTAAGAAGTACGGCGCTCTGTGCTGTCCCGACTTTCCTCTCGCAGATATGACTCTGCCAGCGACAATCGCTTTTCGAGCCGCAAAGATAAGAAAAAAGACGAAAGGCTAAAGGCTGAAGACGAAAGATTTTTTTCAAAAACTTCTCTTCATCCATAATTTGAAAATATGATCAGAGAAGGAAATTCCGTCAGGAGTCTTTTTATTAATTCTGGTATAATTGCAAAAAAAATGGTTGGTAAAACTTGTAAAATTTTTTATGTCAAAAACATAGCCTTGTAAGGACGTCAGATTATAGGCAGGTATGTAGAGTGGAGCTCGGAATGCTTGTGAAGAAAATATGGTGAGATAATCACAAAGTGCCGTAGGTACGACAGAGGCTCATTCGTTCCGTAGGAACTTCAATATTAGAATATATTGGTAAATATTAAAAAAAATTAGGATAGAAAAGGCAGGTGACTTGGATTGTTTTGTATGTCCGTTATTTGTCTTTTTTGCTCAATTACCAACCATTTTGGCAATATTACCTTAATTCTTTTTTAGTTCTGAACTAAAATCTCTGATTTTTTTCCTTTGGAAAACTGAAATAGTTTTGTGAACTTTGCGGAAATAAACTAAATCATATTTGTATGAAACAATTTTTCGGTATTGCTCGTATCTTCGAATCAAGGGATATGAGTATCGGCAACAGAGAGACTACATGTGAATATATTTATGAGGATGAGATTCATGATGGTTACGAACATACTTTCTTTAATCGTAAGTTCAAAGTCGTTTCAATAGATGAGAATGAAATGTCGTTCGTTTTTATGGGTAAGACTTATAAAATCAACAGAGAATGGCAGTTCTTGGGTACGCCTTCATACGATATTTCTAATATGTATGTGAGTAAGTTGGAGCGTTTTGTGTTCTTTTTCATCGCTCCTTCTGGTGAGTGGGATTGGGATGAGGAATATGCTGAACTTGAGGACTTGATTGATGCGATGTGCGATAATGCCGACAATGGCGATGTGTGGAAAAATATTCCTCTCGCAAAGAGGATGATTCATATCTTGAAGGATTTGTCTCCAGAGAGGGATGATGGAATTGACCCAGCTCTGAGAGCGTATGTTATAGAGGTGCTTTTGAAAAGAGATACTGTTTCTTTTGCAGATACGCCTCGTCTCTATCAGTCTTTCTGCGAGTATTACAGATTGTGTCTGCATTGGGCTCGTAGGGAGGATTATAATCCTGATCTTGAGAGGGATATGGATAAATATTATTTCCGTACGGTAGATGAATATATCTATAAACTGGCCTGGATTGTTGATGGGGAGTTGAGCTGAGCGCTATGAATCCAAGATCGATGTTCGATTGATTATCGTGCTCTTAAAATCCTCTCTTTTCCTCTGAAATCTTTAAAAATCTCGATATCGGAAAAACCGAAGCTCTTGCATAAGTCAATCATTTCTTTTCCGAGATATTCGTTTATCTCAAACCAAACTTCTCCGTTTTCTTCGAGATGTGTTTTCGCAAATCCTAATATGCTTCTGTAAAATATCAATGGATCGTCATTACTGACAAACAATGCGTTATGAGGCTCCCAATTTAAAACGTTGTCGCGCATCTCGGCTTTCTCCAACTCTCTGACGTAAGGCGGATTGCTGACTATAACGTCAAATTTTGTTTCTATTTTGTTTCTTGACGATAAAATATCATCGTGGATGAAAGTGATATTTACATTGTTATTAATGGCGTTTTCCTTCGCTACTTCCAAAGCTTTTCCGGAAATGTCCAAGGCAGAAACCTTGCTCTCTGGCAGCGACTTCGCTAAACTTATCGCGATGCATCCGCTGCCTGTTCCAATATCTAAAATTGAAAGTTGACTGTTGGCTGTTGGCTGTTGGCTGTTGGCTATTTGGCGTACCAACTCCGAAGTCTCAGGACGTGGAATCAAGACGTTTTCGTTGACTTTGAATTTCAGATCGCAGAATTCGGTTTCACCTATTATATATTGTATGGGTTTGCTTTTCAGCAAATCTTTGACGGCGAAATGTATCTTCAGCATTTCCGATTCGCTGAGACGAAGCTCTGGCTCCAAAGCTATTTTTACACGAGTTATATTGAAGTAATATTCTAATAGGATGATAATCATTGTGTTGGCTTCGTTCTTGTCGTAAATCGAACAAAGCTGTTCGCAGTAATGATTCCTTATATCTCTGACTAAATTTGATGGTACTTTCATGTTACAAAAATATTGAAAAATATTTTATCTTTGCATTTAATTTTAGGGACGCAAGGACTCAAAGACGCAAGGCTTTATACTCTATGACTCTATGACTTTGCGACCTTATGACCTTGTGACCTTATGACTTTGCGACTTTAAGTCTTAAAAAATGTTCGAAGATACATATAAAATATTAGTTGAGGAAGGTGATGGCCTGTACAAGGAAAAGGGCAGTAAGTTTATTGCCAAGGCGTTTCCTGTTCATTCCGAGGATGATGTGAAAGCGCGTGTAGCTGAGTTTAAGAAGCAGTACTTTGACGCGCGACATCATTGCTATGCTTTTATCATAAATCCCGACAAATCGTGTTATCGTTCTTCGGATGATGGCGAACCGTCCGGAACGGCAGGCAAGCCGATCCTGAACCAGATTCTCTCTAAAGATGTGACAAATGTCTGCGTTGTCGTGGTTCGTTATTTCGGCGGAATAAAATTGGGAGTGCCAGGACTCATCGCCGCATATAAAGCAGCTGCCAAAGAGGCGCTCGACAATGCTACAATTGTTGAAAAAACAATAGACGAAGTTTATTCCGTGACGTTCGGGTATCCGCTCATGAATGAGGTGATGCGCGTGTTGAAAGATGAAAATCTCGAACAACAAAATCCTAAGTTCGAACTCGACTGTTATCTCGAAATTTCGGTGAGAAAGAAAGACGCTGATAGAGTGGTAGATAAGCTTAAAAGATTATATGGGGTTAAAATTGATTATCTTAGAACTGTTTGATAATCTGATATTTAGAATGGGCGTTAAAAAACTTACCCTTTGCTCGTAATATAAATCAAAGAAAATTAATATTCAATATAAAATTGATTTTTTTATTAACTTTTTTGTCCTCATTTTTGTTGAAAATTTTGGAAACGAAATTGGAATTTATAATCTTCTGATTTTTAAAACATTGTATTTTTTCAACTGATAGAATGAGCAGACTTTGTGTCGAAATATGGAATGATTGTCTCAGAATGATACAAGAGAACGTTCGTCCTCAGAGCTACGAAACTTGGTTTAAACCAATCAAGCCGGTGGCTTATGAAGAGGACGAAAATGTTTTGACCATACAAGTTCCTAGTCAGTTTTTTTATGAATATCTGGAAGCTCAATATATCCAGGTTTTAAAGTTGGTGATTGGTAAAATATTGGGCCCGACAGGTCGTCTGAAGTATAGTATCGTGATGGATAACTATGGCTCTGATGACCCTTTGGACATCAAAGTGCCTACAAATGATAGAACGAATACTATCAACCCTGCCGTCAGAGTTCCTATCAATTTCGATGATGAATCGAATAAGCAGATTCTGAATCCTTTCGTTTTGCCAGGCATTAACAAGATTAAGGTGGAATCGCAACTTAATGAAAATTATTCTTTCGATAACTTCATAGAAGGCGATTGCAACCGTTTGGCTCGTTCCGCTGGTCTGGCGGTGGCTGAGAAACCTGGTAAAACAGCATTCAATCCTTTGTTTGTCTATAGTCAGACCGGATTGGGAAAAACGCATCTTTGTCATGCCATCGGTCTTGAAACAAAGAAACATCATCCGAATCTTATCGTGCTTTATGTCAATGCTGAGCAGTTTATCCAGCAGTTTATGAGTTCCTGCAAGAACAAGACGAGAAATGATTTCGTGCATTTTTATCAGATGATAGATGTGCTTATCATCGATGATATTCAGTTTCTTTCTGGAAAGACAAAGACTCAAGACGCTTTCTTCCATATTTTCAATCATTTGCAACAAAACGGAAAGCAGTTGATCTTCGCGAGCGATAAGGCTCCAGTCGAAATTAAGGATATGGAACCGCGTTTGTTGTCACGCTTCAAATGGGGCTTGTCGGCCGATATGCAGCAGCCTGATGTTGAAACTCGAATCAAAATTTTGAAACGTAAAGCGTTTAACGACGGTATAGAATTGCCGGATGAAGTTGTCGATTATGTGGCTTCAAGGGTGAAATCCAACGTCAGAGAAATGGAAGGTCTTTTCATCTCACTGATAGCCCAGTCGTCGCTGAACAAAAAAGCCATCACCTTGGATCTGGCTCGTCAACTTATCGAGAGATTCGTACATAATTCTACACAAGAAGTCTCGGTCGAGTATATCGTCAATGTGGTTTGCAATAGTCTGAACATACAAATAGAGGATTTTTATTCCAAGTCTAAAAAACGTGAAATGGTGCAGGCGCGACAACTTGCGATGCATTTCGCCAAGAAATATACCAAACTTTCGCTCGCTACAATCGGCCAGCAATGTGGAGGCAAAGATCACGCTACCGTTATACATGCGCTGAAAACCGTCACTAATCTCCTTGAAACCGATAAGCAATTTAGAACATTAGCTTCAGAAATAGAGAAAAATATCTGCTGATGAATCGTCATTTTGGAAAACTTTATCTCATCCCTACATTGCTCGGCGCTACTACGGCTGAGCAGGTCATTCCCCAAGGGACTTTAGAAATAGTAAGAAAAATACGTTTTTTTGTTGTCGAAAATGTCAGAACAGCACGACGTATGTTGTCGAAAATGAATATGCCTTGTCCTATCGACGAACTTACATTTGTCGAGATCGATAAACATGATAAATCGAACAACCCTGATTTGATGACTTATCTAGGTGAGGCTTTGAACGGCAACGATGTTGGTTTGATGTCGGAAGCAGGAACTCCTTGCGTCGCCGACCCAGGCTCTCTCATCGTGGAACTCGCACATCAGGCTGGAATAAAAGTGGTGCCGCTTACAGGACCTAACGCTATGATTCTAGCGTTGATGGCTTCTGGATTCAACGGACAGGCGTTTTGTTTTCACGGCTATCTTCCGATAAAGTCTCCAGAAAGAAGTAACGCTATAAAAAATCTTGAACGTCGTTCCGCAACGAATAACGAGACGCAGATGTTCATCGAAACGCCGTTCCGAAATAACGCAATGATTGAGGAACTTACCAAAACTTGTCATCCTAACACGATGTTATGCGTCGCTTGTAACATCTCGATGCCAGACGAAGAAATCGTAAGCAAACCAATATCAGAATGGAAGAAAATAAAAAAAGACTGGAATAAAAGACCAGCCGTCTTTTTGATTTATAAATCGAAATATTAACAATTAGGAGTTGATTTTTATTATTCATTCTAACTCCAAAGTTATTGTCTGTAGTCATTTGATTATGAAAAAAGAAGAATTTCTGATATATTGTCTCCTTTTCGCGATAGATGCCGCTAATATCAAAAAGCAGAATCTTGTGCAGATGGCGTTGAAAACTGATGCCGTCGATTTTGTCAAGATTTATAATGTCATACAACAGCAAGATGAACAGACAAGAAAAACAATCATCGCTTCAAATCTAAAAGATTTTGACAAAGAAGAAATAATAGAAGAAGTTAGAAACACCTTCCTTTTAGAATTAGAACCTTCCATTCAAGAAAACATTATTAGAACTCTAGAACTCTAGAACTTTGCGTCTTTACATTTATAATTAAATAAACGTTAATCTTCGTTTTCTCCAAAATAATTCTTTCATCCTGACATTATCTTTGCAATGAAAAATTGTAGAGATGAAAAAAATACATACTGAAGAAAGTTTGAAATTAAAAGCGCAAAGTTCAAAGTTGATATTGTCGCTTATTCCAATAATCACTTTAATTCTAATCCTGATTTTCGTCGTGAAAGTCTTCGATACATCCGCTATGGAAGGCGCAAGCCAGATCGCTTTGCTTGTGGCGTCGGCGGTTTGTGTCTTCATCGGAATGATGTTTTTTAAAGTTCCGTGGCAATCTTTTGAAGATGCCATAAAATGGAATGTCGGTAATGTCGGAAGTGCCATTGTGATGCTGCTTCTTATAGGAGCTATTGGCGGAACCTGGATGCTGAGCGGAGTAGTACCGACAATGATTTATTACGGAATGCAAGTCGTCAATCCTAAGATTTTCCTTGTGATATGCTGCATAGTCTCGGCTGTCGTCTCTGTCGTAACGGGCAGCTCTTGGACGACAATCGCAACTATCGGCGTCGCGCTGATAGGAATAGGGCAGAGCTACGGCATCTCGACATCATGGATTGCGGGCTCTGTCATTTCAGGTGCGTATTTCGGCGATAAAATATCGCCGCTATCTGATACTACCGTCATTGCGTCTTCAACAGTCGGCGTGCCTTTGTTCACACATATTAAATATATGATGAAAACGACGGTGCCTTCAATGATAATAAGTCTGATGGTATTTTTAATGGCAGGTTTTTCGTTCGGAGATGTTCCTGGTCAAGTTTCAGGCAATTTTGCCAATGCCCTGACGGAGACTTTCAACATCAATCTTTGGCTGATGATGTTGCCGCTGTTAACACTCGTGATGATATTGTTTAAGATGCCGTCGCTTGTGGTTCTGTTTCTTTCCTCATTATTCGCGGCTATATTTATCCCTATTGCGCAGCCGCAGATAATATCACACATTATTAATATAGGTGAAGAAGTGACGATTGTCGATAAGATAAAGGCGATGATGATAAGCTGTTATGGAAGCACTTCTGTTAATACTTCGAGCCCAGTGCTCACTGACTTGATTGCGACGCGAGGCATGAGCGGGATGATGAATACGATTTGGCTTATAATATGTGCGATGTGTTTTGGCGGAGTGATGATGGCGAGCGGGATGATAGCGAATATCACGAATCTGATTATGAGATTTATAAAACGGACCGTTACGCTTGTCGCCTCGACGGTTTTTACCGGAATATTCAGTAATGTCTGTATCAGCGATCAATATCTCTCGATAATTTTGACATGTAATATCTTTAAGGATTATTATGATAAGAACGGCTATGAGCCACGGCTTCTGAGCAGAAGTGCGGAGGACTCGGCGACTGTGACGAGCCCTCTTATTCCGTGGAATACCTGCGGAATGACACACGCAACGGTTTTGGACGTAGCGACTTTGTCGTATCTTCCTTATTGTATTTTTAATATTCTAAGCCCGATAATGTCGATAATAGTAGCGACGAGAATCAAGAAACAATTAAGACTTAGGAATTAACCTTTAGCTCTTCATTGTTCATTCTTAACAGCTTCAAGAATCTGTTCCGCATGAATCTTCGTCTTGATCTCTTTTGGAGTGAAGATTTTTTCTATTATACCTTCTTCATTGACGAGGTATGTCGTTCTTAAAATCCCTATTGTTCTGCGACCGCAGGCGACTTTTTCACCCCAGCAGCCGAGTTGTTGGAGTAGGGTGGTGTCTGTATCTGCGATAAGAGGAAACTCCAAGTTGTGAGTCTCGGCGAATTTCTTTTGCAGTTCTTTCTTGTCTTTGCTAACGCCGATGATGGAGTAACCTGCCGCTTCCAATTCCGCCTTATGAGCTTGAAGCGAGCAGGCTTCGGCGGTGCAGCCGCTGGTATTGGCTTTAGGATAACTGTAGAGAATTATTTTTCTGCCTCTGTAATCGCTGATTTTTATTTCGTTGCCATCTTGGTCGATGCCCAAGACTTCAGGTATTTTGTCTCCGATGTTCATAGTTGTGATGTTTAATGTTTATGCAAATTTAAGAAAAATCATAATGCTTTAACGAGACTTTTTATTTGTTAATAATTAAGTGAGTTAGATATAAGCAACTAAAACAAAACCAAGCCTTTTTTGTGTCATCAATGTAATGTTTTTTTTAAAATCGTTTCATTTTAAAAAAAACTGCAAAGCTGTCTGCCATATAGAAAATTTCTGTAACTTTTGCAAGAAAAGATAACTCGCTTAGAATAAATCGGTTGGTCGGATTGCTTGAAAATTGGGTAACGAGATAGCAACAGTTCATATTTCTGAGTTCTTCATTACTTTGCAACAATGCGTGTAACTCGTACTGCAAATTTACGAAATAAAAAATGAATGGGCAATATTATGCCTATTTTATGTGTGCTAAAAATAAAATCAAGTACCTTTGCAAAAGGATTAATAACCTTCAGTGAAGACAATAAATGAAAAAAATAGAATATACGGTAGAACAAATGTCAGCCATCTATAAAATGGCAAAAGCGATATACAACAAAGAGGAACGATTAAAAAATGGTAAGGAAACACTTTTTCTTAGTCATGGAATTGACAAAAACTCTTTCGCTGATTTTTATAGAGCATTAAAAAAAATGCTTGATGGCGAATTGCACACAAGAGGAATTAATACAGATTTGAGAGATTATTATTTGTCGCAAATTTATAAAGATTATGGAGCTGAAAAATTAAGGATAGCCTTAAAAGCTTATATGAACTTTATTATCTATTATGAAGAGGGGCATAATAATACGACAAGAAAAATTGAGCGAGATATTCATCAAAAGTACTGTAATATTCTAAGTAAAAGCTACACAAATAGAACTCTCGAAAATGAAATAAATGCATATTGGGAAGGTGAATTGGGGCAAGTAACCATAACGACGCATGAGAGGAATATCAATGCACGCAATAAATGTATCCAGAGTAAGGGAACTAAATGTTTTGTATGTGGTTTTGATTTTGAAAATACATATGGAGAGTTAGGAAAAGGTTTCATACATATACACCATGTAACTCCAATTTCTAACAGAGATGGACGATACGAGATAGAAGTTGAAAATGACTTATTTCCAGTGTGTCCTAATTGCCATGCAATGCTACATAGAAGAAAAGACTCTACACTATCTATTGAAGAACTTAAACTAATAATACAGCGGAATAATGATTAAGGGGAAAATTTATCGCTATGATGATGAGTTTAAGGCAAAAGCTCGTGCTCATCAGTTTGCATTTAGAGAAAATGAGTTGAATGATTTCTATGACGAGAAGAATCCTCAAGTTATTCTTTCTCCCGATGCAGCCAAGCAAGGACTTATATTTTGTGATACTTACAGAGAACTGATTAAAAGCAAGGTTAAATCATTTAAATCTTCTGTATTATTCTCCAACATGTTGAGAAGCGAGCACATTCCTTACAATATCTTTACTCCAATGGAAGAAGATATAAATGCTACTGCTATGCTGTTTAACGAAATAATAGGAGGAGGTATATCAAAAATAAACCGCATACTTATTGAATATGCAGGAACTGCTGATAAAAGCGAATATCTGAATGACGGAACATCTTTTGACACATTCATAGAGTATATATCTTCTGATGGTTCTATTGGAGGCATTGGAATAGAAGTAAAATACACCGAAAATGGTTATCCTATTGGAGTTAAGGAGAGACAAGATATTGAGAATGTTGATGGATTATACCACCAGATGACAAGACTCTCGCAATGGTATATTCCTACATTAGACATCACTTCATTCATAAAGGCGAACCATCTACGTCAAATTTGGCGTAATCATCTTTGGGGTTATTCTATGTTGTATAGGGGTGATATTCAACATTTTTATCACATACATCTTTATCCTCAAGGTAATAAACATTTTTTAGAGTATGCTATACCAGAATATAAGTCATTGCTAACCGATTATGGCAAAACGACCTTTATTGATTTAACATACGAATCCTTGTTTGATATGATAGGTAGAACTTTCATTTCAGACAAACAGCAAGATTGGTTAAAATATCTAAGAAGAAGATATATGGTATAAGCGAAAAGCCGTTGAGTGACGGCCTTTCGCTTATATTGATATGCTTATTGTGCGTATAAGAAGTTATATGTAAGTGCTTGGGTTAGTCTATCGATATACGCTTTCTCATCTTGTGTCAGCACTTCTTTTGCAGCCTTGAAACGAGGAGCAATTTTCTCTACTCGCTTACTTGATTCTTTTTCCGAGATTTCCTTTTTGAAGTTTAATTCAAACGGTTCTATGGCTTGGAAACTTAAATCTACTGCATTTTGAAGATTGTTTGACAATGTATCACCTTTCGATGTAGTGTTAATATCCACCACAAAGAACTTGAAGTCTGGATAACTATGCATTAAATTATCTGAAGAACTATAATGAGCTTCGCCATTTGCTTTCTTTCTTATGAAGCCATCGAAGTAAACGGTAGAATAGTTGTTTAGGCTTCTTATAGTCTGATATATTTTATCAGTATTTATACTATCCTGTGGTAAAATATAATCCACATCAAAAGTTACTTTTCTATACTGTTCAGGAGCATATTCTAACTCAAATGACAATGCAATAGATTTTCCTATTTCTCTACTATTAATATTCTGAATTTGAGCTTTCCAATTAACAAATAGTTTAACAGAATCCATATATTCACCCATTGCTAATTTAACGCTATCATTAAATTCCTTTTCTAATATTTTATTCCCTAAATGATAACTTTTGTCATTGTTTCGTGCAAGCATATTATCAAAGTTTTCTTGCTGAACATTTGAGAACTTCTTATTTGCTTTTGTAGGAGCTCCAACGCAGCCATACAAAGCAAATACAATTAGTAATAACGACCATAATTTTTTCATATCATTGAATTTAAATTTAACAATTCATCACAATAAAAGCGTGAACTGTATGCTACACTCTTACTTGAAGGTCGTAGGAAACCATAGATGCAGATGTAACAATAGCAGCCCACGCTATACGCGTGAGAACCACTATGCTATCCTTGCATCTAATTGAAAATTTCCTACGTTTTCAAGTACAAGATAAGCATAACGCTTCTTCTTTTTCTCATATGTCTTTGGATGGAGTTACCTTAATCCAACTGCAAATTTACAAAAAAGTCGTAATAATAAGCCTTGTATGGGCAAATTATTACGACTTGATGAGTATTTTAGAGTTTCAACCCTCGATTTTGACTTCTACTTGTCGGCAATCCTAACGCTTCCATAAACTCATCTTTCTTGCGTCTGAACCAAGAGTGATGCGATACGCCATCGATTTTAAGATCAAATCTTCCCTCCTTATCTTCTTTGAGGGAGCAGACCGCACCATCGGCTGAAAACGATTGGTTAAACATCGTTGAATAGAGTTTGACTTTTACGGGGATTTCCTTAAAAGTGCATAATGCTTTAATAAGGTTGTCATTGAATCCCATTTTCTCGCTGAGGTATTTAATCATCGGCATCAGTTTCTCTACATACGGGAAGTAACGCAAAATCTTATCGATATACTCCGATTGTTTACGATGTTCCGCTTCGTATGATTGCTTGACCTCCTGTATCTGCTTTTGGTGTTCCACCTCCATTTGCTTGATGTTGGATTGCAGTTGCTCGATGGTCTCATCTCGGATTGCTATCTCATCCCGTAAATCCTCGTTCTTGCGTTCCAACGATTTCATCTTACCGCTGCCGAAAAGAGAACTCACACCGCTTGCAAGGGCTGTAGCTGCATCGGTAGCCACGCTTTTGAGTTTGCCGGTGCGTATCTCCGATTTCACCTGTTTGAGTTCTTGCTCGGCTTCAACTTTCTGTTCTTGCAGTCGCTTGGATTCCAGTTCAAGAGTATCGTTCATCTTCTTCAATTCCCGATAATATTGCGTGGTGGTAGTGTGCCGAGCTTCGGATCCACGAACACCACGCTGCAATCCCTAACGCATGGTGGCTGGCTTTTGGTACCGTCGTCTCTTCTCGTCTTGGAGATTATCTCTTATATTAATTAATAAGGTGTAGTAATATTTCATATATAGGTGGAAAAATGCATGTGTTTTTTGATTAAGCGTTATTTTTCGATTCTGGCCAAAAACGTCGCATATTTTTGTTGGATTTTAGCGTTTGAAATTCGCTGCTTTTTCCGTGTTTTTTTTGATTTTGTGATATTTTTGTCATGAAGTCGTGTCAAAAAAGGGGTAAAAAGGGGCAAAAAGTACCTGAGATACGGTAAAAAGTGCGGGAAAGCGGCAAAAAATCCGCATCTAACA
>JAZLEO010000009.1:0-3341 GCA_045615285.1 Bacteroidales bacterium
GTTATATCTTCTCGTTAAAATAATATATGGCATTCCATTTTCAAAATATGAATATCCATCAACCGAAGCCTTGTCTATTTTCTCTATTATACAAAAAGCTATGCCATATTTTGACAATATATTTTTCACTATAGTTTCTGTGTTTTGGTTTTCATGCAAAGCCTTGCTTAATTCGCTTACCAACATCGGCTCATCATCTCTTACAAATGTTCCTTCTACAACAAGCGTCTTTGCTTTTGTTTCAGCCAGTATCTTCCACGTCATCAGCATTCGCACATCTTGACCTGTCTTCGCTGATTTCTTAAATTTACCTGCATATTCCAACTGCAACTCGGCGGGTTTGGGAAGTCCGCAAATTTCTTTAAGACATCTAAGGTTTTCAACTGCAGATTCTGCCAAAAATCCAAGTCGCTTAAGCAATATCCTCACATCAAACACCTCATCATAAAGCTTCAATACATTAAGTGCTTTTTGCTCCTCAACACTTTTTTGCTCTATAACGCTCATGTCATATTCGTATTTAACCTGCATATTCACTAATGAAATCGCAGAAATACCCAGCGTTTCTTCAATCTTAGTAGCAATAGCTTTGGTCAGCGTGCGTTTTCCTTTTATAAGCTCGCAAACATGAGACCTTTGCATACCTATCATTTCAGCAAATTCCTTTTGAGAAATCCCTCTTTCTTCCAACTCATACTTCAATATAGTACCAGGATGAGTCGCTATCCAAGTCGTAGTATTTTCATTTCTTGTTGCCATAATGATCTTCATTTATTTCAATTAGTGAAATCTGTATTCCATCTTCTGTCTCTTTGAACAGCAGTCGCTCAACTCTACCATTGATTATTCTCACAGAACTCAATGAGACATGTTTCAATTGTTCATAATGTAAAAAACTAAAATCTTTTAACTTAGACACATGCTCCAGAGAACAAAATAAGTTATATATATGCGTAAGTTTTGTTACGAACTTTTTATCACGAGCAAACTTCTTATATTTACCCTTATTCTTACCTTTAAAAATAAGTTCTCTCAAATCATCATCAAGTATTTCTACCTTCAACATAGATTCCAATAAAATGTTTTTGATTCTGGTGCAAAGTTAAAAATAAATTCCCAATAACATGGAACTTTTTGTTAGTATTTTTTAATTACTATTATATTTTCACAAATAAAAGTCTTTTCTACAAATCGACAAAAGACCAATCTATTTTTTTCCTAAATTTGCACACTTCTCAACGAGAATCTTTTTAACCTGGACGAAGACTGTTGTCCCTTGTCCGTTGACCTATAAAAATATAAATCATGAAAGCATTACTCGGTTTAACCTTAGCAGAAATACAAGAAATCGTCAATCAACATGGATTGCCTAAGTTCACAGCCAAACAACTCACAGAATGGCTCTACAAAAAACATACTGGCAGCTTCGACGCAATGACAAACCTCTCTAAAGCAACACGTCAGCTTCTCTCTGAAAATTATACTACCGGCTATCGCAACTACGAAGCCGTTCAAGAATCTAAAGACGGTACGAAGAAATATCTCTTCCCGGGCGGCGACAACTTCATAGAATCTGCTTATATACCCGACAAAGAACGCGCTACATTATGCGTATCTTCGCAAGTGGGCTGCAAGATGAACTGCCTCTTCTGCCAGACAGGCAAACAGGGTTTCCAAGAAAACCTTCCTGCAAGCGACATCTTGAACCAAATCCTCAACCTCCCAGAATATGAGAAACTTACAAACTACGTATTCATGGGAATGGGCGAACCGATGAACAACTACGACAACCTTATGCGCACGCTCAACGTGATGACATCTGATTGGGGTCTCGCCATGAGTCCGACTCGCATCACAGTCTCTACCGTCGGCGTCATACCTTATATGAAACGTTTCCTCGATGAGTCGAAATGCAACCTCGCAGTAAGTCTCCACTCTCCTTTCCACGACGAAAGAATGAAGATCATGCCAGTTGAAAAAGCTTATCCTATCAGAGAAGTCATCCACGCCATCCGTCAGCACGACTGGAGCGGACAACGCCGCGTGTTCTTCGAATATATCGTGTTCAAAGGTCTCAACGACACTTCCGACCATATCAAAGAACTCGCAAGACAACTCGGCAGCTTGCGTTGTAAAGTCAACCTCATCCGTTTCCACAGCATCCCTGGCATCAACCTTCAAAGTCCGACGATGGATGACATGGAACGCTTCCGCGACAGACTCAACGACAAAGGCATCATCGCAACAATCAGAGCATCACGCGGCCAAGACATCGACGCCGCCTGCGGATTGCTTTCAACGAAAAATAAATTGGTTTAAGGTTTAAAGTTTAAGGTTTAAAGTTCATAAACTCATTGACTTATTTGACTTATTGACTTATTGACTCATCAAAAATGGCTGACAAAAATTTCGTGCGTTCGATGTTCAACAACATCGCTCCTACTTACGACAAACTGAATCATATTCTTTCTCTTAACATTGATAAGATTTGGAGGAAGAAAGCCGTTAAACGCATTTGTAAAAATCTCAGAAACTCAGAGTCTCACGTTCTCGATGTAGCTTGCGGCACTGCTGATTCTAGCATCGCTTTGGCAAAGGCCGGAATTCCTTTCGTGACGGGCATCGACATTTCTGAAGGAATGATTAAAGTCGGTGAAGAGAAAATCAAATCTTTGAACCTCAACAACATAAACCTTAAAGTGGAAGATTGCGAAAATCTCAGCTTCGAGGATAATAGTTTCGATTCTGCTTTTATCGCCTTCGGAATAAGAAATTTTGAAGACAAGAAAAAAGGATTGAATGAACTACGTCGTGTCTTGAAAGACAACGGACACCTTCTTATATTAGAACTTTCCGTCCCTCAAAACAAGATTTTGCTTTCATTATATAAATTGTATTTCCTTCATATTCTTCCTTTTATCGGCAAGAAAATCTCTGGCGACAGCAAGGCTTACACTTATCTTCCTAATTCAGTGATGAACTTTCCTAAACCAAAAGAGTTTATGGCAATAATGGAAGAATGTGGATTCAAGAACGTAAAGCAAAAAGCATTGACATTCGGACTTTGCAGAATCTACGAAGGATTCGTGTAATCATCCACTAAAAAGCACAAAAAAACACGAAAAATGATTAGTGTGTTTTAGTCTAATTAGGAGTTAGGAGTTGTAGAGACGCGTCAATGTATCCTACAAAAAATTAATACACATGAAGTGACCCCAAAAGTTTGGACAAAAAACTTTTGGGGTTTTATTATGCGTAAAAAACATGATCGGGAAGCATTGCTCAAATACATGGTGATGCTTAAAGAAGGCCGTTCCTTTAGATCTATCAGTGATGAATTC
>JAZLEO010000010.1:0-1709 GCA_045615285.1 Bacteroidales bacterium
ATACGATTCTTGACTTGCCATTTCCAGTCATTCCATTGTTCGTCGGTGACGTTAGGAAATAATTGTTTTCTTCTTGATTCCATTTTATATATGTTAAAGAAAAATGAAAGTCGAGAGACACAAATCCCTCAACTTTCAATTATTATTTATGCATAAAGTTCTTCGAAAATCTTACGGAGTTCTGGGCATTCGCGGAGTTCTTGTAATGTGAATTCTGCGTGACCTTTAGTGTAGCCGTTACCGATAATCATGTTAACGTCAGAGCCGATACCTTCTGCACCGAGAGCTGCTTTTGTGAAGCTTGTTGCCATTGAGAAGAAGTAAACGACGCCGTCGTCTTTTGTGCAGAGAACAGCTGTCATTTCTTGATCTGGAACGTTAACGCAGTTGATTGTAACGTCAGCCATCTTACCGTCTGTGAGTTTGTGGATGAGTTCGTAAACTTGAACTGGTGTCATGCCAGCAACGCTTTCTACTACGTCGCAGAAGCCGAGTTCCTTGATACGGTTTGTACTCTTAGGGCTGTTTGCCAAACCGATGACTTTACCTGTAACGCCAACGCGTTTCTTAGCTTCGTAGCAGCAGAGCATACCTGATTTACCGCCAGCGCCGAGGATAACGACGTTTTGACCGTATTGGCACAACTTAGCTGTCTGTGCAGGAGCACCAGCAACGTCTAATGCTGAGAGAGCCAATTTTTCTGGCATGTCGTTAGGAATCTTAGCGTAGATACCGCTTTCGAAGAGGATAGCCTTACCTTTAATGTCAACTTGGTCAACGTCTTTGCGGATTTCAATGATTTCGTCGATGCGGAGAGGTGTCAATGACAATGAAACCAATGTTGCGATGCGGTCGCCTTCTTGCAAGTCGATTTTGCCTTTCAAAGCATCACCGATCTTTTCAACTTTACCGAGTAACATACCGCCTGAACCTGTTCTGCGGTTACGGTGTTTGCCTTGAAGTTCTACGTTGAGGAACATTTC
Organism: Bacteroidales bacterium; assembly: GCA_045615285.1. Taxonomy (GTDB): domain Bacteria; phylum Bacteroidota; class Bacteroidia; order Bacteroidales; family F082; genus Limimorpha. Next base: position 984 of record JAZLEO010000010.1, read on the forward strand.
TTTCTTGACTTCTTCGAGGATACGTTCGTCGCTTGCGCCTTCGCCAGCTTGTTGAACTGCGTAGTTGTAGATGTCTGTGAAAGAAGCTGAGTCAATATTTAATGTCTGAACATCGATGAGGATTTCGTTATCCCAAATCTCGTCCATATTGTTATCGAGTTTGTTAGCTGGTTGTGGAAGAACGCCAACTGGTTCAATCACGCGGTGAGTTCCGTATTTGTTACCTTTCTTTTGCATAGTATTTAGTGTTTTAAGTTAATATTTCCTTTCCCTTGTGAATAGTCACAAATGCTCGCAAAGATAATAATAATTATGATAAAAACAAAGAAAGTGTTAATGATTTTTTATTGATATTTCATGAGTTATAAATGAGGTATTTTTCTAGCAAAAACCTAAAGAACGCAAAGGATGATTTTCAACTTTCAATTATGAATTATGCATTATGAATTATGAATTGTTTTTTGGGCGTTCCGGCGAAGCCGTCGGGCTTTCCGCTATTGTATAGACGCAAAATATTGCGTCTCTCCCCAAAGGATGCCGCTCCAATCCATAACGCATCGGAAGAGTCCCTACAGGACTTTAATTAAAACAGCAGGCGTTCCGTGCTGCGCACTTCACAACGTAGAGACGTACCAATAATATGGTTCGGTAATCTTTTTTTTAAAACGAAGACACTTTCTAACCATATTATTGATGCGTCTCTTGAAATAATATTTGAGACGCATC
>JAZLEO010000011.1:0-82422 GCA_045615285.1 Bacteroidales bacterium
GAGACACCAAGTCACCAAGGTAATTTAAGTATTGATGTAACGGATTTAACCGGTGGTGTTTATTTTGTGAAGGTCGCTACAGAAAACGTAACGTTTGTTAAGAGAATAGTTAAAAATTGAAAACTGAAAATTATAGTAGGGATACGTTGAATGTGTCCTAAAGGTTAAGAGCTGCTGTAAAAAGGCAGCTCTTTTTTTAGAACTCTAGAAACGTTTTGAGATTTTGAATTCCTGAATTTATGAGATTAAAAAAATAATTCCTCATTCCTAATTAAAAAAGTCTGTGGTCTGTAGTCCGTAGTCCGTAGTCTTTTATTATCTTTGTAGAAAAATGAGAAGCTATGAATAATTTTGTTTATAACATTCCTACGAAGGTATATTTTGGTGAGAATCAATTAAGCCATCTTGGTGAAGAATTGAGAAAATTTGGAACACGCGTCTTGATGACATACGGCGGCGGTTCTATCAAGAAAAACGGCCTTTATGATAAGGTGATGTCAGAGATGAGAAAGGCGGGACTTGAAGTGTTTGAACTCTCAGGTATCGAGCCGAATCCTCGTATCGACTCGGTTAGGAGAGGCGCTCTGATGTGTAAAGAGAATAATATTGACGTGTTGCTGGCTATAGGTGGCGGCTCCACTATCGACGCTACCAAAATCATGGCAGCTGCGGCTTGCGTGGATCACGATGCTTGGGATTTCATGAACGAGAAAAAAGCGCCTATCAACAAAGCGCTGCCTATCGTCACGATATTGACTCTATCGGCTACAGGCTCGGAGATGGATACAGCAGCTGTCATAAGTAACCCTGAAACCGACGATAAAATCGGTCGTCTCGATCCGAATCTGCTTCCGAAAGTCTCTTTCCTCGACCCAACATTGACATATTCCGTGAACAAATACCAAACGGCATGTGGTTCTGTCGATATAATGTCGCACATCATGGAGGTCTATTTTAACATGAACAAAGATCTTTATATGCTCGACTGCTTCATGGAAGGTATGATGAAAACTGTTGTGAAATATGCGCCTATAGCTATGCAAGATCCTGAGAATTACGAAGCTAGAGCAAACCTTATGTGGACTTCATCTTGGGCGATCAACGGCTTTATCAACGGTGGCAGAGCTAAAGCCTGGAGCTGTCATCCAATGGAACATCAGCTGTCTGCTTATTATGACATCACTCACGGACTTGGTTTGGCGATACTTACGCCTCGCTGGATGGAATTCTGCCTTGATGAGACAAACGTATCGAAATATGTCCAGTTCGCTGTCAATGTGTTTGGCGTAAATCCGAATCAGGAACCTATGGCGATAGCTAGAGAAGGTATCAAACAAGTCTATAAGTTCTTCTTCGATACCTTGGAACTTAAAAGCACATTCACTGAAATAGGAATAGATAGGAAATATTTTTCGGCAATGGCGGAAAAGGCCTGTGGTGGAGGTGTGCTGAAAGGATTCAAGCCATTGACAAAAGACGATATAATGAAAATTTATAAGATGTGTTTATAAATATTAAGTTAATTTAAATTATGAAGAAGATACTTTTCGTCTGCCTCGGAAATATTTGTCGCAGTCCGATGGCTGAATTTGTTATGAAAGATATTGTGGAGAAAGCTGGATTGAAGCATGAATTTGAGATCGCATCCGCTGCTACGTCAACATACGAAATAGGTAATCCTGTCTATCCGCCTGCAAGACAGAAACTTGCGGAATACGGAATAGGATGTGAAGGTAAGACAGCTCGGCAGATAACAAAAAAAGATTATGACTATTATGACTATATCGTGGCCATGGATAAGAGTAATGTCAGTAATCTTAAAAAAATGTTGGGGGAGGATCCTGACAGAAAGATTTCTCTTCTCATGGATTATACATCTCGTCCCGCCGATGTGGCAGATCCTTGGTACACAGGCGATTTTCAGGCTACTTGGGATGACGTTAACGAAGGTTGTAATGAATTATTAACATTTATACTCAAAAATAAAAAATAAAGTGAAATGAAAAAGATTTTGACATTATTCCTACTGACATTCATTTCTTTAACATCGTTTTCGCAAAAGGAAGTGAATGCATTGTTGAAACAGGAAAATCGTCTTACCGCAAGAGGTAATGACAATGAATTGATCCTTAAAGCTACGGTTCAATATAAAGGCACTGAGGATGCAATAGATCTTCAGTCGATAAGCATAAATCTTCAAGGTACTACTGAAATATCTGATATTGAGTTGATAAAGGTTTATACTACGGGCTTGACAGATTGCGCCAACAGCAGATTCATCGAAGAAGCTACCTTGATCGGAAGTTGCGAACCTCAAAATGGCGATTTTACCTGCGAACTGGAGGGCTCACTCTTAAATGGTCTTAATTATTTATGGCTGGCTGTCGATGTGGCCGACAATGCCACTGAAGGTAATGCCATTGATATGTCGCTGCTGTCAATAGTAACGGAAACAGAGACTTGCGAGATTAAAAGCCCATCGCCAAACGGTCAGCGTGAAATAATATTGGCTCGTACTACCTTGCTCCGTCCAGGTGATTATAATTCTGCTAACTATCGCATTCCGGCAGTCATCACAGCAAAAGACGGTTCTATAGTGGCAGTCACCGACAAACGTAAATATAATAATACAGACCTTCCGGAAGATATTGATATTGTCTGTAATAGAAGTACCGACGGCGGGCATACATGGAGCGAACCTTATACTATAGCTCAAGGTATGGGCAGATTTAAAGGCTACGGTGACGCAGCCGTCGTCCATTCAAAAGACGAAAACGGTTTACTGGCGGTGTTCGTCGGAGGCCAGGGCTTGTGGACTTCAACACCAGAAGTGCCACAGGGTTCTTATATGGTGAAAAGTTATGACAACGGTCAGACCTGGACTGAACCAAGAGACATCACATATTTTATCTATGGAAAAGATTGTGAGGATCCTGTCCGTAAAAATTGGTATGCTTCGTTCTTCGGATCAGGAAACGGACTTATGACATCGACAGGCAGAATCATGTTCGTGGCAGCGTTGAGAGAAAATTCTGGTAGCACATTATATAATTACGTCGTATATTCTGACGATAATGGCGAGACATGGCAGGTGTCGGGAAGAGCTTCCGTAGGCGGCGATGAGGCTAAGGTTACAGAACTTGTTGACGGTCGTATCTTGATGAGTATCAGACATGGAGGCAATAGATGGTATAACATTTCCAATGATGGCGGCGTGACATGGCAGACTAATCCTTCCACATGGTACGACATCGCGGCTCCTGCTTGCAACGGCGATCTTATCAGATATTCTTCTGTGAATAATGGCGGCGATAAAAACAGACTTCTTCATTCTGTGCCTGTGGGTAGCGAAAGAAAAAACGTCACTGTATTCGTGAGTTATGACGAAGGCGAAACCTGGCCGACATCTCGCTGCATAGTGCCTTATAGTTCAGCCTATTCTTCTTTGTGCGTGCTGCCTGATAATACAATCGGTTTCTATGTCGAGGAAGCTTACGCAGGTGAAGGCGATTATTGCACCGTATTCTATAATTTCAGCCTTAATTGGTTGACAAAAGGGGAGGATTCATACGAAACCGTAAATGAAATCATGGGCGGAAATGATGCAACTTCGTTGAATGTATATCCGAATCCTACAGATAAAGTCCTTAATGTTGAAACAGAAAACCTAAAGAATATTAACGTTTATAACCTTCAAGGACAGCTCGTATCTTCGTTGAATGTTGTTGGAAAAATGACTGTTATTGATGTGGCGGATTATGAAAGCGGGGTGTATTTTGTTGAAGGCATCGATGAATTCGCGGGTAGAAAAGTCTCCAGAGTCGTTATAAAATGATGATTTGCAATGTACGGTTGACAAATTGACAATTTTAATAAACATTGTCCGTTGTTAATTGTACATTGTTTATTTTTAAATATTATTGTTATGAAATCTAAGAAATTGATTTATTGCCTGTTAATGTTTTGTGTCATAACGCTGTTGTCGTGTGATAAAGAAAAAACTGATTATACAGGTAAGGTCGTTGGCGACTATGACGTTAAAATCAGTCCGAATCTTAATGTAAAATACGGAGGCAACTTCATGTCGATACCGATTGAGTCTGTGGATACGAAATGTGTTATCACAGAGAAAGATGATGAGTATGTTTATGTTCAGATGGATGGCGTTAATGGTTTGATAAGCGAGATGTTTTTTGAAGCTTATTGCGATGGCTTGGGAATGAAATTGGAAAGTAGCATTTATGAAGGTGTGTTGTATTCGCCTGAATACGGAATCATCGATTGCAGACTGAAACTCAAGAATCCGACGGTGTCGATATATAATTCGAGGAATTTATCGTGGGAATCTACTGTGACAGGCAGCTGCGAGATAAATATCTCGGGATTGGATAGTGTGACCGTTGAGGTTACTGGTGAGATCCAGTTTGAGGCCAAAGGAAAATGAAAGCTGCATTGAAGCAAACGAAGACGTCATAATGAATATGACGTCTTTTTTTGTATTTACTTGGATGGATTATGATGACTGATTGCCCGATAGAAACAAAAAGAGCGCCTCGAAACCGAAGCGCTCTTCTGTGGGGGAGGGTGGACTCGAACCACCGAACTCATCCGAGGACAGATTTACAGTCTGTTGCAATTGCCACTATGCGACTCCCCCAGTATTTTCAAGAACCTTGCCTTAAAAAGACGCTGCAAAGATACGATTTATTTTTAATTCTCCAACATAAAAATAAACTTTTTTTAAATATTATTTTATCCTTTGATTATCAGTATATATGGTCTCCTTTTGTGACCGATAAAGCTTCGAAAAAGCCTACCGCAGTGCCTCCGGGATATATGTTTGTGGCGACATTATACGGCATTCCCATCATAGGATTGGATCCAAAACTACTCATTATATCGTTACAGTATGTCATAAATTCAGGCGTGATACTGTAAATACACAGCGTGATTTTGTCGCCTTTTTCAACAATTGGGTAATAATCTAAATCTGAAACATAAACGCTGTCGTTGTCAAAATATGTCGTTGTCGTCTTGAAAGTATGTACGCTTTGCTCGCCAATCATGCTGACCATCTCCGGACTGTTAAAATACATTCCCGATAAATGTTTTAAGGAAAGACTGTTGCAGCTTAAAAAAGAATCGTTCAAGAAAACGGTGTCGTTGACGATGATATTTATGAGATAATTGGTCTTTGGATCGTCAATGGATTGGAAATAAGGGTATAGATTTGTAGAATAAACCTTAGTATTTTCCATAAAGTTGCTCATGAAGGTATCTTCAACTTCTTTTACCACCAAAGAGTCAATCTGATTGATGTTTTCTCTCATCGTAGATTGCGAATAATAATTGTGTAATCCGTCTTCATCGATGATATTTACGGAAAGGTAATATGTGCGGCCTATTACGCCAGCCACGGAATCGATGGTTTGATAATGTCCTTTGTTCTCTGTTTCTTCAAAATAGATAGTGTCAGTGCCATCGTGGATAAAGACTTCAGCATCTGAAATCATTTCCGCATCTTCTTCGGAATAGAAGTCCGTCGTCTTACTGATAACGATCTGGTGTTTTTTGTATTCGTTTGTAAAATAACCGTTTATCCCTATGAGTTGTTCGCCGTCTTTTGTATCGATTCTAAAATCTTCAATACATGACGTAAGCAGGAAAGATGTCGCTAATATTAATAAGGTGATATATTTTTTCATGTCGTTTAGAATTTAAAGTTATATGATATTGACGGGATGAATGAGAAAAGCGACACTTTTTGTGTGTTGATGGTATTGCCTTCTGTCACAAATAATACGGCCCATGTGTTTTTGCGGCCGTAAGCGTTATAAACTGAGAAGTTCCATTCACCTTGCCAGTTTTTCTTCTCTTTGCATTTGATTGTTGCCGACAAGTCGAGGCGGTGATAATCGGGGTAGCGGCTGTTGTTTCTGCCGTCATATATCGCGTATGTCACGCCATCGACGGTGTATTTGCCGCAAGGATATGTGACGGGCTGTCCTGTGGTGTAAACCCATGTCGCTGAGACATCGAAGCGTTTGTTGAATGTGTAATTAAGAACTATGCTGATGTTGTGCGGCTTGTCGTAAGGCGAAACATATTCCTTGCCGAAATTGATTTCAGGTGTTTTTCTCATGGATTTGCTGTAAGTGTAAGAAATCCAACCTGATAACTTGCCGAAGTTTTTTCTTGCGATGAATTCAGCGCCGTATGCATATCCGTTTCCTTTTCTGACTTCGCCGTCGATATATAAATTCCCGATGAAAGTGGCGTTGTCTGCAAAATCGATGACGTTGTGCATTTTCTTGTAATAAACTTCTACCGAAGTTTCAATCTCGTCGTTCAGGAAATTACGGAAATATCCTAAAGCGAACTGATCGCATTTTTGAGGATCGATGTTCGGACTTGAAGGAAACCAAAGATCGAATGGAATGCCGCCGGTCGCATTGGTGGCGATCTGTGCATATTGGACTGTCCTGAGATATGATGCTTTGACCGATGAAAACTCATCGATTTGATATATCGCACCAAGACGAGGCTCCAGGCTGACTTGAGTATTGAAAATCTCACCTTGACCGTAATCTATTTGGTCGTAACATTCGTAATTGTCATCAAAGAGATATAATGTCTCCTTGCCGATATTTTGGAACATAGAGAGACGAAGCCCGTATCTTATTGAAAACAAAGGTCCTAATTTATGGTCGTTGGTGTAATAAAGAGCGTATTCCAAACTTTTGCGAACGACTTCGCTGTCAGGATCGACTCCAAGGAAATTAGCTATTGCGCCGGTTTTGTCTTTTAATTTTCCCTGACCGTATTGATGGAAAGTGGCGGCTGCTCCAAAACGTGATGTTACATTGTCGTTCATCAGGTAGGTGAAATCGTATTTGGCGGAAATATCTTCAATGCCAGCGATGATATTGAATTCGTATGGTTTCATTTCAATGCCGATGTCGTATCTGTATTTTGTATAAAACAAGGAAAGGTTGGAAGTCAGTTCGTCGTTGAAGATGTGGTTCCAGCGAGCTGTGACGTTTTTGTTGCCATATTTCATCGTCATCAAATCTATGACTCCAAGTACGTCGTCGCCGAGATATGTTGAAACGAAAACTCTGTTTTTGTCATTTATGGTGTGCATTATCTTGGCGTTGAAGTCGTAGAAATGCAAGGAGTTACCTCTCAGGTTTTTTATCAGGTTGCAGGCGAGGATGCCTCCGTAAGTGATACGTCCGCCTATCAAAACGGCGCTTCTGCCTTTGTTGAACGGCGTGTTCAAAGTGAGACGGCTGGTCAGTAAACCGATGCCGCCTTGCATATTGAATTTATAAGGGACTTCGTCTAAACTCTTGATGTCTAATACTGAAGAGAGACGGCTGTCGTACATCGCCGGGATGTCGCCTTTGTATAATGTGGCGTCTTTTATTACGTCGTTGTTGAAAATGGAGAAGAATCCAAGGAAATGTGACGCATTGTAAATCGGGACGTCGTCTAAGAGAATCAGGTTCTGGTCGGGAGTGCCGCCACGGACACTGAATCCTGACGAACCTTCGGAAGCTGCATGTACGCCAGGCATAAGTTGAATCGTCTTGATGACATCGACTTCACCCATCAATGAAGGAATCTTTTTAATCCTTTCAATATCAATCTTTTGAATACTCATCGCCATCTCCCTGACATTGGCGTCTTTTCTCGTGCTTGAAATCACAACTTCGTCAAGGAGCTTGTTGTCTGCTTTAAGATTTATATCCAAAGTATTGACGGATTTGGTTATTTTAACTTGTTGGGCCTCAGGAATATATCCTACGAAAGAGAATGTTATGTCGTAACTTCCTTCTGGTAATGAAAGCCTATAATATCCGTCCTTGTCGGTCGATGTGCCTTGTTTTAATGACTCTACAAAAACAGTGACGCCTGTTAAAATTTCTTTGTTGCCGGAGTCTCTTACGATACCTTGAATCACACCTTTGTCTTGTGCCGACAAAAATTCAAAGGCGAATAATAAAAATAATAAAGCTAATATCTTGTATTTCATCATCTGAATGATTTGGAATGCAAATGTAATCATAATCTCGGACTTAACGCCGGAAACATATTCGGCAAAGAGGGCGAATGTTGTATGAGAATGAATCTGGCTTGCTCGAGAAGCATAGTGAAAGAGGCGCTGCTACGAATGAAGTGCGTCTTCATATCATAACAAAATTCCGACTATCACCGCTATCACGACCTTGATTCCTTTTGAAACGAAGAAGGCTTTCCTGGATTCGGCCAATAAAGGCAAGGCTCCGTGACCGTCCTGGACAATGCAGTTCGCAAGGAAAATCCCAAGCGGCAAATCACCGTTGGCGAATAATAACAGAAATATCAGATGTGGACCTGATTGAGGAATGAGACCTATCAGAATCGCTATTGTCAAGACTATAAACGGTTTTGAATCAATGATGTCGTGAATGTTGACGTAGTTGTTTAAAATCGTCAGACATAAGATGACTGCGAATGTCCAGAAAAATATCTTGGGAAGATGAACCTTGATGACGTGCTCCCAAAGATGATCTTCGAGAAAATGTTCTTCTGCGACGATGACAATTATCAAAATCGCTACAAACAATATAATCAATATTATACGAATCCAGTCGGCTTCGCCGCCATGGTCGTGATGATGAACGTCGGCTGTTGTACTAAGGCTGTTGAACTCGGAATCATGAACATCGAATTCTGTGTGGTTGTGACCGCAGTGATGATGTCCTTCTCCGCAATCTTGGTGACTATGATGTAAGACGCTCTCTTCACTGGCTCCTCCCATTAATAAATTAAGGTGATGAGAACCGTCGATGACGCCGCTGAGAACCAGAATCAAAACGCCGAGGCTTAATGTTATCAGCAAAGCTCTTACGAAACTGATATTCTTGATGTTTGATTTAACGCTATGATGGTGATGATGCGAGTGGCTGTGGCTGCACGATTCATGTTCGTGTATCGGAAACGAAAGTTCCTTGTCGCGCAATCCGATGAATTTGTTTTTCATCATGAATTGCAATGTCGTAGCGATTATTATAGCCAAAACTATCAATATCAGATTTATAAGTAAAGCTTTTTCAGGAAATAGTGAGAACATGAAAAAAGCCTCGTCGCCTGTTGTCGTGATGAGCGCTGCCATCAAAGCAGGGAAGTTCACAACTCTGTGAACGTAAAGTGATACGATGGTATAAGTGCCGAGACATCCTGGAATGACACCCATGATGATGGCGAACAAAACCTGAAGCCAAGGCCTTTTCTGTAATTTGTCAGACCATAAACCGCCGGTCCTTACGTTGATAAACTCAATCACCATCATCATTCCGATGACTAATGTGGTTATTATAAGTGTTTGCTGTAGAATAATATAAAATGTATTTAAAGCCATAAATGCTGCTTGAATTTTGACTTACAAAGATAAGATTTTTTACGCAAATAGCTGACCAAAATAACGATGTCTTTTCTCTCTAAATTCCGATTTTCAATTGTTATCATTTTGTTAAATTTAAACAATGACGATTTCTAAATGTTTAACCAACAAATTGTAAAAACAACAAATTATGAAAAAGTTTACATCATTTAAGAAATTCCTCGTATTGACCGCATTCGTCGGTTTACTTGGAAACTACGCTTACGCACAATTTTCATTAAGCGGAGAAGTCAGACCTCGTATGGAATATCTTCACGGATATTCGACTCTGACGGATAAAGATGCTGATCCTGCTGGATTTGCGTCGCAGCGTACAAGAATTAATTTCAACTATTCAAACGATCGCGTCAAGATGGGCGTTTCTATGCAAGATGTCTTCATTTGGGGCAGCCAACCTCAGTTGTTCTCGACTTCAAATAATTTAAGTGTTCATCAGGCTTGGGGACAATATTTCTTAACGCCTTCACTTTCATTGAAGTTGGGCCGTCAGGAACTAGTTTATGACGACGAAAGAATCTTCGGTAGCTCCAACTGGGATCAGCAGGGAAGAAGCCACGATGTCGCTTTGTTGCGTTATGACGGTATGCTTAGAATCGATATCGGTGCAGCTTTTAACCAAGATCATAAACATCTCAGCGGAACTTATTACGGCTTGCATAACTATAAGATGATGCAGTTCGTTTGGTTGAACACCGACATTGTGGATGATTTGAATCTCAGCCTTTTGTTCTTGAATAATGGCTATCAATATGATGGCGAATTATTTGACGATAATTCTGACACTAAGAAAAAAGATGTCTTCAACCAAACTCTCGGCGGACGTTTGGTTTATGCTCCAGGCGGCTTTAACGTCCACGCTTCTGCTTACTATACAATGGGTAAAGATATGGAAGACAGAGATTTGTCAGCTTATTATGTCGGATTGGGCGCAGATTATGATCTCAACAGAGAATGGACTTTCGGCATGGGCTGGGAGCTTCTTTCTGGTACCGACCAAAAAGATATGATAGAGAATCCTGACGGCTACAAAAACAGATCGTTCAATCCGTTTTACGGAACTTCTCATAAGTTTAATGGCTTTATGGATTATTTCAACGCTAATGGTAATTGGGCTAATTCAGTGGGTCTTAATGACTTATTCGCATCAGTGCAGTTCGCAAGAAGAAATTTTGAAGTCAATCTTACAGGACATGCGTTTTTGACAGCAGCCGATGTCGTCAAAGATGGTAATGTTAATGAAAAAATGGAATCTTATCTTGGTACAGAAATCGACCTTACTATGTCCTATAAACTTTCAAAGACATCAAATGTAGTTTTGGGCTATAGTCAAATGATTGGCTCTGAGACACTTCAGACTTTGAAAGGCGGCGATAAAGATGCTTGCAACAACTGGGCTTATCTCATGTTTACGTTCAAACCGGTTTTCTTGAAATAAAATCATAATGGCTATTATTTTGATCGGGTAGAGGGATGAAAATCTCTCTACTTTTTTTATATTTGCAAAAAAAATATTCATGACAAAAGATAAATGTTTTTATGTTGGAAAAATCGTCAAAACTCACGGCTTGAAAGGTGAGGTGACTCTGCGAATCGACAATGAGCAGTTTGATGATATTGAAGAGTTGAATTATTTCTTACTCGATGTAAATGAGAGACTTATACCGTTTTTTGTTGAAGATATAACCTACCATTCAAACAAATCTTTTATTCTTTTCCAAGATTTAAAGACTTTGGAAGCGGCTTCGCAACTCGTTGGAACTGCGGTCTATCTTCCTTTGGATTTGCTTCCAGAAAAAGATGGAAATGATTTTTATTCTCACGAAGTCGTTGATTTTGTTGTCGTTGACGAAGAAAAAGGCGAACTTGGAAAAGTGTGTGAAATAATAGAATATCCGACTCAATCTTTGATTCAGGTCATTAAAGATGAAAAGGAAATCTTGATTCCGATACATGACGATATAATCAAAAGTGTTGATAGGGAAGGGAAGAAAATTTTTATCAAAGCTCCTATTGGCTTGATTGATATGTATTTGGCAAATTGATTTATGGATTGTCGTCCTTTTTTCTTTAAGAGGTTCGGGATGTTTCATCATCGATCGACGATGCGAATCGGTACAGATGCTGTCCTTTTTGCGCAGTGGGTCGATGTGTCGTCATCAGATGATGTCTTGGATGTCGGTACCGGAAGCGGAATAATACCGATGATTTTGTCTCAAAAAGGAGCTGGTTCTGTCGATGCTGTGGAATTGGATACGGATTCTTACGAAGAAGCTGGATTGAACTTTTCTATATCTGTATGGAATGAAAAGTTAAATGTTTTTAACGATGATGTGAGAATCTTCTCCGATGTGATAAATAAAAAGTATGATTTGATAGTATCAAATCCGCCATATTATGCCAGCGATGTGAAGCCTATTAAAGAAAAAAAAGTGATGGCTCGACATGTCTCTACGTTGAGCTTCAAGGATTTGCTTCTTTCAGCTAAGAAAATGATGAAAGAAAATTCACGACTTGCTTTGGTGCTGCCTTTTTATGAATCTCGATTGTTTATCAAAGAAGCTGAACAATTAGGATTTTATCTCCAAAAAGAAATGTTGATAGTTCCTATAGAAGGAAAAGACGCTAATCGGGTCAATATGCAGTTTGTTTTGGATGAAGTGAATAACGTTGAAACAGAATGCTTTATAATAAGAAATAAAGATTATTCTTATACTGAAGAATATAGAGAGTTTTTGAAAGACTACTACCTGGATTTTTAAGAAAACATGTAAAATTTATTAAGAAATCGTGTGCTTGATGGGAGTAAATTTTGTATGTTTGCAAAAGTATTTTTAAAATTATGAAAAAGATATTAGGTTTTACATTTGTATTGTTGACATTAGGATTTATGTCGTGTTCTCCATCACCGGTAGGAACATGGGTTGAAGTTACTGGAGGCTCTGAAGAACAAGGTTTTACACTTAATAAAGATGGCTCCGCAAGTGCGTTTAATATGGGTTATGTAACATTCAATGAATGGGAAAAAGACGGAGATAAGTTGATATTAAAAGGCGAAAATATAGGCTCTGCGAAAAGAGAATTCACTGATGTGATGAAAATAGAGTATATTTCTAAAACAGAATTAACACTTTCCCAAGGTGGTTACTCTGCCAATTACAGAAGAAAATAATCAATAATAAAAAATAATAATAATGAGTAAATTAGTTGTTGTAGCTCTTGGCGGAAACGCATTGTTAAGAAGCAACCAAAAAGGTACGTATCAGGAACAAATTGCTAACGTGACAGAAACATGTCAGGCTTTGACTGATATTTTAAAAAGAGGTAATCGTTTAATAATTGGTCACGGTAATGGCCCACAAGTCGGTAACGTTATGTTACAGCATGAAGCTGGCTTGAAAAACTTCGATTTGCCTTCAATGCCAATGGATTATTGTGTTTCAGAAACACAAGGTTCTATAGGTTATCTCATAGAATTAGGTTTCAAGAAAGTGTTGGCTCAAGAGAAAATCGACAGAAATGTCGTTACTTTAGTGACACAAGTCGTTGTTGACAAAGATGATCCTATGTTTAAGAATCCTACTAAACCAGTAGGTCCTTATTATACAAAAGAAGAAGCCGATGCTTATTCGGCACAAACAGGCGCTATTTTCAAGGAAGATCCTAGAGGTCGTGGATGGCGTAAAGTCGTTCCATCACCACAGCCGGTAAAAATCAATAACATCGAAATCGTCAAGACTTTGACAGATGCTGGTCATATCGTTGTTACAGTCGGTGGTGGCGGTATTCCTGTCGTGGAAAAAGACGGCTGCGTTGCTGGCGTTGAAGCTGTTATCGACAAAGATCTCGCTTCTTCATTGGCGGCTATTCAAGCTGGCGCTGACGAATTCTATATCTTGACAGACGTTCCTCAGGCTTATATCAACTTCAAGAAAGAGAATCAGCAGGCTTTGGGCAGAATCTCTATCTCTGAAGCTAAGAAACATCTTGCCGATGGCCAGTTTACAGAAGGTAGCATGGCTCCTAAGATGCGTGCTGCTATCAAATTCGTTGAAGCAACTGGTAAAGAAGCTGTTATCACAGATTCTACAACATTGTCAGATGAAAATGGCGGAACAAGAATTTATGCGGAATAATTTAGGTTTACGTATATTACAAAAAAAGGTGTGAAAATTTCACACCTTTTTTTATGCTCCTATGAAATCGTCGTTCATTCTGGATGAAACAACTTTTGTCGTGAATTGCTGCTCGAAATTGTTGTTAGGAAGCATGTTGCCGCTTCCATTACCGCTTCCATTAGGATCACCGTAAGTCTCGACAATATCCTCGAATTTAGCATACTGTCCGACGAATTTAAGAGTGATGTCGCCTAACTTACCGTTACGGTGTTTTGCGATGCTGATGACAGCCTTTCCTTTTGCAGAAGCGCCGTTCTCGTCTTCGGTAAGTCCGTAATATTCAGGACGATATATGAATAATACCATATCGGCGTCTTGTTCAATAGCTCCGGATTCACGCAAGTCGGACAAAACAGGTTTCTTTGAACCAGGACGTGATTCTACGTTACGGCTTAATTGTGACAGCGCCAAAACAGGGACGTTTAACTCTTTGGCCAGACTCTTTAACGAGCGGCTGATTGTACTGATTTCTTGTTCACGGGTTCCGTTTTTGTCGCCTTTGGCTGTCATAAGTTGCAGATAATCAATGAAAATCATTTGGATGTCGTGCTGTTGTTTCAAACGGCGGCATTTCGCTCTCAAATCGAATATCGATAATTGAGCGGTGTCGTCGATGAAAATCTTGGCGTTGACGAGAGGGGAGACCATTGTGTTGAGCTGCTGCCATTCGTATTCCGCCAAATTACCTGTTCTTAATTTGTCGGCCGTCAATGATGTCTCGGTTGATATGAGACGTGTAACCAATTGAACAGAAGACATTTCCAAAGAGAAAAATGCGATCGGCTTGTTGAAATCAACTGCTGCATTACGTGCCAGGTTAAGTGCGAAAGCTGTCTTACCCATACTAGGACGAGCTGCCAAAATGATAAGGTCTGATTTCTGCCAGCCTTGCGTAATTCTGTCAAGTTCGGTGTAACCAGAAGGAACGCCTCTCAACGTAGCTCCGTCTTCACGAGCTTTTTTGATGTCTGTAATGGCCAAACTCACAAGGTCGGGCATTTGGTCATGGCTTCTTTTCAGGTTGTTCTCGCTGATCTGGAACAATTTGTTTTCCGCTTTGTCGAGCAGGTCGAAAATGTCGGTGGTATCTTCGTAAGCGTCTTTTATTATTTCTGTTGATATCACAATGAGTTGACGCTGAATGTATTTCTGTAAGATAATACGTGCGTGGTATTCAATATTCGCTGAACTCACAACGCGATTCGTCAATTGTGATATATAATAAGGTCCACCAACAACTTCCAGATTGCCTGAACTTTTAAGTTGATTGGTAACTGTAAGAATGTCAATAGGTTCTGATTTGGCGAATAAATCTTTAATCGCCGTGAAAATCATTTGATGAGCTTCTTTGTAGAAGACTTCCGGAGTCAGCATGTCGATGACTGCGTTGACGGCTCCTTTTTCAAGCATCATGGCTCCGAGAACGACTTCTTCCAAGTCGATGGCTTGAGGCGGAACTCTGCCCTGATTAGCTAATATCTCACTCGGAATATTGGCTGTTCTTGGTCTGCCAAATCCTGCTTTTTTATAATTTGTATTGTCGTTATTCATGCTTCAAAGTTACAATAAAAATTATCATTCTAATAAAATGTTGATAACTTTTGTTTGATTTATAAAGTGTTGTAAATCAATGTTATTGTAATAGGTGATTGTATATTTTTTGAAGGAATTTATTCTCGTCTTCCATGTCCTGCTTGACCAGGATTCTTTCTAACTCATTGTCGCTGGTTGCGTTAAGGATAATTCTGCTGTGTTCAAATATTTTTTCTGAAGGGAATATTCCTTCGTAAATAGTCTTTAACGAAAAGTCATATTTTGTCTTTTCATTGAAGAAATTTGAATTATTCAAAACATCTTTTAAGTTAATTATCTTAAACAAAACATCTTTGGATTCGATTATATGGTATCGTTGCATAAGTATGTTGATGTTTTGCGCTGAGAAATAAACGACTTTTTCATATCGTTTTAGTTCTTCTGTTAATATTTTTAAACCTTCTTCCATTTTTGAATAGTCGTCAAGGCAGTTCCATTCGGTCGTTTCTCCGTTTTCGTTTGATAATATAGAGAAAGAAAGGACAACTTCCTGATAAGGTTTATGTCCGTCTAAAATAGGTACGGCTGGTCTGTAGAACAGCAGGTTTAGAAATGCGATGGAATTTGTTTTTTTGCCGATTAAATCGTAAAAGTTTTTGTAATTGATATAGTAGGTGTTCTGTTCTAACGCATCTATCTGATTCATTTCCAATGATAAAGGATTTATTAGTTTCTTGAAATCTCTATTGTTTTGAATGCCGTTATTGTATATTGAAAATAATTCATTGTTGCTCATTGCGTTTGTGTGAAGGAAGCAGTCTTTCTCGACTTTTTTCCAGCAGTGACCTAAGAATTCGCATTTGTATGGCGTGAAACATTGTGTGCCGATATTTATGCGAGGAGCGTTTTGTAGTTTGGTGACTTCTTTAAATTCGTTAACTTTTTTGTCGATGACGCTTAATTGTTGTTCTGCGTAGTCTTTTACTGACTTGAAAACAAAAAGTTCGTTAACATTTATTTCTCCGTTTTTAACATAATTTTCGTTAACATACATCAGCTGCATATCGCTGAGCGGTACGTTGCATCCGTTTAAAACGTAATATTGAAGAGCTGCGTCTTTGTAGTACGTATCGCTTAGAGAAAGAGAGCTCTTCACTTCGATTGCACGCCATTTTTCACCGTCGCGAACAAGGATGTCGAGCATGATGAGTGTGTCGTTATATATGAATATGGCTTCATACATCACGTTGATATTCGGGTCATTAAGATTTTGCATCGTTTTTTCAAACATTTTTCCGAATAGGGAAGGCGACGGCGGTGCCATATTAACTCCTCCTGAAAAATAAGTCCTTGCTAAGATGCCGACATCTGTTCCTCTCTTGAATTTGGCTCTTTGCTCGATGCTCAATTTGTCGCGCAGATATGGATGCTTTTTGTACATATAAAGCGCTTTCGGGCATTGTTCGCCCTTTATGTATGTCGATTTTGAAAGTATGTGCATGTTAATTTTCTTTAACAGTGTTAATAATATTTTTCTTGTACATCAACGTCATCGCAGTGCCTCTGGCTATCATAAACATTAAAAATGCGATCCATAAGCCGTGGTTGCCGAATTTTGGCGTTAGTATGTACCAAGAAGGAACGAATATAAAAATCGATGCGATTATCATGGTGTTCCTTATTGCTTTTGAAGATGTTGCACCAATATAGATTCCATCCCATATAAAAGCTGCGAATGTTATTAATGGTATGATAATCATGTATATATAGTAAGGCTTTATTTCTGATAGGATTGCAGCGTTGTCGGAAATGATTCTTACAAAACTTGAAGGGAATAATGCGTAAAGTATTGTGAATGGAATACTTATGAAAAATCCCCATGACAAAAGATGTTTTATTACTTTTTTTAGGTTTTCTTTGTCGCCTGAGCCGACGAATTTTCCAACCAAAGCTTCTCCTGCATAAGCGAAACCGTCTGTGAAATAAGAAAATATATAAAATGATTGTAATAATATCATATTGATTGCTAATATGTTATCTCCTAATTTTGCAGATTGGTTCGTGAAAAACGCTATGCTGATTATCAATAGAAAGCTGCGTATCATCAAATCTGTGTTGACTTTGAAGAAACGTTTTATTTTGTCGATGTTAAATAAAATTTTACTGTTTATTTTTACAAAGTAAGATTTGTAATTTTTTATTAACAAAATGAGGGCTAGAGTTAGTCCGCAATATTGAGCCAAAACAGTTCCTAGAGCGACTCCTTTAACATTTTGCTCAAAAATTATTACCAAAATATAACTAAATATAATATTCATTACATTAATTAATATGGCGATATACATAGGAATTTTTGTATTTTGCATTCCTACGAACCATCCGTTGAGGCAATAAAGCAGAATATTAGCCGGAGCGGCCCAAATTCTCACATAGAAATAGGTGATGGCGAGAGATTTTACGTCATCGCTGCCGTCAAGTAGTATGGCGCTTATCCTGGCGATAGGTGTTTGCAGTAACAAAATGAACGCAATGATAGGAATACCGATGCAAACTGAGCGGTATAATGAATAAATGGTTTCCGATTTGTCATTGTTTCCCAGTGATTGTGCCGTGAAACCTGTCGTTCCGGCTCTTAAAAAACTGAAGAAAGAATACAAAACGCTGAAAATAGTTCCGCCGAGAGCTATGGCTCCGATATATGCGGCTGAGTCTAAATGTCCCATCAATATCATATCGACAAGGCCTAGCAATGGTATTGTTATGTTGCTGATAATGTTAGGGATAGCTAATTTTAAAATCGAACGGTTCACGATGATACTTTTTTTGCAAATTTAAGAAAAATGATGCTTTTTTACGTGGATAAGCTTGATTGTGGAATAAATTTTTGTTCCACAGCATAAGTGTGGAATATTGTGGAAAAATTCTACGTTTTTCTACATTGTGGATTCAAAAAAAATTATTAAATTTGCAAAGTCTAATTTGATTATCAATAAATTGAATACATCACTCAAATTATTTTCTTTTGGTATGAAATTGGATTGAATAATATTGAATTGAACACTAACTTAATTAAAACTTAAAATAATGAAAAAAACTTTAACAATTTTGTCAGTAGCATTAGTAGCTTTAATGTTAAGCTCATGCGTAGAAAAGTCAAAGAAGTATCAACAATTATTAGCAGAAAAAGATGCTGTAGTTCTTGAAAACCAAAACATTGAAAAAGAATACAACGCAGCTCTCGGTATCATCAGTGATGTTGAAAACAATCTCAGTGCTATTCGCGATGCAGAAGGTTTGATGTTAATCAAAAGCGAAAACAACTCACAAAGAGATCAACTCAATTCAGAATTGATTCAAATAAAAGAAACAATGGCAATCAATCGTGCTAGATTAGATTCATTGTCAAATGTTATCGAAAAATCAAATAAAGACAGATCACAACTCCGTAGCACAATCAAGAAATTACAAGCTCAATTAGCTGAAAAAGAAGCTACTATCCTTGCAATGCAAGAACAACTCGCTCAAAAAGATCAAGAAATCGCTGGCTTGAACACACAAGTAAGCAACTTGAACGAAGACCTCAACAAAGTTACAGCTGAGAAAGACGAACAAAGCCGTATCATCGCTGACCAAATCACAGCTATGAACACAGTTTACTACGTAGGCGCAACAAAGAAAGAATTAAAAGCTAACGGTATCTTGACTTCAAAATATATCTTGAGACAAGAAGTTCCAGCTGAAGCTTTCACAAAAGCTGACAAACGCGAAGTTTCAGAAATCGCTTTCACAGCTAAAAAAGCTAAAGTTCTCTCAGCTCATCCAGTTGAATCATACACAATCGTTGTAAAAGATAATCAATCAGTGTTACAAATCAACAACCCAGAATTATTCTGGAGTGTAACCAAATATTTGGTCGTCGTTACCAAATAATTTTTCTGCTCGTTTTCAATATTATGAAAATCCGGTGTCGCCTGACATCGGATTTTCTTTTTTTTATTTTGTCGAAATAGCGCATGTTCATTGGGAAATATTATTTAACTTTGCCATAAGTATTTTGCAAGATGGAAAAAAGAATTTTAATACTTGAAGATGACGTTACTTTTGGAATGATGCTCAAGACTTGGTTTAAAAAGCAATCTTGGGAAACAGTTTTGGCGTCTAAGATGGAACAGGCGAAGATAGAATTTCAAACACATTCCTTTGATTTGATTCTGAGTGATTTGCGACTCCCAGATGGCGATGGTATTATATTTCTTACATGGTTGCGCGAGAATAAAATAATGACTCCTTTTATCATTATGACGAGTTATTCCGATGTCCAGACCGCCGTTTCAGCCATGAAATTAGGCGCTTTCGATTACTTGCAGAAACCAATAAATCCGACAATTCTTCAACAAAAAATAGAAACAGCCATAACTTTACAGCAGCCAACTTCAATAAAAGAGGAGAAAGTCTGTGTGAAGAAAAACCAAGATAAAAAAACGAATAATGTCGTTAAGGGAAGCAGCTCTGTGATGCAACGTCTTTATTCTCATATAGATTTGGTGGCTCCAACGAAGATGGCCGTGCTTGTTTTAGGAGAAAGCGGGACTGGAAAAGAATATATCGCTCGCATGATTCACGAGAAAAGTAATAGACAATCAGCGCCTTTTATTGCTGTGGATTGTGGCAGCCTTTCTATGGAGCTGGCTCCGTCGGAGTTGTTCGGACATAAAAAAGGTTCTTTTACGTCGGCCATATCTGATAAAACAGGCGTGTTTGTGGCGGCTAATGGCGGAACTGTATTTTTGGATGAAGTAGGAAATCTTTCATACGAAGTTCAAAAACAGTTGCTTAGAGCTTTGCAGGAACAAAAAGTGAGACCTGTAGGCTCAGCTTCCGATATTGAAGTAGATGTTAGGATAATAGCAGCTACCAATGAAAATCTTGAAAAAGCGATAGAAGAAGGTCGTTTCCGTCAGGATTTGTATCATCGTATCAACGAGTTTACCGTTAATGTTCCGCCGCTTCGTGAAAGGATGGAAGATCTTGAAGAATTCGCTTATCATTTTGTAAATCAAGCTAATGAGGAATTGGGAAAAGATGTTGATACAATATCTTTTGAAGCGATGGAAGCGCTCAAACAGCAAAGTTGGTTGGGTAATCTTCGAGAGTTGCGTAATGTGATTCGCCGTTCTGTTTTGTTTGTTACGGATAATGTTTTAAGGAAGGAAAATCTTCCTGATTTCCCGAAAGACGGTAAAAAACAGAATGAGATAAAAATAGAAAAAGAAGAGAATCGTAATTCCAACGATTTGGTTCTTAATAATAAAGCTAATGAAAAAGAACATATTTTAGCCGCTTTGAGACAGGCAGGCGGTAATAAGACAATCGCGGCAAAACTGCTTCAAATTGATAGGAAGACATTGTATAATAAGATGCACTTATATGGCATAGAGCTGTAAGTCTTTATATATCATACTTTTCACTTAAATATAAAATGAAATCATCGGCTTTGTTTAAAAAGTCGGCTGATTTTTCTTTCCATTCAGGAAATTCCGATTCATCCTTGTCTCTAAGCAGATCCATTTTCATAAGAAAACCTGCGCTTTCGTTTTGGTTCAATTGAACGAACATAGGTCGCATTTTATGACATAGCCTGACGGCTTCTGAAAAGTCGTTTCTGCTTATCAACTCATTGAATGTTATTATGTTATTTGAAGTCGAGTTTACAAAAGAAGTCAATATGTTTGTAATTGCTTCATCATCTGAGTCAAACATGGAGCACAATTCTGGAAAATCGTTTTGGAACTTCGAGCGTTTTTCTGCTTTATAATCGGAATTGGTATTTAGTAATGTAGCTAAATCTTTGATAGAGAATGGTTTCCTTAAATAATCGTCGAAGCCGTTTTCGATGGCTATATCAAGATTATATTCAGATCTGGCGGTCATAAGAACTACCTTTTTATCAGGATTGATTTTTTTTACCTTACGCAAAACATCAAGTCCGCTGAAAGCTCCCATCTCTCTGTCTGTCAGTATAATATCATAATTGTTGATGTTTTTGCATATTTCGTCAAATTCTATGGAAGAATGGCAGATGTCACACTTTATGTTTATTTTCTTTAACATAGATTCTATGACTGTCAATAATGTTTCGTCATCGTCAATTATCAAGATGTTTAATTCGTGGTTGATTTTAATTTTTTGAATATCAATTGTTTCGGTTTCAGTTTCTTTCGTGTTTGTAAATTCGACAGGTATTTTAATTATAAATTCCGAACCTTTGCCTTCTTCAGATTCCACCTCAATGTTTCCGTTCAGCAAATCAATCAGTCCTTTGACGACGTAAAGGCCAAAACCGCTTCCTTCGATAAGGCTTTCGCTGTTATCTATGCGGCTGAAAGGTTTGAAAATTTCATCTATTTTATCTTTAGGGATACCGATTCCTTCATCAGAGATATTGAAAATAAGATTGTTGTCTTTTTCATTGACAGTGAAATTGATATTTCCTTTAATCGTATATTTTATGGCATTCGATAAAATATTGCTTAATATCTGCTTTATTTTCAAAGCGTCAGATTTTATGAAGCGATTTTCATCCAGCGTTTTATTGTAAATGAAATTTAACTTTTTGTTCGTGGCCAAAGGTTTGAACATGTCGTTGAGATCGTCGCATAATTTACAAATGTTGAATTCTGAAATTATAGCGCATTCTTTCCCTTGATCTAATTTGGAGAAATTCAAAAGATTTGTCAGCAGTGATAAAATATGATCGGCGGAGTTTTTCATAGAAGAGATTGTACGTGTTTCTTCTTGATTATCAGAATCTATCTGCATTAGTTCCAAGTGACCTAAAATTGATGAAAGAGGCGATTTTATGTCGTGTGATACGGAAAGAAGTAATTTATGTCTGCTTTCCATAATTTCTTCGGTACGTTTTTTAGCTTCTTCAGTCGCTTTTCTGGCGATGATGACTTTTTTAACATCATAGAAAATGAAGAATATAAATGTTAAAATCGTTAAGAGAGCGATACTTGCAATTAAGATTGAAAAGTTAATGTTTCTGTTTATTAACAATTCGCTTTTGTGTATTTCTTTTATGACGCTATTAAGAGTTTGTTTGTGCAGATTTATTAACAAGTCGGAAATTTCTTTTGTTATTTCTTGATCTGCCAATGCCAGATTGTTATATTTTCTCTCAAAAGTCTCTATTTGTTGAATGTATTTTTGTCTTCCTTTTTCTGTAGATAATTGAATATCATTTAATAATCGTATTGTTTCGTCTTGGTTTTCTGTAATTGTATCAGTTGTTGTTTTTGAAACGAGTACGAGGCTGTCAAAAGAGTCGCTTGGCGAAAAGACTTCGCTGAGGCGTTTGAAAAAGTTTTTCTTTTCTGTTTTGTAAATGACAGTATCTTGTATGGTTTGTGTTATTGTAGCTTTTCTCTGAATGTGTTGATAATCGTTTATAATGGAATAGATTTCCAAATAAGGGTTAAAGGAATTTAACTGTTTGCCTATTTCTTCTATATTTTTTTCTTTTTTTTGCAGAAGAACTGTGATGTCGTTCAGAGTTTTTGTGTTAAAGTTTTCGTCACAAAGATTTATTATTGAATCGTTTAGTGCGGAAATTTCGGAGATGGATATTTTATAGTTCTCCAAATGTTTTTGGTTGGCGGTGAAAGTGAATATGTTGGAGTAAGATTGCGCTTTGTTGACCTTTTCAATAAGTTTGTTGGTAAGACTTAAAATCTCTTCGTTTTTTCTGATATTATCTCTTTGATTGTTAATGGAACTTTTGGCTTTAATCACATAATGAATCATGCCGCCGCACAACAATGCTACCAGAACGAATATTATCGTCGCATTCTGTTTGACGCGATTTTCATATTGGCGCTTCCTTTTCTTCATAACAACAAATATAAAGAAAAAATCGTTGATGGAAAGATAGTCGTTATGATTTTTTATAAAAATTAAGGCCGTCTAATATCAAAAGTCAGACAGCCTCAATTCTTAATTACTAATTAATTTTATTCCAGTCCTCCGCCTAAGGCGTGATATAATGTGATTACGCTTTGTATCTCGATGTATTTGTCGTTTGTTTCGGTGAGTTCTGCTTGTAAGAGATTCTTCTGAGCTGTCAGAACTTCGAGATAATCAGCTTGTCCGTTTTTCATCAGTAGCTGCGTATTCATAACCGCTCCTTTCAAATACATGATCTGCAACTTGTCGCTGTCCAATCTCTTACGTGCGGTCTGCCACGCTATCAAGGCGTTGTTGGCTTCGGTTCCCGCATCTAACAATGTCTGCTTGAAATTCAGCAGTGCTTCTTGTCGTTGCGATTCGCTTATTTTCATTCTCGCCTTATTTTTGCCTTGATTGAAGATGGGCTGCATCAAAGAGCCGACTGTATTGAAAATCCAGTCTCCCGGATCGCCGACAGTTCCGCTCCAGCCAGCGTTGCCGCTTAAAGTGATGCTAGGGTAGAAGTAGGAACGTGCTACATTGGTAGCGTAAAAAGCTTCAACTAACTGATATTCTGCTCGTCGTACGTCAGGACGGTTGACGAGACTCGATAACGGAAGTCCCATTAATAATGTATCTGGGAATATTTGTTGTGACAATTCGTTGCGTTCAAATTCTTGCGGCACTAATCCTAAAAGCGATGAGAGGGAGTTTTCTTGTTCGATGATTTGCTTCTGTAATGTCAGAATTGAACCTTCTACATTGACTTTGTTGGCTTTAGCTTGAAGTACGGCGGCTTCGTTGGTCTTGCCGGCTCTCTTCAATGCTGATAATGTCCTGATATTTTCTTCCCAAGTCTTGAGTGTTCTCTTGCTGATCTCCAATTGTTCGTCGAGCATGAGAAGCGTGTAATATGAATTCGCTATTGTGGCTACGAGTTGAGTCTGCACCGCTTGTTGGTAAGCTTCTGTCGCTGATAATGCGGCTTCTGCACCTTTCTTGGTGTTGTGCAATCTTCCGAAAGCATCGATTTCCCAGGAAACGCTAGGAGTGAGGCTGTAACTCAAACCGTTTTTATTCGCATTAGCCTGCGCTGAGAATGAAACGTTAGGAAAAAGGGCTAGCTTTGATGTTTGCAACGTAGCTTCTGCTTGTTCCACTTTAAGACGTGCAATCTCTAAATCGGTGTTGTTTTTCAATCCGACTTCAATCAGATTTTGAAGTAAAGTGTCAGCGAACAGCTCTTTCCATGTTAGTGAAGCTATTGATTCATAATCATCTGCGGTCGGAATTCTGTTGTAAAGACTATCAACGAAAGTGATGTCGGGACGCTCGTAATGTTTATACAGAGCGCAACTGTTCATTGAGATTGCTAATAATATTATTATAGGTATTAATATCTTTTTCATTGTTCGATTTCTTTATTTCTTTTAGGCATTACTTTTTCTTCAATATTTCTGAAAATGATGAACAGGACCGGAACGACGAATAACAAAGCTATTGTTCCGATGAGCATTCCGCCTACGGTTCCGACGCCGATGGAGATGTTGCCGTTAGCGCCTACGCCGGTGGCGAACATCAAAGGCAGCATGCCGAAAATCATTGTCAATGATGTCATCAAGATAGCTCTTAATCTCGCTTTAGCCGCCGACATCGCTGCCATCGGTATTGACATGCCTTCGGCTCTTCTCGCTGATGCGTATTCGGTGATCAAGATGGCGGTCTTCGCCAACAATCCGATGAGCATCAAGAGGCCGATTTGTAGATAGATATTATTTTCCAATCCGAACATATTAGCGAACAGGAAGCTGCCTGCGAGACCGAACGGAACTGATAGGATGACGACGATAGGGATGAGGATGCTTTCGTATAATGCACATAATATCAAGTAGATAAATACGATACATATTATGAATATTATCGCTGTCGAGTTGCTTGCGTCGGCTTCTTCTCTCGACATGCCTCCGAATTCGTATCCGTAACCAGCAGGCAAATATTCTTCTGTAACTTCTCTTACGGCCTGGATAGCTTCTCCTGAGGAGTAGCCGTTGGCCGCTTGTCCGTTGATTTGTATTGATGAGAAAAGGTTGAATCTTGAAATGGATTGCGGACCATAGACACGCGTCAGTGTAACGTATTGACCTATAGGTGACATCTCGCCATTGTTGTTACGTACGAACATGTTGTTGAGCGATTCTGTATCGAGACGATATTCCGCTGAAGCCTGAACCATGACGCGGTAAAGTTTAGAGAATCTGTTCATGTTTGATGCGTAGCTTCCGCCTACATAACCTGCCATTACGTTGAGTACGTCGCCTGGTGAAACTCCGTTGCGCTTACATCTGGCGGCATCCACTTCCAAAAGATATTGCGGATATTTACTGTTGAAAGATGTTGACGCTCTGCCTATTTCAGGACGTTCGTTGAGAGCGGTGATGATGTCGTCGGTAATCTTCTGTAAATCTTCGATTTTGCCGCCTTTTTGATCTTGGATATGAACTTCAAAACCGCTACTTGCTCCATAGCCGGGAATCATGCCTCGGGTAAAAACGACGATTTTGGCTGAGGTGATGTCTGATGTCTTGGCATAAATGTCTTCCATTACGAAGTCGATGTTATCTTCCACTTCAGGACGTTGCTCCCAAGGTTTGAGACGTATTGTAAAACCTCCGCATGAAGGGCCGACACCGCTCATCATACCGTAACCCGTTGTATATGAATATGACTCGATTTGAGGAATCTCGTCTAATCGGGAAGCGATAAGTTCCATGACACGTACTGTCTCTCCTAAGTTAGTCCCTGGAGGTGTCTGAATATCAACGTTGATAGAACCCATGTCTTCTTTTGGAACAAGTCCTGTCTTGGTGTTTTCCAACATGTAGAAAAGTCCGCCTACGGCTGCAATGACAAGAATCACGCTTAGCCACTTATTCTTGAACATGAAAAGAACGCCTCTTTTGTATTTGTTGACGACACCTTGAAAGCCGGCGTCGAAGGCGTAGTGGAAACGTGTTGAAAATGACATGCTTCCGTCTTCTCTGACAATATATGGCTGCATTAACAAGGCGCATAAGGCTGGACTTAAAGTGATGGAGTTGATGAGAGAGATACCAACGGCGACGGCCATAGTAAGGCCGAATTGTGTGTAGAAAGTACCCGTTGTTCCTCCCATGAAACATACAGGAATAAATACTGCCATGAAAACAAATGTCGTGGCTATCAAGGCGTTGGAGATTCCTTCCATAGCGTCTATTGTCGCTTTATATGGCGATTTGTAACCGGCATCGAATTTGGCTTGCACCGCTTCTACCACAACGATGGCGTTGTCAACGACAGTACCGATGACGAGAACCAAGGCGAAGAGTGTGATCATGTTGAGACTGAATCCGGCGACCATCAAGAAAGCGAATGTTCCTACGAGAGAAACGACGATGGCGATGGCCGGGATGAAAGTGGAACGGAAACTTTGTAAGAAGATATAAACTATCAAGATGACCAAGATGACGGCCAAGACAAGAGTCTCGATGACGTTGTCGATAGATGCGTCCAAGAAATCTTTGGTACTCATCAAGTCAACGATTTCAATGCCTTTCGGTAATGATTTTCTGATTTCTTCAATTTCTTTGTCGATGGCGTCGATGATTTCGTTGGCGTTAGAGCCTGATGTTTGTGAAATCATCAATGTGGTTCCAGGATGACCGTTAACTTTACCGATATAGTCGTAGCTTCTCGAACCCAATTCTACTGTTCCGATGTCTTTGAGTTTCAATAAAGTTCCGTCGTTGTCGGCACGGATTATCATATTGGCGTAGTCCTCTTCTTTATCGTAGCGGCCTCTGTATTTCAAGGTGTAGCGGAAGGTGTTTTCGGAGTCGGCGCCTAAAGTTCCGGTAGCGGCTTCTAAATTCTGTTCGGCAAGAACTGCTGAAATGTCGGATGGAACGAGAGAATATTTCGCCATCTTAGCAGGGTCGAGCCAGATACGAAGCGAATAATCTGCGCCTCTGACATCGACTTCACCGACGCCTGCGATACGTGATAATCGTGGCTCGATATTGATTTTTAGGTAGTTACTGATAAATCTCTCGTCGAAAGAGTCGTCTGGACTATAGACAGCGAGCACTTTGATACGGCTTGTCTGTCTTTTCTTCACGCTGACGCCGCTACGTGTAACCTCGGCAGGCAACAAGCCTTGAGCGGAAGCGATGCGGTTCTGTACGTTGACGGTAGCCATGTCGGCGTTCGTTCCCTGACGGAAATAAATCTGAATGCTGGCGGATCCGTTGTTGTTTGCGGAAGATGTCATATACATCATATCTTCGACGCCGTTGATGGCTTCTTCAAGAGGAACGACGACGCTGTTTTGTACGGTTTCGGCATTAGCTCCGGCGTAATTGGCGGATACGCTTACAGTTGGAGGCGCGATTTCCGGATATTGCTCGACAGGAAGACCGACGAGGCAGATGAGGCCCAATAACACTATTATCACAGAAATGACACCTGCGAAAATAGGACGATCGATAAAAGTTCTGATATTCATAATCAATTACCTCCGTTATTATTTTGACTGTTGGCTGTTGGTTGTTGGTTGTTGGTTTCATCTGCGGTTTTAATGGTCGAGCCTTCGCGGACGAGACCAGCGCCTTCGGCTATGATGACATCACCAACTTCAAGGCCGCTTTTGACTATATAATCGATTCCGTTGTTTTGCGGCATTACGGTGATGGCTGCCGAATGAGCTTTGCCGTCGATGACTTTATAAACGAAGATTTTTTCTTGTAACTCGAAAGTCGCTGTCTGAGGAATGATGATGCAGTCTTCATGATTTGAAGGTATTATTACAGTGCCGCTGCCGCCGTCGCGTAAGAGGCGTTCAGGATTCGGGAATACGGCGCGGAAACTGACTGCACCAGTGCTGGCGCTGATTGTTCCACTGACGGCGTTGATCTTACCTTTATGTTTGTAGGTCTTGCCGTTACTCATCACGAGTTCTACCTCTGGCATGTCTTTGATAGCTTCTTTCAAAGAGCCATATTCTTGGATAAGGTCGAGCATCTGATTTTCGGCCATTGAGAAATAAGCGAAGATCTTGCTGTCGTCGGATACTGTCACCAAAGGCTGGCTGATGTTGCTGTTGACCAAAGCACCGACTCGATAAGGAATCATGGAAGCAACGCCGTTGACAGGAGATTTCACCATTGTGTAAGAAAGGTTGTTATATGCGCTGTTCATCTCAGCTTTAGCCAATGCTAATTTTGCTTCAGCTTCTGCGAGGTTATTTTGCGCTGTCATCAGCTCGAATTCGGATACTACATCCTGTTCGAGAAGTTCCTTGCTGCTTTCAAGAACGAGTTGAGCTGTAGATAGGTTAGCTTCTGCGCTCATCACGTTGGCGGATGCGATTTCGTATGCTGCTTTGTATGGAGTCTGGTCGATGACGAAAAGGGTAGAGTCTTTACGGACGAAGTCGCCTTCATTGATACGGATGTCGGTTATCATGCCGCTTACTTGCGGGCGCACCTCTACGGTCTGGCAGCCGTTGATGGTGGCGGCGAATCCGCTTCTCAAGACCTGATTGCTTTTTTCTACGGTGAGAGTTTTGTAAATGGTTTCAGTACGTTTCTGTGGCGCTACTTTTTCCTGACACGATGTCAACGAAAGACTGATGATACTTGCTAAAAAAGTGCTTTTTAAGATGTTAATTTTCATGCTAGTTTTTGTGTTTTGCCGTGAGCCGTGGGCAATGAGCAATGTCCTAACTATATAATACTCATGGCTCTAAGCTCAATACTCAAAGCGAATTTGTTAATAATTATATATATAAATATGTAACGGCAAATTTAAGATTTATTTTGCGAAAAATCGAAAAAATATTTTACAAAAAGTATTTACTTGATGAAAATAGCAGCTGTCTTCAACAAAAACGTCAATGATGTTTTTGAATTGGAGGATTGCGATTGGAAGTGAATTGATTAGGAACTGGGAATTGAGGAATGTGTGGTAAGGATGCGGTTCTGAAATTGTACAGATAATTCATTCAAAAAATATTTGTCGATAAACGTCTGTATCTCCAAAAAAAATATTAGTTTTGGAAAGATGTTTCTATGTTTTTATTTTGTTGAAAATCAATAGAAACATTTGACGATTAAAAATAATTCTGCTGTTTTTTAGCAGAAAGAGTTTTTATCTTTGTACAGTTTTTACACAAAAGGAATAGTTATGTTTTTGATATTCGATACAGAGACCACAGGCTTGCCGCTAGATAATAATGCGCCTTTGACTGATTTCAATAACTGGCCGCGTATGGTGCAGCTGGTGTGGCAGATTCATGATGAAAAAGGTAATTTCATCAAGGCGGAGAATCATATCATCAAACCTGAAGGATTTATAATTCCTATCAAAGTGTCTATGGTGCACGGTATCACTCAGGAACATGCGATGAATGTCGGAGAAGACCTCGGTCATGTTCTGGATATTTTTGCAGAGGCTTTAAAAACTGTTAATTATGTCGTGGGACATAATGTGAGATTTGACCTTAATATTGTTGGCTGTGAATATCTTAGGATAAAAGGCGTTAACCCGTTGGAATCAAAGCTTATGATAGACACCTGTACCGAAAAGACTGCCGACTATTGTCAGTTGGGAGGCGGTCCGGGTCGTAAGTTCAAGAAGCCGAAACTTGCGGAGATACATCAGCTGTTGTTCAACGAAGGTTTCGATATGGCGCATAACGCTTCCGCCGACGTTGAGGCTACGGCTCGCGTGTTTCTAGAACTCGTACGTATCAATGTGATTAACAGCGACGAAATAAAAGAAGGAGAGGAGTTCTTCAAAAAATTTCAGGAAGCCAATCCTGATGTGATGAAACCTGCCGGAATCAAGGTGGTTTCTAATAAACAAGAAGAAAAACATGTTCAAGAATCTCGGGAACTCAGAACATCAGAACCACAGCATATCTTCGTTCCGGATCACTTCACTCATCTTCACGTCCACTCGCACTTTTCCATCCTCGATGGCATGTCGAAAGTGCCTGATCTTATAGATAAATGTACAAGAAGCGGAATGTATTCAATGGCTCTCACTGATCATGGTAACATGTTTGGTATCAAAGAGTTCGCTGACGCTTCTAATAAATATAACGGCAAGATAAAGGATAAGATAAAGGAACAGGAGAAGATTCTTAATGATGAGAAATCTACTGATTCTCAAAAAGATGACGCTTCCGTGGAAATCGATATCCTGAAGAAAAAGATGTTCAAACCGATCTTCGGTATGGAGGCTTATTGCGCTCCGGTGAGCATCGACAAACGTGACGGCCGCGCCGACAGAGGCTACCACCTTATATTATTAGCAAAAAATAAACAAGGCTACAAAAACCTTTGTAAACTTTCGTCAATCGCTTATATAGACGGATACTACTACAATCCGCGTATCGATTATTCTCTGCTCGAAAAATATCACGAAGGACTCATTGTCTGCTCGGCATGTCTCGGCGGAGAGCTTCCTCAGAAAATAATGAATGGCGACATCAATGGCGCAGAAAAAGCGCTGAATTGGTTCAAGAATTTGTTCGGTGAAGACTATTATATTGAAATACAACGTCATAAGACCGACAAACCTAACGCCGACAGAGAGGTGTTTGAAATTCAGCAGGAAGTGAACAAGGTGTTGATTGAGCTTGCAAAAAAGACTGATACTAAGATAGTTGCGACAAATGACGTTCACTTTGTTGAAGAAGAACATAGTGAAGCCCACGACAGATTGATATGTCTCAGCACAGGAAAGGATTTCGACGATCCTAACAGAATGCATTATACCAAGCAGGAATGGCTGAAAACTCCGCAGGAAATGGGGCGTGCGTTCTGTGATATTCCTGAAGCTCTGACAAATACGAAGGAAATAGCGGATAAGGTAGAAGTCTATTCTATTGATTCAGATCCTATTATGCCAATATTCGATATTCCGAAAGATTTCGGTACAGAAGAAGAATATCGTCAGAAATATACCGAGGAGGATTTGTTTGAGGAATTCACCCGTAATGAACTCGGTGAAGTGGTGATGAGTAGGGAAGAGGGCGAGAAGAAAATCAAGAAGTTGGGCGGTTATGATAAACTATATCGTATCAAACTTGAGGCTGATTATCTGGCCAAACTCGCTTGGGAAGGCGCAGAACGACGTTATGGCAAGGAACTCACTGAGGAACAGAGAGAACGCATCATTTTTGAACTTCATATCATGAAGACGATGGGATTCCCGGGCTACTTCTTGATAGTTCAGGATTATATACGTGGCGCCCGCGAAGAACTCGGCGTTTCAGTCGGTCCAGGCCGTGGCTCAGCAGCAGGATCTGTGGTGGCTTACTGCTTGAAAATCACCGATGTGGATCCTCTTAAATATGACTTGCTTTTCGAACGTTTCCTCAATCCTGATCGTATCTCTCTCCCTGATATCGACGTTGACTTTGATGACGACGGCCGCGGAAAGGTGCTGGACTGGATTACACAGAAATATGGAAAGGAAAAAGTGGCGCATATCATCACTTACGGAACAATGGCGACAAAGTCATCTATCGCCGACGTTAGCCGCGTACAGAAAATCCCGATTCCTAAAGTCAATGAAATCAAGTCATTTATACCGGAAAGAAGCTTCCCTGATAATATAAAAGATGAAAAAGGTAAGTCGCCAAAAGTAAATCTTAAAAACTGTTTTAAATATGTTCCTGAAATTAAGGCTCTTCTGGAAGGCGACGACGAGAATATCTCCTCGATGCTGACATACGCACAGCAGCTTGAAGAGACCAACCGTCAGATTGGTATTCATGCATGTGGCGTTATCATCGGAGCTTCCGACCTGACAAACTACGCCCCGCTTTGTACAATCAAAGATAAAGATACCAAAGAGGATGTCCTTGTGACTCAATATGACGGTCATGTGGTCGAAAATGTCGGTCTCATCAAGATGGACTTCTTGGGACTCAAGACCTTGACTCAGATTAAGGATGCTTTGGCTAATATCAAGAAAACCAAAGGTATAGATATTGATATTGATAATATTCCTATCGATGACGAGGAAACGTATAAATTATACAGTTCCGGAAATACGATCGGTACTTTCCAATTTGAATCGCCAGGAATGCAGAAGTATCTCCGCGAATTGAAACCAACTGTCTTTGAAGACCTTATCGCTATGAATGCTTTGTATCGTCCAGGCCCTATGGATTATATACCTACATTCATCGCTCGTAAGACTGGAAAAGAACCTATCAGTTATCCGATTCCGATTATGGAGAAGTATCTCAAAGATACATACGGAGTTACGGTTTATCAAGAGCAGGTGATGCTTTTGTCGCGACAGCTAGCAAGTTTCACTCGCGGAGAGTCTGATACATTGCGTAAGGCTATGGGTAAGAAACTCATAGAAAAAATGAATGAGCTGAAAGGTAAGTTTATGAAACAGGGTCAGGATAATGGCCATGATCCTGCTATCCTTGAAAATATATGGAAAGACTGGGAGAAATTCGCTTCTTACGCATTCAATAAATCTCACGCTACTTGTTATTCTTGGGTCGCTTATCAGACGGCTTATCTCAAGGCTCATTATCCTGCCGAATTCATGGCTGCCGTGCTGAACAGCTCTATCAGAGACAGTAAGGAAGTGGTGTTTATGATAGAGGAATGCAAGCGCATGAAACTAGATGTGCTTGGACCTAATATCAATGAGTCGGAATATAAATTTACCGTCAATAAAAAAGGACAGATATGCTTCGGAATGGGCGCCGTTAAATCAGTGGGAGAAGTTGTCATTCAAGCTATTACGGAAGAAAGAAACGCTAACGGAGAGTTTAAGGATTTCGCCGATTTCTTGATGAGAATGAATGGTAAGGGCGTCAACAGAAAGTCTATAGAAGCGCTCGCCGGAGTCGGTGTCTTCGACTGCTTTGAAGGAATGCACAGGGCGATGTTCTATTATATACCAGAAGGCGACAAGACAACTTTTGTCGAAAAGGCTATAAAGTCAGTCGGCGCTTATCTCGACAGAAAAAATAACGCACAATTCGATTTGTTCGCAGATAGCGAGGCTGATGGCGATGACACTTTCTCAGTGCAGATGCCAGAATGTGAACATTGGTCTCAGATGAAGGAACTTGAGATGGAAAAAGAACTCGTAGGATTCTATATGAGTTCGCATCCTCTTGATATTTATAAAGATACGGTGAAATACTTCGCTAATATCAAACTTGAACAGGTGCAAACAGCTGTGCCGATGAGTCGTGTCGATACGACGTTTATGATGGCAGGATTGGTCACCATGTCGGAACGATTTACAACTAAGACAGGTTCAGAATATGGCAAATATCGTATAGAAGACCAAACTGGAAGTTATGAATTCCGCTTGTTTAAGGAGGCGTTTTTGAGAATGAATCCTCTGCTTTCTGTTGGAACTCAAGTGCTTGTTACAGCTGTCGTTAGGGAGAGTTATATGGGCGGAGACGATCCTGATAAGCCGAAACAAAAGGAATTGAGGGTGCAGAAAGTCGAACTTCTTGATTCCTTGATGGAAAATACTTCGCGTGAAGTGAGGTTCTCTATATTTATAGATAGGCTTGACAAAGTCAAGACAAATGAATTCGTCAACATAATAAAAAAACATAAAGGTAAACAGTCTTATTCGTTGCATTTCGTTGATAGAGAGAATAATATAACATGCGCTACACATCCTGAAAAAGGAGGCGTCAACGCACAGGAAGTTTTTGATTTGTTGAAAGATGCCGATTATGTGACATACGATTTGTTGAAACGGTAGGCCGTCTTATTCAAGACCCAAAAAAAACTGTTGACAGTTGTCCGTTGTCTATTGACTTTTATTATATTTGCAGAAAATATTAGTACTAACTTTTAAAAAATTATAATTATGGCAAATCACATTACAGACGCTACATTTGAAGTAGAAGTATTACAAAGCGAAGTTCCAGTTATGGTTGATTTCGGTGCAGCATGGTGCGGCCCTTGCAACATGATCGCTCCTTATATGGATCAATTGGCTGAAGAATATGCTGGCAAAGCTAAAGTTTTCAAGGCAGACATCGACGAATGCCAAGGCTTAGCAGCAAAATTCCGTATCATGAACGTTCCTACAGTCCTTTATTTCAAAGGCGGTCAAGTTGTTGACAAAAACGTCGGCGGCGCAGCAAAACAAGTTTTCGAAGACAAATTGAAGAAACTTATCTAATATAAATGCCAATAGATGTCAGCAATATTGCTCAACTGGGAAGCCTTGAATTTTTAGCTCGACAAATAGTTGAAGGTTTTATGACAGGCCTTCATAAAAGCCCTTTTCATGGCTTCTCAGTGGAGTTCGCTGAACATCGCCTTTATAATATAGGAGAACCGACCAGAAATATTGACTGGAAACTTTATGCTAGAACCGAAAAACTTTTTGTGAAACGCTACGAAGAAGAAACCAATCTTCGATGCCAAATCGTCATAGATAAAAGTTCAAGCATGTACTTCCCCGTACGACAAAAGCTTGATTTGGAACATCTTAATAAATTGTGGTTTTCTGTATATGGCAGCGCTGCTCTTATAGAGATGATGCGTCGTCAACGTGATGCTGTGGGCTTGTCGTTGTTTGACGATGACGTGGAATTTCATTCTCAAGCCAAACTTTCCAGAACTCATTCTAATATGATTTACAGTGAGTTGGATAAACTGTTGTTGCCTTATGAGAAAAACGTGAAATCTGGAACTGACGTGGTGCAATGTCTGCATAAGATAGCTGAAATGACTCACAAAAGAAGTCTCGTCGTCATATTCAGCGATATGCTGGATAATCTTGAATCTTTGGATGAATTATTCGCAGCTCTGAAACATCTTCGATACAATAAACACGAAGTCGTTCTTTTCCATGTTTTTGACTCGCTTCATGAACAAAAACTGGAATACGAAAATCGTCCGCATCGTTTTGTCGATATGGAAACAGATGAAGTTATAAAACTCAATCCGTCAAATGTTAAAGAATTTTATGAAAAAATCATGACGACAAAGAAAAACGAACTTCTGCAACATTGTTATCAATATCAGGTTGATTATATAGAAGCTGATATCAATAAGGATTATAATCAGATACTTACATCATATCTTATCAAAAGACAAAAGATGATTTGAATGTCATTTTTTTGCATTAAATGTTAATTATTTTTAATTATTTTTCTTTTTTAATTCGTTGTTTTTTTTATTTATATTTGCGAGGAAATAATTAAAAAAAATAACGTTATGTCATTCATTAATACACTTAAAGAGAAAAAATATAAATGGAACTTTGTTAATGTAGGAGGTTCAGCACGTGTTAGAATAAATTCAGGTGAAGATATCGCTCATCTCGATGAATTGGATCCAAAGATGTGGACAGTTCTTTCATGTCCGACAACAGGTCTTGAAATTGACGACAAGAGTCTTAAATACATGGATTGCGATGGCGACGGTAAACTTCGCATCAACGATGTCATCAGCGTATCACAATGGATTACTTCCGTATTGAAAAATAAAGACCTTATATTAAAAGGTGCAGATTCAATTGATATTAATGAAATTAATACTGACGATGCCAACGGCAAGAAGCTTTATTCTTCAGCAAAACAGATTCTTGAAAATTTAGGTAAAGAAGGAACTGTCATTTCTTTGGCAGATACTGCTGATATAACAGCGATTTTTGCGAAGACACGTTTCAATGGCGACGGTATTATAACAGAGGCTTCATCAGATGACGCAGAATTGAAGGCTACGATAGCAGCAGCTTTATCTACAATCGGTGGCGTTGCTGACAGAAGCGGTGCTCAAGGTATCGGCGCAGACCAAATAGAAGCTTTCTATAAAAACCTTAATGATTATGTGGCATGGAACGACGCTGTCGTTGAAGCTCCTTATGGTGACAAGACAGATACTCTCATCGCTGCTTATAACGCATTGGACGCTAAGGTAAAAGACTTCTTCATGCGTTCAAAACTCGCAGCATTTTCTCCAAACAGCATGGCATCTCTCGATATTCAGACTTCAAGAATCGAT
Organism: Bacteroidales bacterium; assembly: GCA_045615285.1. GTDB lineage: Bacteria > Bacteroidota > Bacteroidia > Bacteroidales > F082 > Limimorpha. Next base: position 36,165 of record JAZLEO010000011.1, read on the forward strand.
GCTATCAGTGCAGAAAACCTTTCAACTAAAAACGATGAAATCGCGGCTTATCCTTTGACACATATCACAGGAAAATCAGAGATTGATGTCAATGCAGCTATAAATCCAGCTTGGGATAAGAACTTCAGTGTTATTAAATCTGTTGCTATAGATTCTTCAAAGAGTGTTATTACAGAAGAAGACTGGAATGCAATAGGAGAGAAGTTCGCTGCATATCAAACTTGGAAAAATGCAAAGGCTGGTGCGGCTGTTGAAAGCCTTGGCTTAGACGCTGTTAAAAACTTCATCGCTCAGGATAAGAAAGCGGCTCTTCTTGATTTGGTGGCACAAGACGCTGCTCTTAAAGAAGAATCAGACAATATTGAAATGGTTGATAAATTCCTTCATATCTTCCGTGATTTCTATCAACTTCTCAAAAACTTCGTTACATTCAACGATTTCTATGATAAAGATAAAAATTTAAAAGCTATCTTCCAATGCGGAACACTCATCGTCGACCAAAGAGCTTGTAAATTCTGTATGAAAGTAGCTGATACAGGCAAACATAGCGCAGCTGCAGGAACAAGCGGCATGTATCTAGTATATTGCGACTGCACAACAAAGTCAAAACCTGGTAAATTACAGATAGTAGCTGCTGTAACAGTAGGTGATATCGGCGCTTTGGCTGTTGGTAAAAATGGTATCTTCTACGATAACAACGGTTTGGAATGGGATGCAGTCATTACAAAGATTATTGATAATCCTATAAATATCTCACAGTCATTCTGGTCACCTTATCGTAGAATGTCGACAGCGATAGAAAACCTTATTAATAAGAGAGCAGCGGAAAAAGATGCTAAGATGATGGCGAATGCTACGGCAAATATCAACGCAGCTCCAACAAAGACTGCAGAAGAAGCTAAGGCAGCTGCCGCGGCGCCTCCATTCGATATCGCTAAGTTCGCTGGTATATTCGCTGCAATAGGTATGGCATTTGGTATGATTGGTACAGCTTTGGCAAGTTTATTCACAGGATTGAAAGGCCTTACTTGGTGGCAACTCATTATGTTGTTCGTTGGTATTGTGTTAGTTATTTCTGGACCTGCAATGGTGATGGCATGGATGAAGTTACGTCGCAGAAACATCGCTCCATTATTGAACGCTAACGGCTGGGCTGTTAATGCTAACTCGAAGATTAGCATTCCTTTCGGTGAAACATTGACAGAAATAGCAAAATATCCTAAGATGAAACTCGACGATCCATTTGCTAAAAAAGGTTTGAAAACATGGCAAAAATGGAGTCTCACAGTGTTGTTAATCGTTGCTGTCGTCGCAGGTTTATGGTTGGGAAATATCTTGACTCATGTAAGTCCTAAATTGAATTCTCCTCTTCCACGATATAATAAAGTTGAAACGGTCGTAACAGATACATTGTCAGTGGTTAATGATACAATCGCTGTTGGAGAAGTAGTCGTTGAAGAGAATATCGTAACAGAATAATTTTACTAACCAAAATTTAAAAACCATGAAAAAAATAATATTGTTATTTGTGGCATTTACAGTTGCGATAACAACATTCGCACAAACAGAAAGGACTATCAAGAGGAAAGTCGCTATTGGAAGATTCTCCAATGAAACACAATATGGAAAAGGTATTTTCTATGATAAGGAAAATGATCCAATGGGGAAACAAGCCTTGGATATTCTTTCTGCAAAATTGGCTCAGTCAGGAAAGTTTATTTTATTGGAAAGAAGTGATTTAGATCTTTTAGTCCAAGAGTCTGGAGAGAATATGCAAAAGATTGGTGCTGATTATATCATACTTGGTTCAATCACAGAATTCGGTAGAAAAAATGAAGGTCAGCAAAAGGTTTTCAGCAATACAAAGGTTCAAACTATAGAAGCTGGCGTTAGCATCCGTATCGTTGATACTTACACAGGTTTGATTATTTATTCAGATGAAGCTAAAGGTATGGCAGAAACATCAACAAAAGAAGTCATGGGTATCGGTGGCCAAGCTGGTTTTGACGCAACATTAAGCGACAAGGCTATCTCTGCTGCAATTTCTCAACTTGTTGAAAATGTGATCAACAAATGTACTGACAAACCTTGGAAGTCATACATGCTTTCTGTAGAAGATGGCAACTATATCATCTCAGGTGGCGCATCACAAGGATTGGCAGCAGGCGATGTTTTCAATGTTTATTTGAAAGGTAAAACTGTTAAAAATCCTCAAACAGGTATGGATGTTGAATTGCCTGGTAAGAAAATAGGTGCTGTAACTGTTACAATGTCAATAGGTGATACTCCAGAAACAGAAATTTCATTCTGTACTTACGAAGGTGAAGATATCAATCCGGAACAATTAAGCAATTATTACATTTTAAACGATTGATATAATTATGAAAAAGATATTGTTAATAACACTTTTGACTATATTCATGGCAAGTTGTGGCGTTGGTTCTTATACAGTTACAACTGGTTTGGCGGATGAAGCAAGCATATCTTTCGTTACAGATAAAGTACAGAATATAATAGTTGCTATTGATGGTCAACAATATAATGTACAGACTGTCAAATTGAAAGATTATCGTAAAGACAGAAGTATTAAAAGAACTGTTGAAAATACAATCGGAGTTACTCCAGGAACACATGAGGTGAAAGTGACATTAAATGGTAAAGAAGTCTATACACACAAGGTTTTCGTTTCTACAGGAGAAAGCAAGGTTATAGAATTATGAAGTGCATAAAACTATTAGCGATTACATTTTTTGCAGTCTTGATGTTTTCATCATGTACAACGACTAGTAACATGTATTACTGGGGACCAGTATCTGATAATGTTACCAAGTATGAGAAGTCTGTTTATAACTATTATAAGTATCAGTCTCCTGAAAGTATTTGTAGATTAATTGAGACTTATCAAGATATTGTCCAAAAATGTAAAGCTAATGAGAAAATGATACCTCCGGGAATCTGTGCTGAGTTTGGTTATATTCTTTTAAATCCAGAGAATGAAACTTATTTTAATGAGTATGCAACCAACTCGCAAAAGAAAATGATGGAAGGTATCGTTTTCATTGAGTATGGAAAGCAAATGATTGAGAAAGAAATCATATTGTATCCAGAAGCACGTCATTTCTTGGAGCCGGTCATCAAACGTATAACTAGAGATAATGAGGAAGATTGATATGAAAAGATATTGGTATATTTTTGTAATCGGTATACTGATGTTGACGCAGACATCGTGTACTACTTCTTCAAATCTCACTAGAGGCGAGGTTTACGCCAAGTTATATGAAGAAAAACCTGTTTCAATCTTGGTGATGCCTCCGATTAATAACACTAGCAATGTTGAAGCAAAGGACTTGCTTTACACTTCAGTCAGTCGTAATATAGCAGAGACTGGTTATTATGTCATTTCTCCTCTCATCGCGATGGATGTATTAAGAAATGAAAGCGCATACGATGCTGAATATTTCATGAATTCATCATTGGGTAAGTTCAAGGAATATTTTGGCGTCGATGCAGTCGTGTTTGCAATAATAGAGAATTGGGCAAAAGAAGGCTGGATTATTCATACCAAAGTAAATTATATGATGAAGTCGACGACGACAAATGAGATTTTGTTTGAAAGGTCTTGCGACTTGCACCTTGACCTTATGAAGAACTCTGGTACTGGCGGACTTCTAGGTGTGTTGGTCGATGCGATAGCGACGGCGGTTGATGTCGCGATGACAGAGCATATTGAAGCGGTACGTTATGCAAATCATTATGTGTTTGACGATTTGCCTTATGGTAAATACAGTCCGCTGTATATGCTGGATAAAGAAGTGCAGGCAAAAGACAAACATGTGAAAAAAGCACTTAGCAGATAAAAGTAAAATCGCTGGAAATGATTAACATGACCAGCGATTTTTTTGTTTGTATAGTGCCCATACGCAGTCTGTTGATGGCGAATATTGGAGTTTTGAGTTGATACATATTTCTTATCGGGTTGCGTTAGGGATTGGAGCGGCATCCTTTGCGAGCGGAGCGAGCAAAGATATAGCGGAAAGCCCGACGGCTTTGCCGGAACGCCCAAAAATATCAAGCTATTCCGAATAGTTCAATCTCAAATATCAGCGTTGAACCGCCAGGGATGCCAGGCTGCGAGTAGTTTCCGTAAGCCATTTCGGCAGGGAGGTAGATTTCCCATTTGTCGCCGATGCACATCTGCTGCATAGCTATTATCCAACCTTCAATTAAGTTGCTCAAGCGGAAAGCAATTGGCACGCCTTCGTCGCGGCTGCTGTCGAACACCTTGCCGTCGATGGTACATCCGGTGTAATGTGCAGTGACGACATTACGAGGAGTAGGATGGACGCCGTCGTTCTTGCCTTCGCTTATCACCTTGTAATAGATGCCTTTAGGAAGAGCCTTGACGCCTTCTTCCTGAGATTTTGCCTTCAGCCAATCGATGTTGGCTTGCTTGTATTCTTGTTTGTTCATGATGTTTTTGTTATAAAAGTTGAGAGTTTAAAGTTAAGGAAAATATTATGTAAATAAGAAGAGAAAATGTGAAGTTTTTTTTAAAAAGTAGATAGTCAAATGTCGTTTCTATCTGGAATTTTCAATAGATTTGCATAATTATGTAAGTAATATGAAAATAGAAGAAGCCATATTGTATTGCCTTGCAAGTCAGAACCGTGGGATGCGGACGGAGCAGATTGCCGAGATGATAAACAGCAAGCGACTGCATATCCGTAAAGACGGGCAAGCAGTAACATCAAATCAGGTTTATGCCGTGATTTGTCGCTACCCTGAGATGTTTGTCAAGGCTGAGGGAATGATAAGATTGATGATATAAAAAAGAATAATCATGCTAGCATACACATACATAGAAAAAGGAAAGTTCGCTTTGGTGGAGAAACCGAAGCCTGTGTTGATGGAACCGACTGATGCCATTGTCCGTGTGACGATGAGCAGCATCTGTTCCAGCGATATTCATATAAAACACGGTAGCGTGCCTCGTGCGGTGCCAGGAATAACCGTCGGTCATGAGATGGTAGGCGTGGTGGAAGAAGTGGGAGCGGAGGTCACTAATGTAAAACCAGGCGAGCGCGTGACTGTCAATGTTGAGACTTACTGCGGAGAGTGTTTCTTCTGCAGGAACGGCTATGTGAACAACTGCACCAATCCCAATGGTGGCTGGGCTTTAGGATGCCGCATCGATGGAGGACAGACGGAATATGTGCGCGTTCCATTGGCAAATCAAGGTCTGAACCGAATCCCTGATAGCGTGACGGATGAGCAAGCTTTGTTTGTCGGCGATGTCTTGGCGACAGGATTCTGGGCGGCACGTATTTCTGAGATAACTAAAGACGACACAGTCTTGATAATAGGAGCGGGACCGACAGGTATCTGCACCTTGTTATGCGTGATGCTGAAGCATCCTAAACGCATCATCGTTTGTGAGAAATCTGAAGAAAGAAGACGATTCGTTCAGGAACATTACCCTGAAGTTTTATTGACGACTCCAGAAGAATGCAAGGATTTCGTCTTGAATAACAGCGACCATAATGGTGCTGACCGCGTACTTGAAGTGGCAGGCGCTGATGACACTTTCCGTCTCGCATGGGAGTGTGCTCGTCCGAATGCCATTGTAACGGTCGTCGCTCTTTACGACCAGCCGCAAGTTCTTCCTTTGCCGCAAATGTATGGCAAGATCCTCACTTTCAAGACTGGCGGCGTCGACGGCTGCGACTGCGAAGAAGTACTCAAATTGATAGAAGAAGGCAAGATTGACACCACGCCGCTCATCACTCATCGTTTTAAATTAAATGAGATAGAGGAGGCGTATCGTATTTTTGAAAATAAGTTAGATGGGGTTATTAAAGTGGCGGTGATATAATCGCAAGATTAAATATATTAAAACAATGAAAGAAGAATGTTTGATATGCAGTGCTCCATTGAAGTATCTAGAAAAAGAAACGCTTATGGAGTGCGCTATTTGTCATAAAAAGGAAGAAAGCAATACTTGTTGCGAACAAGGACATTATGTATGTAACGAATGTCATACCAATGGTATAGATGCTATTTTTAGACTTTGCCATGCCGAAATATCTAAGAATCCGATAGAGATTTTGGAGAAGATGATGGACATGCCGTTCTGTCACATGCATGGTCCTGAACATCATGTGATGGTAGGAGCGGCTTTGCTTACGGCTTATCATAATGCAGGAGGTGACATCGTGCTTTCAGATGCGTTAACAGAAATGATGAAACTGGGCAAGCAAGTCCCAGGTGGTGCTTGTGGCTTTTGGGGAGCTTGTGGTGCTGGATTGAGTTCTGGTATGTTTGTCTCTATCATATCTCACTCAACACCATTGACAGTCGAGCCGTTTGCTTTGTCGCATAAAATGTCGGCTGCATCGCTCAATAAGATTGCAGAAATTGGTGGCCCACGATGCTGCAAACGCGATTCATATTTGTCTGTTCTGGCAGCCATTGATTTCGTGGAAGCGAATTTTGGCGTTTCTATGGAAAAATCTTCCATAGTGTGCAGGCATTTCGGCAAGAATAATCAATGTATTCAGAAGCGTTGTCCTTTCTTTCCCAAGAATTAGTAATTAATTGCATTTATGAGAGTGTTGATTTTGTGTACGGGTAACAGTTGCCGCAGTCAGATGGTACACGGATTTCTTCAATCGTTTGATAGTGACTTGGAAGTGCATTCTGCTGGGACGAAACCATCCGATAAGGTGAATCCAAAAGCTATTGAAGTGATGAAAGAAGTGGGTATTGACATATCCGGTCATAGACCCAAAAGTGTAGAGATATATCTCAATGATGAGTGGGATTATGTGATAACTGTCTGTGGCGGAGCAAACGAGAGTTGTCCCCAATTCGTTGGTACAGTTGGCAAACGACTGCACATTGGTTTTGATGACCCATCAGATGCGATAGGTACGGATGAATTTGTGATGAAAGAATTTCGCAGAGTGAGAGATGAAATTCAAGAGAAGTTTAAGGAAATATTTTTATAAGCATCCATACTTTTGTACAAAACTTTTCATTGGAATATGTGTTCTCTTTTTTCCAAAGAATTATCTTTAGAGAATTCATAAATTATGAAAAAGATTCATCCAACATATAAAGGTATGCAGTCGATTTGCGAGCAGGTGTATGAAGTGGTGAGAGGGAAGTGAGATGTGCGACCTTGACAACAATCTTTGGAAAGAAAAACGTTGGTTGTATTTGGATATGTAGGAGGAAGTAGGAATGGGTAAGGAAATAGTTGGTTTTAATGAATTTAAAATCTGAAATTAGACTATCAAATAATATAATATTCTTCATTTAAAGCTGTAAAAAAATGAAATAAAATAATTTATAAACAAGAAATCTTTATATTTGTCATGGTTTTATATCTTAATATTTAAGTTATATAAATGGGATGAAATGGCAAATCTAAATTGTATAAAATAGTACTTGTTGAACTATAAAAAAGTTAATAGCAATTCTAAAATACACATAATATATGGAATTCCAAAAACAAAATATAGTTGATTTTTTAAATATAGCAGTAAAGGCTACGTCTGAAAATAATTATACAAAGTATGTTTCTGAAGTAAATAAAATAGCAAAATCTTATATGGGATTAAGTGTTAAGGCAAGCATAGGAATAGGTAATTTAACATATATCCCCTGGATCTCTTTTACTGGATATAATCAACAAACTTCAAATGGAATATATCCGGTATTGCTTTATTATTCCAATGCTCAAATTCTCATAGTTTCATATGGAATTAGCGCAACAAATAGACCTAAAGCTTCTTGGAATTTATCCCATACCAAAACGATTGGAGAATATTTCAAAGAGAATAATATTCGCCAAAAAAATGTTGAAAAAAAATACAATAACTCTTTTATTCATTCTGTATTTCCTATTCGTATTCTTGGAGATGAAATAGATACATCTAGTTTTGATGTTGATAATGTTATTGAATCGCTTAATTATATTTGTCAACTATATAAAAATATCTTTGACGAGAAACTCGAGAATATAAATGATGAAACATTTGTTGATCCACAAAACTATACACCAAACGACGATATGCCAATAAATGATAAAACCTTCCACATTTCTACCCTCATTGAGAATATCAAGAAGACGGGACTTCTATATGAAGATAAGCTCATACAGCGTTATGCTTGTTCGCTAATGACAAAGCCATTCGTGATATTGAGTGGTTTGGCTGGTTCGGGTAAAACACAGTTGGCTTTAGCCTTTGCGCGTGTTATGAGCGAGAATGTAGAACAACAACTTTGTGTGGTTCCTGTGGGGGCAGACTGGACAAACCGCGAACCTTTGTTAGGTTATCCTAATGCCTTAAAACAAGGAGAGTATATGCAGCCGGAAAGCGGTGCTTTGCAGATAATGATGCGCGCACTTCGAAATCCTAACAAACCTTACTTCCTTGTTCTTGATGAAATGAACTTGAGTTATGTGGAACGATACTTCGCAGATTTCTTATCAGCCTTGGAAAGTAATCAAGAGATACCTCTTTGGGAAAAGCCTGATGAATGCGATTCGGAAGTGCCTGCCAGGATAGCTCTGCCAAAGAACTTATTCATTATTGGCACCATCAATGTGGATGAGACAACTTACATGTTCTCTCCGAAGGTTCTTGACCGTGCGAATGTTATAGAATTCAAGATTTCAGAAAATGAGATGGAAACATTCTTAAAGCAAGATATGAATGTCAAAGTAGATGCTGCCGATGGCCTTTGTGCAAACATGGGACAGGACTTTGTAGCTAAATCTACCCAAAAGGAAACAGGCAACAGCGAGTTGGCACAGAAGACGCTTATTGAATTCTTTAAGGTATTGAAAAAGGTGAATGCAGAGTTTGGTTATCGTTCAGCAACAGAAATTTATCGTTTTATTGCTAATGCCAAAGTTTGCGCTGAAAGTATGACAGATGAAGAAATTCTAGATGCAGCCATAGTACAGAAACTATTGCCTAAACTACACGGTAGTAGAAAGAAGCTAGAACCAGCGTTGAAAGTTCTTTGGGGACTATGTATGAAAGAAAATCATACAGCAGATGCTATCATCCGTGATAATTTGCAGTATGCAAGGTTTGCCGAAGCAGCTGATAAGATTCAGCGTATGATGCAGACAGCTATTGAGAACGGTTTTACAAGTTTTGCTGAAGCATAAAGAATGCAAGTAGATAAATTAGAAATACCTATAACAGGCGACTTCGGGGAAATCAAGTTGTATGTTTATCCATCCTCAAACAACGCTATGTTGTTTGAGGAGGAAGATGCTGTGGATTACGGAGAATCTCGATGGCAGTTACAGGAAGGTTGTACATACGAGTATGAATTGGTAGCGAATAATGGACGTACATATCAATTTATAAAAGAGGATGAAATTGTACGCTTTTCACATTCTCCTAGACATCCGAATGCTGGTACTTTAAAAACGGGAATTTATGTAGGCTCTCTTATGTTGGCCATTAGAGATATAGAACAGGATTGTGAAATTGCCAAGATAAGTATGGAAATAAAATCGGTAAAAGCTGAATATCGTACAGATTACCGTAAGATGCTGGAGGATATTACAGCATATTATACCGACCTAGTGCTGATGCAGGGAAGTCCTGTTACACAAAAGCTGGAAATAGACAACGATGCTCCACAACAAACACTTTACCAGCGTTATGCTTTTGTTAGAAGTATTGTTGAAAGTAATTCCTTTCATGAAGCTATACACAAAATTATTTCAAATCCAGTGCGCAAGTGGGAAGAAACTACAATGGAACGCAATGTGTGTAATGTAAAGCGATTAAGCCGAAAAAACATGCACCAAATAGTGACTTCTCGTGACCGTATTGCCGTTCAAAATGGTGGTTGTATAGGCCTGCCTAATGGAATTGATTCCGTACCTCGTACTTTGACCGTTGCTTATAAACGTGATACAATAGACAATCAAGAGAATCAGTTTGTTAAATTTGTACTTCGTTCTTTTAGTTCTTTCTGTTCTGATCTACGAAGTAAAAAGAATGCAAATGAACGCCTAAAAGCTGAAATTGATAAGACGATGGATGTGTTAAGTGGATATTTAAGCAACCTCTTCTTTAAGCAAGTATCTATGCCATCACAATTGAATTTGAATAGTCCTGTACTTCAACGTAAGGAAGGTTATCGAGAAATATTCCAGGCATGGTTGATGTTTGACCTTGCCGCTAAATTATCGTGGAAAGGTGGTGGTAATGTTTATGAGGCAGGTAAACGAAATGTAGCTGTACTGTATGAATATTGGGTGTTTTTCAAATTATTGGAGGTTATTAGTCGAGTTTTTGATATAGATCCTGTCAGCATTAATAATTTAGTTAAAACAGATGTTGATCAAATCAATCTTGAGATTCAACAGGGTAAAATGACGATGGTAGAAGGAATCTATGATGCTGGTCGACGTAAGTTTAATGTAAGATTCTATTACAACCGTACATTTGCTCATACACGTGAAAGTGAAGAATTATATAAGGCTGGGTCATGGACAATGAATATGCGGCCAGACTATACTTTGTCTATTTGGCCGGGAGAAATTGATATGGATCAAGCAGAACGTGAAGATTTAATTGTTCATATTCATTTTGATGCAAAGTATAGAGTGAATAAAATTGACCTGGGACAAGATGACTCGAATAATGAAGTGCAAATATCAGAGAATCTCCTCAATGAAAAGAAAGAACAAGAAGAAGGTATCTACAAGCGTGCTGACCTGTTGAAAATGCATGCATATAAAGATGCTATTCGTCGTACTAGTGGCGCTTATATTCTTTATCCAGGTACAGTTCAGCGTAGATTGAAAGGATTTCATGAAATTATACCTGGCCTAGGTGCATTTTGTATGACGCCATCCAATAATGATGAGGAACTCGTTACGTTACAGGTGTTTCTGTTGAAAATAGTTGAACATATGCTCGATCGTACAAGCCAACGTGAGCGAATGTCCTATCATATGAATCATGTGTATAATACGCCTTCAAAATTAGTACATGAACAAATGCCAGAATCTGTTGGTGATAACCGTGATTTTATGCCTGATGAAACATGGGTTATATTAGGATATGTGAAAGATGAAAAACACTTGGAGTGGATCCGTAAAACTGGACTCTACAACTTCCGTACAGGAACGCAAAATGGATCTGTACGATTAAGCCGAAATCTTGTATCGAGCCGTTATCTTCTCTTACATGCTCATGGTGAGAGCATTGAGTTTGTCAGACTGTTAGATGAAGGTCCACGTGTTTTTAGACGTTCCGATTTGTTACGTATGGGTTATCCACAATCGGATGATGAAGAAAAGAAAAAAGATGATATATACATAGTCTATCGTTTGGATACAGATAATACAGAAACAGAATGGGCACAATATAAATGGAAAATAAGTGAGGTAACTGATATGAAAGGTAATCAAATGGCAGTGCCAAAACCAGTTAAGCTTTCAGACTTGATGCTGAACGCAAAAAGGTAGAGACTATAATTCCACAAAATAATTTTCCATAGAAGGTGGGTACTGTCTATAATCGTGATTCGTTGATACGATTTGCTATCTATTCTTCTGTTATGCTGACAGGAGAGGAGTATGCTAAACACCTTCTTTTCCCATCCTTATATGCCACATCTCATCGATAGCCGACAAAGTTGCTATGAGACATACTGCTGCAGAGCTATAGACGGGTTCAATAAAACTGAGTGTTAAGGGGAAAAGAAATAATATAAATCCTGTGGCTTTATTCAAAATAGTATGTAGGAATGTGAACTTTTTGTTGCAAATCAAAACCCAAACAAAATTACCTATTTTAATGGTTGCTATAATGACAATCCAAATCCATAACCAAACAGGAAATTGCATTGTTGGCAGTATCTTTACAAAACACACTGCTGCAAATACACTGTCGGCAACCGTGTCTAATATTGCGCCCAATTCACTGTCGGACTTTGTTCTCCTTGCAATTGCTCCGTCTGCCATATCCGTAATTCCACAATATATGTATATGATGTAAAAACTAATGGAAAAAACAGGACAGAGCAACAGACATATACTGCTTAGAATTCTGCTTGCTGTAATTATGTTCGCTATCTGTTTTCTCATCACTCAATTTATTGAGCAAAGATATGCAATTTGCCAGGAAATACAAGGTAATTTATGGGCTTACTTTGAGTGTCATTTCTACCTGAATATAATTGACGTTCGGTGATTTGCGGAAATGAGTTGGGGAAATGTGAAAATAGATAATATTTGAACGGAAATTATTGTTAAAAATAACGAAAAAGGTTGTATTCGTACAACCATATTGAAAACATTTTGTATATTTGCGCTGGGTGATACTAAATAAGGTACTGTATGAAATATCTTAATATTAAGAAGGCTTTGACTGCATGGCAAGAGTTGCAACCACTATCTGAGAAGGATAAGGAAAGGCTTAGCCGTCGTTTTACTGTTGACTTCAACTACAACAGTAATCATATAGAAGGCAATACGCTGACTTATGGTCAGACGGAAATCTTGTTGTTGTTTGGTAAAGTGATTGGCGAAGCCGATATACGTGATGTACAAGAGATGACAGCAAGCAACGTTGGATTACGTATGATGACTGAGGAAGCGAGGCTGAAAGAAACTCCTTTGACACAGAACTTTATTAGGACATTGCATCAAACATTGTTGCGCGAGGATTATACAGTATATCATAATCTTCCTGGCGGGGTTCAAACAAGCTATGTGATACATGCAGGACAATATAAAACTCGTCCTAATAGTGTGATTACACGCTATGGTGACAGATTTGAATATGCTTCACCTGAAGAAACTCCTAGCTTAATGGCAGACTTAGTGGATTGGTATAACAAGGCAGAGCAAGAAGGTAAACTCTCTCCAGTGGAACTGGCTGCATTATTCCACTATCGTTATATCCGCATTCACCCCTTTGAAGATGGAAATGGTCGTATTGCTCGACTGATGGTTAACTTTATCCTCACTCGTCACGATTACCCGATGATTGTAGTCCGTAGTCGCAAAAAGAGTGAGTATTTGGAAGCTTTACATCAGGCAGACCTTGAGGTGGGACCTGTCCCTAGCGATGGTGCTCATGTAGACATTAAAGATATTCGTCCGTTCCTGAAATACTTCAATGACTTGGTCGCTACCGAGGTATACAATGACGTCTTGTTTGTAAGCGAGAAAAATGAGAATGTGTGGTGGTACGATGGAGAACGAATAGTATTCCGCACTCCAAATTACACAAAGATATTAAATGCTATGCGAACTGAACCGACACTCACTTTGGCTGATATGCGTGAGATTACCGGTATCAGCATTACTGCCATCCAAAAACTGCTTGATCAGTTGATACAAAAGAAGTATGTTGAGCGAGGAGAGAAAGAGGGCAGTTGGAGAGTGTTTGTGACGCAGTAGGTTTAAAGTGTAGCAATTTCTAATTGGCCAATGATATACAATCCCTTTTGCAACTCTAATACCAGTTACACGATTGTATCTAATTTACAATTAGTGATAATATACATTGGCACCAAAAATGATTAAAAAGTGACAATTTAACAAAAAAAAATCAGGCAGTCGTCGATTTTGTAACTGCTTGATTTTTAACATTGTTTATTCTGATAAATTTTACCTTTACTTCCCGATGCAAAACCTTCCAAAGATATTATTCAACACATCTCCGCTACTAATCTCGCCAGTGATGCTGCCCAAGTAATATAAGACTTCTTTCAAATCTTGGGCTACGAATTCTGTGGAAAGTCCGGAAATCAAACCGTCTTTGACTTTTTCCAATGATTCTGAGGATTTTAGTAATGCTTCGTAATGTCTTAAATTTGTCACTAACACTTCGTTTTCTCCAACAACCAAATCTCTTCCGTAAGACGCAATGTTTTTCTTCAGCTTCTCAATGTGTGACGCATCTTTGGCGGAAATGAAATCGTATCGGATGATATTTCTGATGTCGTAGCAGTCTTGTCCTGTGATGCTGTATTTGTACTCGTCAAGCATATAACCGCCGTTATTTTCTATGTTTTTCTCAATGGCAACACGCAGGTTGTCTATGATATACTCTGAGTCCATCCACATGGCTAAATTGTTCAAATCGACTTTGTTGAATATCAACATCAGCTTTTGTTTCAATAAGTTGACATTGGAAATTATGAATCTTGCAGAGTCGAAATATTTGTCTTGACTTTGATTCAGGTCGAGTAGGCCTAATACTATGTCGGCTTCTGAAATCTTCTTGAAAGCTCTTTCGATACCTATTTTTTCAATGGTGTCGTCGGTCTCTCTGATACCTGCAGTGTCGATGAATCTGAATGTCTTTCCGCTGATATTCAGTGTCTCTTCGATGGTGTCGCGTGTAGTTCCTGCTATGTCGGAGACGATGGCTCTTTCTTCGCCGAGCAGCGCGTTGAGCAAGGTGCTCTTTCCTGCGTTGGTGTCGCCTACGATAGCGACAGGCGTGCCTCTCTTAATGGTGTTGCCAAGTCTAAAAGAATCAGTGAGTTTGTTGATGTGTGCAGATGCTTCGTCTATCAAATTGTTGAGTTTCGTGCGGTCGGCAAATTCCACGTCTTCTTCGCTAAAGTCGAGCTCCAGCTCCATCAATGATGTGAGGTCTAACAGCTTGCTTCTCAATACTTGCAGCTCTTTTGAGAATCCGCCTTTGAGCTGGTTCATCGCTACACGATGTTCTGCCTCGTTTTGTGATGAGATAAGGTCTGCAACCGCTTCAGCCTGAGTGAGATCCATCTTGTTGTTGACAAAAGCTCTCATGGTGTATTCGCCGGCTTCTGCCAATCGTGCACCGCTCTGAATCAATATCTCTAATATCTTGTTTTGAATGAAGGGCGAGCCATGACAGACTATCTCGACAGAATCTTCTCCTGTATATGAATGTGGAGCTTTGAAAAACGTAACCATCACATCATCAATGATTTTATCGTCTAAATCAGTGATTTCGCCGTAATACATTCTGTTTGCAACAATGTTGTCGATCGTCAATTCTTTTTTTCTGATAAATCTCGAAAGCGCAATCTTATGGCTGTCTTTTCCTGACATTCTTATCATTGAAACCGCTGCTGTTCCTGAAGCTGTCGCGATGGCGCAAATGGTGTCCTTGCTCAAAAAACTCATGTCTTTATTTGTTAATTATATGAAACTCAATTTCTTCCGCTTTAATGTGTTTGGCAATAATCTCTTTGTTATTATTAAGTAGATATATTGTCGGTGTAGTTGTTATATCGTATTGATTTATAATATCTTGACTTACATTGTTGTAATTGTCTTCACTTATATTTATATACAAAATAGTCAAGCCGTTTTGTCTTTTTTCTATATCTCCTAAAATTCTTTTGTCTCTGATACATTTCTGACAATCAGGCTTATAGAAAAATAATACTGTGTTCTGACTGTCAATGTCTGATAGGTTTATTTGATTGCCATTTTCATCATAGTATGAAAAAGTAGGAGCGAGGCGTCCAATAGTTATTTTCCTTAATATATCAGCTCTCTTAACAATCTCACTTCTGATATTTTCTGTTAAATTGTTGATTTCCAATTTTGAAAAATAAACGTCTGACAAGTGTGTGTAAATTATATCGTTATCAAAATATTGGGAATATAAATACCATAAGATGTAATCTCTCACTTCATTGACTAAGTCTTGAGGAATGTCTCTATATCTAGATGTTGTTTGATATATTATATAATCAATTTTTTGAAGAACAACATCCGTAGTTTGCTTCGACATATAATTATTAAAATAATCGTCTAACTTATTCTTTAACAGACGTGTATTTAAGATACGAACGTCTCTAAAACTAATATAATCAAAATAATGGTCAATGATATATTGTTCGTAATTGTCTTTATATTCTTGAGGTACAATGATTTCCTTGTTGAATCCTATATATGTTCTTAGAAATGAATTTCTATCTTTTATTTTTATCGATTCTAGATATTCATTGTGATTCAACTTTATTGAGTCTATTTTTCTTGCATTGTCAGGAAAATGTTCGATTTCACTTTCTAAGGCTTTGATATAAAGTCTGTTGTAGTTGGTCTTTGCATAAATGTCGAAATAATCTGAAGTCTCTTTTGCACCTTTTATAATATAAGTCTCGTTTCTTGTCAAATCTCCGACATTCACCGTGAATTTTTGGTCTTTGCCTAAAAACAGTTCAAAGATGGGATTTTGCTTGCTGTCGGCAAGAACATAAATTCCTTCTGGATAATTGCTTCTATGTTTGAAGATTTTATTGCCTTTAACTACTGTGCTACTATCAATTACGATAAGTGATTTGTCGCTTTTGTATTTTAAAAGGTGGAAAACACTGTCTTCATAATTTTCAATTTCAACACGAATTTTTACTTGTGAAATCAGGTGTATATGCGGAAATGTTAAAAAAAATATGAGTAAAATTCGCTTGAAAATAGATTTCATTGTTAATTATTGTTAAAAAGTGAACAAAGATAGTTATAATATTTTTTTTATCAAAAGATAATGTTTACTTTTGTCGCTGAAAACCAAAATTTAAACATGACATGACAAAAAAAGTTATTTATCTATTCTTATTAGCCTTTGTTTATCAGTTTTTTATGATAGATAAAGCGTGTGCTCAAAATGAAGATGTTTTGAGAGTTGCTTTTTGGAATTTCGAGAATTTCTTTGATCCTTTTGTAGATTCTACCCGGACTTATAACGAATACACGGAAAATGGTTCGCAGCATTGGAACATGTCTCGTTTTTATAAAAAGAGAAACAATATGTACAAAGCTATTTTGGCTCTTTCGGAAGGCGAACCTCTTGCTGTTCTTGGAATTTGTGAAGTTGAAAATGCCTTTGTCACAACCTTGTTGTTTCAGGAAACGCCTTTGAAAAAACATAATTATCGTGTTATTCATTATGAAGGCGATGATAGGAGAGGAATTGATGTTGCGATGGCTTATTCTATTGATAAACTGCAACTTATAAGTAGTGAAGTCGTTAAGATAAGAAATCCCGATAATAAGGATTTTAAGACGAGGGATATTTTGTATGCGAAGTTTTATGATAAATCGGATGATACTCTGCATTGTTTTGTTAATCACTGGCCTTCTCGTTATGGCGGTGAAAAAGAGACAATTCATCTGAGAGAAATTGCGGCTCGGTCGCTGAAGTTAAAGGTGGATTCGTTGATAATGACGAATAAGGATATTCCTAAAATAGTCATTATGGGGGATTTAAACGATACTCCATTGGATAACAGTGTGTTGAATGTCCTGAAAGCGAAGCCGCAGGAGATGTTTTCCAAGAGTGATACTTTGGTTAATCTCTTCGGAAACAGCGAGGGACTGGGATTTGAAGGTACGTTGAAGCATCAATATCGATGGCAAATATTTGACCAGATAATAATAAGTAATACTCTATACAATGGAAAGAGGTCGTTGCATTATGTGAAAAAATCGGCGAAGATATTTCACCCTGATTTTCTTTTCGTTGAAGATGGTACTTATGGCGGAAAGAAACTTTTCAGAACGTATATCGGACCTAAATATCAGGGCGGATATAGTGATCATCTGCCGGTTTTTATTGAACTTAAAAAACGCTGACGTTCCTCTTGCAGATTTCCTTGAAATCACAGTTCTTACAGTTGTTTTCATCTTCGGTTTGAGTGAATGGCTTGTCACGATCCAGAATTTCGCTAAAAATATTTATGAATCCTGATTCACAATTGGTTATCAGCTCATTGTCATTGAAATAATCGCTCTTGTTTGACAAAGAGAATATTCCTTTGTTGATTTTTCTTAAACCGAAAATGCCTGCTTCAATATTTTCACAGTCAATATTTGGATTGTTCTTTTTGTATAGATATTTGTATATCAAAAGTTGCAGGGATTTGTCGCTTATTTTTTCAAGTTCTTTTGCACCTTTCTTGATAACGACATCGCTGTCCTTTATGGCTCCGGTTTTGTAATCAATGATTCTTACTTTATTGCCAATAAGATCGATTCTATCGGCATTTCCGATAAGATTGACGTTGATGTCATATTGCGGAATGTAAAAACTGTATGATAATTCTTGCTCCAAACCTAGTATTTTAAAGGTGTTGCCGTCGGATAAGAACTTTATTTCGCTGTTGATAAAGTTGTTTAACATGGTATCCACCATTTGTGAATTCAAGTAGTTGAAACCTGAATTTGGTAGGCCGTTGGGGAAATTGTTGTCAGCTAAAGCTTTTTTGTAAGATTCTTCATAAAATTTTTGGCGGATTTCATTATAAAGATTTATGTCAATGATTTTATCTTCAAAATGACGATATAGATTTTCTAATGTGGCATGTATTACACTTCCTAATACATTACTTTGTATCAGTTCGTTAGGTGTTTTGTCTTGTTTTTTTTCAATGTATTGTAAATAGAATTTTAAATGGCATGAATTATAACATGATATTGATGTAGGTGATAAACCTGATTTCTTGCCGTCATTGATGCCTGAAAGTTTTTTGATTATTTTTTCATAAACAATATCATCTTTTTTTGATGCTTCTAATTTTTTGATATTGTTTGTGTTGGTTGTCGGTGATTTGTAAGTTTTTTCCGTGATGGCTATATTGCGGTTTTTGTTGGGCATTTCGTGTATTATTTGTCTGATGAACCTGCTTGGTTCGCCTTCGCCCATTCCATCGGCCAAAGTGTTATAATATATGTTGACATTTTCGGCGTTTTGTAACAATCTGTAGAAGTGATAGGCATATACAGCTTGCTTGTTGCTGTAAATAGGAAGTTGGTAAAATTTTCGTAAGTCGAAAGGAATCAGACTGTTGGCGTTTTTTGATTGAGGTAAAATGCCTTCGTTTACACTTAAAATGTGGACTGTATTGAAATCTAGATTTCGGGTTTCTAACAATCCCATTATCTGCAAACCGTCTTTAGAACCTTTAAGGCTTATTGTCATTTCGGCAGATGATTGCTTGTAAAGCATCTCAATATCAGCTATTTGTATCAGCTGCTCGTACTTTGTCATAAGTTTATCTATCTTATTGACAATTTTTCCTGCGATACTTATTTGGTTGCGTATAAAATTGGTGTTATCAGAATCTTTGACTTTTTTGTAAATGTTTTTTAACAATTCTTTTACAGAATTGATGCAATCGCTTGTATTGTTCCATTTGCTGGAAATCAGTGAAATGAAATCGTAAATGTTGTGATTCTGTTTTAGTTCTTCAAAGTCATTGGTATCTATGTAATATGTTGATTTTCTTATGTGTCTGTTCTGCCAATTGAATAATAGTTGCAAATCTTGACTTGAAAAAATGATTTTTATGAGTTCTGTGTTTAACAGTCTCGACAAAGACCAAAAATATATGCCTTTTTCATTTGGTTTGATGTTTTTTTGGAATATAAATAGGTGCTGCAAAAATTGATTGAGAATAGTCTTTGAATATGGGAAACCCATCGTGACTTGTAAGTTGTTGAACTTGTTAGGTATAGAATTTAAAACTGGTATGAGTAGGGATTCGTCGGATAAAACTATTACTTCATTTTTTTCTGTCGTGTTTTCTTTGTTTAGTTCAAGTTGTAGAGCATTTGTTTGTATGGCAGCGCCCGAAGCTCCGATAATGTTAATTTTTTTTGATCCTTCCGAAAGTTTTTTGCCTAAAAAAGTTGGTTTTAATGCTTCGATGTGTTTGTTCCTTTCAAAAAAATCTCTTGCGAAAATACCGGCTTCTTGTTTTTCATCTTTGAAGTAATATTCGTCCAAATCCCACAAAAGTGTTGCGTTTTTGCTTTTAACCAGTCGTATTATGATGTTTTCTTCTGTTTTGGTTAATGCGTTGAATCCGGCGAAAATTATTTTTTTATCGCCGATTAATTCTTGCAGCTCGTTATCTGAGTATTCGTATATCTTTCTGGAAATCATTCCGTAATAACCGGAGCTGGCTTCTGATAATGTATTTCTCAGAGTTTCGTAGTAGTATATTAGCGACGAGAAAAAGTCCAGATATTTTGACTCTAGGAGATTGCTTTCGTCAGGAGTCCATAGCTCTAATTCTTTCGCTTCTTTTGTAAGTTGGAATAATTTTTTTGCGTCAACGGCATATTGGTCGATTTCGTCAAAATCTTTTAACATTTGAGATGCCAAGCCGTAAAGATCGTTGGATAATATATTCCCTGATTTGTTAATTATTCTAATAAGTTCAAATATAATGTCAATGTTATCAAGAAGTTGCAGCCCGCTCCACGAACTCATGGCTTCTTGGATGGAAATGATTTGTGGAAGCCAGATGTTTTTTTCGTAGTCATTTGACATCAATTCTTGTCGGAGCATCATTGCGGCTCTTTTGTTTGGAAATATAATTGTTAACGATTCTTTAGATAAATCGTAATTTTTGTTGATATATTTTGCTATTTCTGAGATAAAAGCCATTCTGAAGCCTCCTTTAATTGTGTCTGTGTTCCTAAATCAAACCAAAAATCAGGTTGTATGAACATGGATTTTACATTATAATTTTTAGCTATTTCCTTGTATAAATCAAAAACATAGCAAGTTTTCAATTCAAAATGTCTGAAATAATCTGGTTTTATCAGATGTAATCCACTAAACGACAGTAGTTTGAATTCTTCGTTAAATTCAGTGTCGCCGTCATAACAATTTGTTTCTAGATTTAATCTTCCGACGAAATTATCCTGATTGTCAAACACTAATTTTCTTTTGTTGTTACGGTTTTGTGTCAGAAGCCAAGCTGCGTCATCTGATTTGATGAAATTGTCGTAAACATGCTGAAAATCAATGTTTGAGATGATGTCAACATTATGTATTAAAACTGCTTCGCTGTTGTTGAAGTAGGGTAGCGCCTTTATAATCGCACCGCCTGTGTCAAGCAGAGATTCTCTTTCGTCGGAAATCTCTATAATAACGTCATTATATTGTTTGTTCTTAAAATAATTTAAGATTTGTTCTCCGAAATGATGGATATTTATTACGATATGATTGAAATTCTGAGAAATGAGATTCTCAATGACTATCTCCAACAAAGGCTGTCCGTTCAATTCCACCAAAGCCTTTGGCTTGTCGGATGTCAGTTCTTTGAGTCTTGTGCCAAGTCCAGCTGCTAAAACAAAAGCGCTCCTTCTTTCATTTTGTCTCATATACATAATATTTATGTTGAACCAGATGATTTAGCACGACCTTGATTTGCGGATATTTTTCATGCAAGGCAAGAGCCGTTTTCTCCGCGAAAAATACAGAACGATGCTGCCCGCCTGTACATCCGAAATTGACGAATAGGTTCTTGAAATTTCTTTCTAGATAATTGTCAATAGATTGAAAAACAATAGATTGTGTTAGATGCAGAAACTGATGTACTTCTTGTTTGTCGTTTAAGAATTCCTGAACTTCAATGTCTTCTCCAGTCAGTGACTTATATGATTCGTAACGTCCCGGATTCGGCAAGGCGCGGCAGTCAAAAACAAATCCTCCGCCGTTACCGCTTCTGTCGTCTGGGACGCCGCCGTTTTTATAGGAAAAACTGTTTATGACGACTGTTAGCTTCTCATTTTCAATATGTTGGTATTTGGAAAATAATTTTTCTAATTGGCTTAATACGTTATATAATTCGTTTGTTTTAAAAGGAAAGTCGAGCTTGTTTCGCAAATTGATGAGTTCGTTTAATGCGTAAGGTATGCTTTCTATGAAATGCTGTTTTTTTTGAATCAGGCCTCTAAATCCGTATGCGCCAAGAACTTGCAGTAAACGTAACAGAATGAAAGCGTTGTAATATTTGTCGAATTGAATTTCTTCCAAATTCAGCTGCTTGCTTAATTCTGATTTGTAGTGCGAAAGTAAAACGCTTCTCGTTTCCTCATCAAGTTGAGCCTTGACTTGATACAACAACGATACGATGTCATATTGAAGAGGGCCTTTTCTTCCGCCTTGATAATCAATGAAAAATGTATGGCCGTCCTTAATCATAATGTTTCTTGACTGAAAATCACGGTACATGAAAAAGTCGGATGGAGCTTCCATGACGAAATCGGCTATTTTTTGAAAATCCAGATTCAATCTGCTTTCGTTAAAATCTATTTCATCATTGACTTTCAAGAAATAATATTTGAAATAATTCAAGTCGTCGATGACTGAATTTCTGTCGAAGCAAGGAGAAGGAAATGCGACGGAATAATCCAGATTTTTATTTCCTTTAATCTGAAAATCAACAAGTCGGCTGATGGCTTCTTTGTATAAATTTAATGTGTCTTCGTCGTAATGCTTGTTTTTTACACAATTCGTGACATAATGGAACAGTGAAAAATCGCCGAGGTCAGATTGTATGTAACAGTCTTTATCATCGCTTACGGAAAGTATCTGAGGCACCGGAAGTCCAACGTTTTCAAAGTGTTTGGTGAAAGTTAGAAACGCGTTGTTTTCTTCGATGTTAGAATTGTAAGTGGCGATATGAATGTTTTTGTCGGTGAAAACTCTGTAATAAACTCTCGACGAACCCGAAGCCGGCAGCTGTTGGATATTGATGACATCTTCCGATAAATCGTTATTTATCAAATTGATGATGCTTTCCTTTATTTCCTGTTTGTTTTTCATTGAAAAAATATTGACGGACTACAAATTTACAATTTTTTGTTTTAGGAAACACTTTGGTTTTAAGAAAATAATAACGGTTTTTTTTTCTCTTTGCGTTAAATTATTTTTATCTTTGCAGAAAATTAAGTGTAATGTGAGATTTAGGATTCTAAACCTCATTAGTATCAACCCCAATCGAAGTCTCGTAAGAGACAGAGAATTAAAATTATTAAAATATGAACGCTAACGAACGTAATGAAATTGTGAAGCTTATCGAGCCTAACATTTTGCCTAATGCTGTCCAGATAGAAGTTAAAGTGACAGATGATGAACAAGTTGTAAAAGAGACTTTGCCAAAAGAAGAAATCGTTGAAGACTTGACTGAAGAATTGGTGAATCTTGACATGACTGAAGATGATGATGAAAATGAAGAAATTGAGACCGAATACGATTTTTCAAATTGCAATAAGTTGCAGTTGATAGAAATTTTGGAAGAGGCAGTACAGGATACGGACGTTGTTAAGATAAAAGATAAGGTTGTCGCTATCAAGTTCAACTTCTTGAAAATATGTAAGGAAGAGAGAGACAAGGAGATGGAACAGTTTATCCTTGACGGCGGCGATAAAGAAAATTACGAACATGTTGAAGATCCGCTGGAAATTCGTTTCAAGGCTGCCTTCAATATTTTCAGAGACAATAAACTTAGATTTAATGAAGCTCTTGAAGAACAAAAAAACGTTAATCTTCAGTTGAAAAACGCTATCCTTGAAGAACTTAAACAGCTTATCAATTCTGAAGAAACATTAAAGAAAACATACGATGAATTCCGCGCTCTTCAAGACAGATGGAAAGAAATAGGCCAGGTTCCTGCAACAGAAATAACTAATCTTTGGAACAACTATCATTTCCTCGTAGAGAAATTCTATGATAAAGTCAAGATTAACCGTGAGTTACGTGACTTGGATCTCAAGAAAAACTTAGAAGCCAAGATTGAGTTATGTGAAAAGACAGAAGAATTACTCCTTGAAAAATCTGTCATAAAAGCGTTTAAACTTCTGCAAAAATACCACGACGAATGGAAAGAAATTGGCCCGGTTCCACAAGAAAAGAAAGATGAAATCTGGGAACGCTTCAAAAATACAACAGATAAGATCAATCAGATCCGTCGTGAACATTACTCTAAAATCCAAGACGAACAACAGGCTAACTACGATGCCAAAGTGGCTATCTGTGAAAAAATCGAAGAACTTTTGAACGACAATATCAATAGCATCGGCGCTTGGCAGAAAAAGTCTAACGATGTTAACGAACTCTTCAAAGTTTGGAAAACCGTAGGTCCTGCTCAGAAAAAACTTAATGACGAGATTTGGAGCCGTTTCAAAGGATCTATGGATACATTCTTTAATAATAAGAAGGAATTTTTCAGCAGACTTAAAGAACAGCAAATAGAAAATTATAATAGAAAGATTCAGCTTTGTGTTGAAGCAGAGACACTTGTTGACAGTAAAGAGTGGAAGAAATCTACAGACCGAATCAAGAAACTCCAAGAAGAATGGAAGAATATCGGTCCTGTTCCAAAACGCCATTCTGATAAGATCTGGAAACGTTTCCGTTCTGCATGTGACGCTTTCTTCACAAATAAATCAGAACATTTCAGCGGCATAAAAGGTGTTGAAGAAGAAAATCTGAGACTTAAAAGAGAACTTCTTGAACGTATTAAGGCATACGAAATCAAGAAAGAGCGCTCTGAAAACATGGAAGCTATCAAGGCTTTCCAGAGAGAATGGATGGCCATCGGCTATGTACCTATGAAATATAAAGACGCTACTCAGGACGAATACCGTAAGTCTATCGACGCATTGTTCGATAAGATGAAAGTCAATGAAAATGAGATTTCTACATCAGAATATCGCAATATGGTTGAAGGCATGAAAGATGATCCTGAAGCACGTGATAAAGTCAGAAGAGAACGTAATGTCTTGACAAACAAGATTAACAAGTTGCGTGAAGAAATCAGCGTCCTTGAAAATAACATCGGATTCTTCTCAAACAGCAAGCAATCGGAAATAATGAGAGCTGAATATGAAAAGAAGATCAACAGAGCTAAGAACGATGTTAAGGTCTTGGAAGCAAAATTGAAAATCCTCAACGAGCAGTAATAATTATTTGAGAAGCTGCACAATTTAATGTGCAGCTTTTTTTGTTTTGATATGGGAGCGAATACTTTTGGAATGAATTTTTGTCTCACGACATTCGGCGAATCGCACGGAGAGGCTGTCGGAGGTGTGATAGATGGCTGTCCTTCAGGATTGCAAATAGATTTTAACATGATAGAGGAGGAGCTGAAAAGAAGAAAGACGGCTTCTAATTCTACGAGTTCTCAAAGAAAAGAATCTGACAAGGTGATTTTCCTTTCCGGTATTTTTGAAGGCAAGACATTGGGTACGCCCATAGCTTTTATTATAAAGAATGAAGATGTTAAATCTTCTGATTACGAAAATGTTAGGAATATATTCCGCCCTTCTCATGCCGATTTTACGTATCAGCAGAAATATGGAATCCGCGATTATAGAGGCGGTGGCAGAAGCTCGGCGAGATCGCTGCTGCCATGCGTGGTGGCAGGCGCCATCGCCAAACAGATTCTGCAACGACATAATATCTCGATAAAATCATTCGTGACACAAATCGGAGAACATAAAGGCGAGCGCTTTTCCAATGAGGAAATGCAAGAAATCCTGCAAAAAATAAAAGAGAAAAATGATACCGTAGGTGCAGCCGTAAGGGTGGAAGTGGAAAATCTGCCGGCTGGTATCGGCGACCCTTATTTCAGAAAGCTACAAGCCATGTTGGCGCAGGCGATGTTCAGTATCAATGCGGTGAAAGGCTTTGAATATGGTGAAGGATTCAGTTCTGCCTCGATGCTAGGATCTCAGTGTAATGACGCTTTCGTCAATGAAAACGGAAAAATAAGAACACTCACAAATCATTCCGGAGGAATCCAGGGCGGTATCTCTAATGGAGAAAAAGTTTATTTCAACGTCGCATTTAAACCTATTCCTACTATCATGCAGGAGCAGCGGACTGTCGATATTGACGGTAATCCCGTGATTTATAATATAGAAGGACGACATGATGTTTGCGTCGTTCCTCGAGTGCTGCCTGTCGTTGAGGCCATGACGGCAATGACGATTTTGGATTTTATTGTCCGCTAAATTTCATGAAATAACGCTAAGCTTTTTTGTGATTTTTCGTGGCGTTTAGATTATGACTGCTATTCGTGTAAAAAGTAAAAGAGCCGAGATGAATTCCCGGCTCTTTGTGTTTATAGTTAGTTGATATAGTCTGAGTTAGTGTTGATGGTTGATCAATAGTTGTCTCTCTTTGGTTCAAAGTATGCTTGTTCGTGAGCGCAGGCAGGGCACATTTTAGGAGCTGATTTTCCTTTGTGGACGTAACCGCAGTTACGGCATTGCCATTCGATTTCTTCGTCGCGTTCAAATACTTGTCCGGCTTCTACGCGAGAGAGCAATTTGCGGTAACGTTGTTCGTGGAAAGCTTCTACTTCAGAAATTTTTCTCCAGACAGCTGCTATTGTATTGAAGCCTTCTTCTTCTGCGATGCGTGCGAATTCAGGATAAAGATCGACCCATTCTTCGTTTTCGCCTTCAGCGGCTGCGCGTAAGTTTTCCATTGTTGTGCCGATGACGCCGGCTGGGAAAGTAGCTGTGATTTCAACCATGCCGCCTTCAAGGAATTTGAAGAAACGTTCTGCGTGTTCTTTTTCTTGTTCCGCTGTTTCTTCGAAGACTGCTGCTATTTGTTCGTAACCTTCTTTGCGTGCTTTTGATGCGAAGAATTTATAACGTGAACGAGCTTGTGATTCGCCTGCAAATGATTTCAAAAGATTTTTTTCTGTTTGTGTGCCTTTTACGCTTTTCATGATCTTATGTTTTAAAGTTAATGAATATTAATCTAACAAATTTCGATTAGAAATGTTTTGTTTTACGATGCAAAAATATGTAACTTTTGAACATCTGTCAAGCGGATAATTTCGATAGGCGTATCGATTTTGTCGATATTACTATTCTTATAAATGAAATAAAGCAGCTCTTTTTTCAATGGAGCTGCTTTATTATCTTCGTCCGAATAAAGATTTATAGATTCTCGATTTCCTTTACTAGATTGTCTATC
Source organism: Bacteroidales bacterium (assembly GCA_045615285.1). GTDB lineage: Bacteria > Bacteroidota > Bacteroidia > Bacteroidales > F082 > Limimorpha. The sequence goes on from JAZLEO010000011.1 coordinate 62,951, forward strand.
AGTGAGTTCTTTAAATCGTAAAGAGCATCTGAGATGTCGCATTTGTAATAGTGCGGATTTATGAGACGTTTTTGTGAATCGTCCAGATGTGACAGATTGTCTTTGTAATATGCTTGTTTCTCTTGTATCGAAGTGTCTTGGTAAATAATTTCGCCGTCTTTTACGATCTGCTGCTGCAAAGTGCGGAATTCGTATTTCCCTTCTTCAAAAGTCATCGACTTGAATCTGTCGCGTTCGTCACGGACTGTTATCGTTTTTCCGGTTTCGATGTTTCTTGACAATTCGTCGCCTCGGAGACAAGTGACATCGACCTTGAATCTGCCGTTCTGTATTATTCTGTATGTGATCTGAAATCCAGGGTTTATGAGTTTTGTCGTTTCTTCGGAACGTTTCAAGACTGGCATATCGTCAACCTGAACGAGTTTGAATACATTGCCGAAGCAAGGATTGTGTTTGCTTGTAGCGATGGCGTCGCCTACGCCGTATGAATCGACTTGGCATCCTTGACGTTCTAATTCTGTGATGAGATATTCGTCTAATGCGTTGGTGGCGAATATTTTACAGTTTTTAAGTCCAGCTTCGTTGAGCATTTCTCTGCATTTTATCGAGAGATATGTCAAGTCGCCGCTGTCTAATCTTATTCCGTAGCCGTACTGATAATTGTCGTCGATGCCGTTTTCTTTAAAAGCCTTGATGGCGTTTTTGATGCCGCATTTTAAAGTGTCGTAAGTGTCTATTAATAATATGAGTACTTCCGATTTATGTGTTTTGATATAGGTGTCGAAGGCTGTGAATTCGCCTTTTATGCTGCATCCGAATGATGTGACGTAGCTGTGAGCCATTGTTCCTGTTGGCGGGAAGCCGAATTTTGTTCCGGATACGATGTTGGAGCTGTTTGCGCAGCCTCCGATTAAAGCTGCTTTTCCTCCGTAGATGGCTGCCCAAGGTCCGTGGGCGCGACGGCTGCCGAATTCGCTGACAGGTTTTGAAGTGCTGCGAGTGACGCGGGAAGCCTTTGTCGCTACCGCCATCTGGTGATTCATGATGGAAAGGAGCGGAGTCTCAAGGACTTGGCCTTCAATGATAGGTGCTTCTATTGTAATGATAGGTTGTGTCGGAAATGCGATTTCACCTTCACGCATGGCATAGACGTTGCCTGTAAATCTCATTGAAGCGAAATATTTGCGGACATCCTTGTATTCTTCGCCAGGTAAGAACTGCTCGAAAAAATGTTCGTCACCGCAATTCAGGCCTTTGATGACTTCCAGAGCTTCTGTGATTCCGCTTACGACGGCCCAGTTATTCGTGTCTGGAGCTTTTCTGTAAAAAAGGTTGAAAACTGCACGTTTGTCTTTCATTCCACTGTCGTAGAAAGATTTTCCCATTGTATATTGGTACTTGTCTGAACAATAAGAAACATTTAATTCCATATCGAAACGTTTTAAAAAAAAAGACTGACTAATTTAGCCAGTCTCATTTGATTTTGTGATCCGGTTGGGATTCGAACCCAAGACCCACAGCTTAGAAGGCTGTTGCTCTATCCAGCTGAGCTACCGAACCATCGCTTTTGCGTCTGCAAAGATACAATTTTTTATTTATATAAACACAAAAAAATAATATTTTTTTTAATTTGCATATATTGCTAATAATCAGTGATTAAGAAGCTATATTGTATAGACGGTCTGCTGTATTTTGGATTTTTTTACATCAATTACACTTCCTTGGAAGATGCATTCATTGAGTTCTACTATGGCTACATACGCTTCATGGTCGTTGGGCATTTCTACGAAACCATAACATTTGGAGCGGTTCGTCACTCTGTCCATTATCACTTTGGCCGATTCCACTTTGCCAAACTTGCCGAATAACGCAACTAAATCTTCAGCTTTGGTATAAAATCCAAGTTTTGCGACAAAAATTTTCATAAATCAATAAATAACATTCTCTTAATTAAAAATAATCTGCAATTTTTTCGTATAACTTTGTTCTGCAAATTTAAGATAATAATTCTAATTGTGAGAATATTATTTGTATTTTTCTTAATATATTTTAAAGAAAGGCTAAGTTCTACTTATTCAGTGATTTCAATGATTTTTTTCATTATGTCGGTGTTGTCCATTATGCCTGAGAATTTGTTTGCGCCAGGTCCGAATGCGAAAATCGGGACAGGAAGTGGGGAGTGACTGCCATTTGAAAAATGAAATTCTGTTTTTGAATATCTTCCTTCTGGATCTATAATTGTCAGACCTCCTGTTTCGTGGTCGGCCGTGACTATGACGAGTGTGTTCTGTTTTTCTTTGGCGTAATCAAGAGCTACTCCTATGGTGTTGTTGAAATCTAACAATTCGTTAACCAAATATGTAGAATCGTTGTTATGACCTGCGAAGTCGATCTGCGAACCTTCAATCATGAGGAGGAAGCCGTTTTTGTTTTCAAGATTTTTTAGTGCCAAAGTTGTCGCGTTTGGCAAGAAATCGCCTCTGTTAGGATAGGAGGGAAGGTGACCTTCATCGGCAAGGACGAGGATTTTTTCAGAGTTTGTATCTATATTAATTAATGTGTCGTAATAATTCCAGCCTTCAGACTGCATTTGTTTAATCAAGTCGATGCTGTCGGTTCTTTGGTTGAAATGTTTTCTTCCGCCACCTATTAACAAATTGACTTTTTCACAATTTGCGAAATCGTTCGCTATTTCTTCGTAATTATTACGGTTGATGTTTTTAGCCACAAAAGATGCCGGTGTCGCATGTGTTATGTAAGATGTCGCAATTACTCCGGTTTTCATGCCTTTGTCGGAAAGGATTTCGAGTATGCTTGGTACGGGGATGCTGTCGGCGTTCATGCCTATCATTCCGTTATTAGTTTTATTTCCTGTAGCGATTGCTGTGCCACCGGCGGCGGAATCCGTTATTTTGTGAGATTTTGAAGTCGTTTTTACTAATCCTGAGACTGGAAATTGCTCGAAAGCAGTAGGTGAATCTGTCGTAAGCATGGATGCATATATTTGCGGAATGCTCATTCCGTCACCGATTAACAATATTATGTTTTCCGGTTTATTATATGATGAAGAATTGCTTTTGTTTGTACAAGATATTGATAATGATAATATTATAATTGATAATGCGGATAAAAACAAGTGTTTTTTCATGGTAAAAATATTTACTTACAAAGTTATCTATTAATATTGAAATAGGGATAAAAATAAAAAATAATTTTTTTTGAAAAAAGTGTTGCACGTATCGAAAAAATATGTACCTTTGCACTCGCAAAACCACGGAACACGGAGAGGTGGGTGAGTGGCTGAAACCAACAGTTTGCTAAACTGTCGTAGTCCCAAAGGCTACCGGGGGTTCGAATCCCCCCTTCTCCGCCGCGATTATCGGGGCATAGCGCAGTCCGGCTAGCGCACCTGCTTTGGGAGCAGGGGGTCCCAGGTTCGAATCCTGGTACCCCGACAAATTAAAATGTGAAGTGGTTTTGTAATCGGGGCATAGCGCAGTCCGGCTAGCGCACCTGCTTTGGGAGCAGGGGGTCGCAGGTTCGAATCCTGCTACCCCGACAGAGAAAACCAAGGAGTTACAGCAAATGTGACTCCTTTTTTTGTTTTCCCCACGTATCTCAAGTATCTTCACGGATTTTTGGGAACAGTCCGAAAAACACCTCCACCTTCATTGTACTATCGTGCGATTTTTATCAATGCAACGCCCTTATCGAACTTGGTTTGAGCATATCTCATAAAAAACACTCAGAACATTGCTGTCATTTTCCTGATTTTGGCAAGACGCTCAAGAAAAGAAGAATCTTGTTTGATAATCTGCATGTTATAATCCATTTGCATTCCTGTGAATATGTGTGCAGGTATTCCTAAGGCAGCTTCTATGAGCAATGCTATATCCGCAGAAATAGGCTTGCGGCAGTTTAAAATGTCGTTTATATTTTTGTACGAAATGCCAATTTGTTCTGCGAATTTCTTTTGTGAGATACCTCTATAATCCAACTCTTCTTTTAACACTTCGCCTGGATGGATTGGCTTTGAAGGTTCAAGTTTGTTGGCAGTCGTTTTAAAATCTGCAGATGTGTTTTTAGATTGAAAGATGAAATTCTCATCAGCATTCCTTTTCTCCAAAATTTTGCATTCGTAGATATATCCGTTATGCAAGCTCATCCATGTCTTAAATGGAATGCCAAGCTGCGATTCTAATCTCATAGCCAAATCTTCATTCAGGTTACGCTTGCCCTTTATAAATTCGTTAAGATGCGTTGCTTGCCAACCAATTGCCTGAGCAAAATCTTTTTGTTTTATACCACGCTCTTTTAATTCTTCGCATAGGATTTCTCCAGGATGAATTGCTCTGTTGGAAATTAATCTATTATTTGTTGCCATAATGAGTGCTGTCTATTTCTAAAAGTTCAACTTCAATTCCGTCATCTGTCTCTGTAAATAACAAACGTTCAAGCATTCCGTTCACAATACGTACAGAACTTTTGGCTTCTTTTTGATATTTCAGTTTTTCATAATGCAGAAAACTAAAATATTTAAGTTCTTCCGTAGATTCTACATCATACATTATAGAGACAGCTCTTTGATAACCTTTAATTAGCCTTATGTTTCTGCATATTTTCTTATATTTCCGATCTTCGGTTTTCCCGTTCTCATATAAATCAGACAAGGCTTTGTCTTTAAATGTTATTTTCATACAATAATGGTATTCGTTTCTCGGGAGCAAAGATAATAAAAATTACCAAATTTGGTAATTTTGCACAAAATTTTTTCTGAAAAATATTTTTCTCAACAGATAGATATTATCTGAAAAACTTTTCTACCTTTGCAAAGCACCTCCGCAGTGGAGTGCAAAGGTGTTATTGAAATTATCTTCTACACTCAAACTTCGCAACTTTGATATTGGAATGAAGATGACAAACAATAGCACTACGTCATTGGCATGTGTAGTCATTATTGGCTTTTCACATATCCTTTGGTGTGGGCTATTGTTTTATCCATTCCAATGGTAATGCGAAGACCAGAGTGTGGGATAAAGCAATAAATTCCCACACCTTTCTTTTTTATAATCCGCTTTCTTCTGGGAATTTGGGAGCATAACTGTAGATAATATGAATCAAGTTAATGTCGATAAAGAAGATATGAGAAACTTCTTTGTAACTAAATTAGCAGAAGGAGGTTTTGCTCCCAAAAATGTAGGCTATAGGTGGTGGCCTAATTGCATAGAAAACATATTTACAAACAATAAATCACCATATTTGGATTCGGAACCATATCCCTCTCCATCGTTATATGAACTAATGGTTTTTTGTGTTTACTCAGGAGCTGCATTTACAGAAGTTTTGGAAGTTACACCTGCTTCGTATGATTATTTTCATTGCAGTCTATTAGATGAACTATACGGACAATTTTGTAAATTAACCAATTATATAAAGAATCAAAGAAATAGTCCATTTTCTTATGAAATTGAAAATGATTTTACAAATAATGCCATTAACCTTTATGAGTACCTATATGATGTTGTAGAGGAATATTTCACTTCAATTGGTGTTCCTGATTTGCCATTCGAACGCTACTATGATGGTACTTTATCAGATGGATTTTTTGTGATAATCAATAAGGATCAAGTGTTTAGGGATTTAGATTCAATCGGTGCAAATCTTTATAATGTTGTGAGAGCATTGCGTACTGGAGAATGTTCATGGCCAGGCATATCTAAGGAATCAATATTATCATCTCGATTATGTAGCACGATAAGAGCTAATTATAGGGATTTAGGCAACAATTTGTTTTTTGACATAAGCCAACGCAATATGAAACACACACATGGAAATATTGGCTCTTGTCCATATTGTGGAAGTGGATTTATTACAACTTATTTTGATGGTACGGCTGAATGTAATCGTTGTGGACGTACCTTTATATATTGCTGAAATGTGTGACATATGATTAAATAATATGCTTAAATAAATTATTAACAATAAATAATTATTACTATGGACTTGAATTATTTTGACAAAATGGCTTTATCCACATTTACATCTTTGGAAAAACAGTCTCTTTATCAGCTGCTTTGTGGAGTTATGATTGTTGACGGACAACGTGACCCAAGAGAAGTTGCTTTTATTAATAAAGTAAATCAAATTATAGGAATTACAACTAGTGATGTTGAGGCATCTCGTAAATTATCAGAACCAACAATGACAAATTGTCTTCGAAATATGGATACACTAAAGAAAGCTTATGTTGGTAAATTTATGGCTCAAGTAATACTTGCTGATGGTGTAATTACAAAGACAGAAGAACAATTCTTCTATTATATGAAGCAGAAATTAGGTCTGCCAGATGTAGATTAACATCGGTCTAAATAAATATCGTCCGATTTAATAGGTAAATTAGATTCAGATGATATACTTGTTTGGTTATTTTAGTTCCAATTTCAAAGCAGCATTTATAAAATATTTCAGCATATAATACTGTTGAAGTTTTGTTATACATAAAATAATAAAATAAAAATAAATAAAAATCATGTTTGGATTCAATAACAATATAGGAGCAGAAGGAGAACGAATAATAGACGCTCTCTATAGCAAATTCAAAAGAAATCCAGCCTATGCTAACCTTAATATAACAAAAGGTTATGATGGCTCAACTTACATTCAAATTTCAAATGGAGGTTATATGTTAAATCGTTTTTCATTCTATGGTATGAATGGAAAATTACACTCTATAGCAATCTATGGAGCAAATATCAGAGAACTTATGAACTCCATCAATTCATCCAAGCAAATATTCGGTTTGCCTGTTAGTGAAGTTTCTTGGGAAGGTGATTATATAGATATAACTTTAGACTAAAAAATATAGGGATATAAATATGGCAAATTTCGATTCTTATGCAAAAAATGTTTTAGGTACACTTAAAGTTTGTGGTGTTCCTACTATGGCAATGAGAGGTTGTTGCGATGACGATAATCTATTCTCTGGTGCTGACCTATATGGAAGTGTTTATGTCACTATTGCTGATGGATATGCAAATGCATTAGGACATGGCGATATGTGCATTTTTAAGGGAAGTGACGGAGATGTTAAAGGCGTTAGATTAGCCAATGTTTCATCTAATTTTTTAAGCATAATTAAAGGTAACGGAATGCTTTATGGTTTGAAATATAGAACTATAAAACTATTATATTCAAATAATTATGCTATTTATTTTTAATAAACAAAAACAATAAAACACATTTTTTTATATTTAAAATCATGGGAAGATATTACTATCCAGACGCACATGATGCCTTAACTGCCAAAAAGCAGTTTTTGAGAGAACATCATTATTATGCAAAACATTGTTTCCAGAATACTTGGGGAACTGGTTATGTAATTTTTGATACCAAAGAAGAGGTCAATAAATGGCATAAAGAACATGCTGGATTTAATTTCTATGATGATGAATATGAAGCTGGTACTACTTTTACAGAAGCAGATGCAATAAAAGAAATAGAAGATACTTATGGCAAACTTATTGATAATGGACTCAAAAATAGAGATTTTTCAATGCCAGTGTTAGCCATTGGTTTGCCATTTTCTGCCTTTGGTAATAGGATGGTTTTAAAATTTGTAAAATCGTCTGATGAGGATGATATAGAATGGCGTTTTTATTATCATTACAGCGGATTCTGTTTGGATGTCTTATCAAAGGACAATGCTTCTATTAGAAGAATCATTATAAAAATAATATATGACCACTTCTATGAATCTAGATTTAAAAAACGCATCGAAGGAAGTAGGGAGTACCATAAAAACAGATATTAAAAATTAAGAACATTCAAAAGCCAACCTACATTTCCCGTAAGTTGGCTTTAGTTTTTTTATAAATGTAGATACTTGATATTTTAGAATATATGGTGTTTTAAATCCTATTAAAAACCGAATTATATACCAAACGAAATCCTATAAAAAAGATTCAGCAAGCATTAAAAAAGACTTGAAAATCACTGCTTATAATGATAGTTATTATTATCTTTGTAGTGGCTATAATAAGCCGTAGTTCGATAATTTAATGTTTAATCTTCTTGGTTGGAGCGGATGTTTCAACTGATATGTCAACCGCATTATAATTCTCTCAAAATATATTACTATTAAAACACTGATATTCAGATGTCTGAATATAAAAATGGTGGTAATAATAATATGCTTTGGGAGCAGGGGGTCGCAGGTTCGAATCCTGCTACCCCGACACAGAAAACCAAGGAGTTACAGAAATGTGACTCCTTTTTTTGTTTGCACTAATTTCATGGTTGAAATGGTGGTTTTAGCCCATTTGTTTCAACCAAGGTCTCAACCGGTGTTTCAACCGTAATGTCATGGTGGTAAAACAAAGACCATAATTTCTGCAAAATGTCTAAAAAAATGTCTGTTGTACAGTTGAAAAATGTTAGTTAAAACGTAAATGTTTCAACCAGGATTTCAACATCTTCATAGGTAAATTCTCGCAAAATTTCCCAAGACACGAAGATAGTATGCAATGGCACCGCATCATTGGTATGTACAGCCATCCTTGGCTTTCTTTTTTTGAGAATCATTGCTCTACGAATATGAGTTTGCTGGTGTCGTAGCCTTTTTCTTTAGCGACATTGATGATGTTTTGCAGGACGTTTTCACTCAGCTGTGGCGTCCTCGACAGAATCCAGAGGTATTTGGGCGAGTTGCCGCCGATAAGGACATATTGATAATCCTTGTCGATCATCAGGACTCTGTAGTCGGAGTAGAAATTCAGGAAGAACGACACCCGAAGCAGTCCGGAAGTGTCGGTCGTCTTGGCCTTTCCGATGGTTTCTTTGAATTTGCCGTCACGGTAGCCTGCGTTTATGACCTGAATCTGTCCGTCAGGAAGAAGCTTGTATTCGGCTGTCACTTTCTGCATGTCGCGCTCGAAACTGTGGTCGAAGCGTGCGATCTCGTACCATTTGCCCAGATATTTGTTCAGATTGATCGCTACTGGTTGGTTGTCTATTTTAGACGGCGTGAAAAAGTTGGCGAAGAGCATGATGATGAAAATTTTTACATTCATAATTTTTGTTTTTATCCATTAATGAATCTTGACGCTGTTTTGTTTTAAGAAAAATCATTTTTAACAATTTTTATCCATTGTTTCAAAATAAAATGTATATTTGCAGAACAATCTTCAGGGCAAGGTGAAATTCCTTTCCGGCGGTGACAGTCCGCGACTTCCTTTTTGGAACTGATTCGGTGAAATTCCGAAACCGACGGTGATAGTCCGGATGGTAGAAGATTTTGATTTTGCGTGAATTGACATCTGCCCTGAATAATTATTTATGGGCTTTTTTTATGTCATATAAACAACAAGATATAGAATACATGCGACGCGCCATCGCTCTGGCGAAAAGAGGCGCAGGATTCGTCAACCCTAATCCTATGGTGGGTTGCGTGGTGGTGAAAGACGACGTTATAATAACCGAAGGCTACCACGAATATTACGGCGGATTCCACGCAGAACGCAACGCTTTGACAAAGAACGTGCCCGATAACTCCATGCAAAACGCTACCTTGTACGTAACACTCGAACCTTGCTGCCATCACGGAAAAACTCCTCCTTGCACTGATATAATCATCGAAAAAGGTATAAAAAAAGCCGTCGTCGGAATCCTCGATCCGAATCCTCTCGTAAGCGGAAAAGGCGTGTCTGTCTTGCAAAACGCTGGAATAGAGGTCGTTGCCGGAATAGAAGCCGATGAGATAAAAGAAATGAACAAGGTTTTCTTAAAATATATTAAGACAAAACTTCCTTACGTCATCTTGAAGACAGCAATGACTCTCGACGGAAAAATAGCGTCGCATACCGGTGATTCTAAATGGATTACAAACGAGAAATCACGGCAACTTGTTCATAAGTTGCGTTCCGAAATGATGGGAATAGTGACGGGAATAGGAACAGTCAAAGCTGATGACCCGATGTTGAATTGCCGCTTGGAAAGTCAATGTCCTTTGGCCACGAAAGTCCATCAGCCGATAAGGATAATCGTCGATACCAAAGCTTCTATCTCATTGGAAAGCAATATCGTCAAGACAGCAAAAGAGTACAGGACAATTCTGGCGGTCAGCGGTCAGCGGTTAGCGGCGGATAAAATTGAAATGTTAAAGTCTCTTAACGTAGAGATTTTGTCATGTGAGGAAAGGGACGGCCATATCGATATTAATGATCTGATGAAGAGACTCGGTGAGATTGGCATCGATTCGTTATTGCTTGAAGGCGGTTCCACATTGAACGCTGCTTTCCTTGAAGCCGGCTGCGTCGATGAGGTTTACGCGTTCATCGCACCTAAGATTATCGGCGGCGAAAATTCAAAATCGCCAATCGGAGGAAAAGGCATCGAACTGATGAAAGACGCCATTATGTTAAAAGATATTAAGATTGAAACTTTTGATAACGATATATTGATTAAGTGTAGAGTTTAGAGTGTAGAGACAGGTGCGTTAGGGATTGAAACGGCATCCTTTGGGGAGAGACGCATATTTTGCGTCTATACAATAGCGGAAAGCCCGACGGCGAAGCCGGAACGCCCAAGACGAATGGAAATTTGAAAATTTAACATTGAAAATTATGGACGAAGTCTGTTGACTGTAGTCCGTTGACAGTTGACAAAGAATTATGTTCACAGGAATAATTGAAGAAATAGGAAAGATAAAATCAATAGAGAGACATGCTAACAGCATCAAACTGACGGTCTCCGCCAAGAAAATCATGTCGGATATGCATATCGGCGATAGTATCTCTACAAATGGCATCTGCTTGACAGTCACTACTTTCGACTCTAATTCTTTCACTGTCGATGTCATGCCAGAGACTATGATGATGACTAACTTCAAGAATCTCAAGATTAATGACGAAGTTAATCTTGAACGAGCTCTTGCGGCAAACGGTCGCCTCGGCGGTCATATCGTCTCAGGTCATATCGACGGAATCGGAACGATAATAAAAAAATATAACGACGACAAAGCGATAAGAATGTCGTTCGCTGCTTCACCTTCAATCTTGGAACTTATCGTCAAGAAAGGATCTATCGCGATAGACGGTATCTCGTTGACAGTCACTGATGTAGATTCAACGTCTTTTTCGGTTTCGATAATAGAACATACTCAAGGCGAAACGACATTGACATCGAAAAAAATAGGCGATACTGTAAATCTCGAAAACGACGTTATCGGAAAATACGTCCAGAAAATGCTTTCGTCTGCGTCGGAGTCTTCGCCGAAAATAAGTCTCGACTTTTTACAATCTAACGGATTTTAATATTGAAGATAAACAAAAAACATCATAAAATGGAAAACAGATTTAACACTATTGAAGAAGCTATTGAAGATCTCAGAAACGGTAAGATGATTATCGTCGTTGACGACCCTGACAGGGAAAACGAAGGCGATTTGATTTGTGCCGCTGAATTCGCGACGACGGAAAACGTCAATTTCATGGCTTCATACGCCAAAGGCCTTATATGTATGCCGATGAGCAAGGAGTTGACTCATAAGTTGAAACTTAATCAGATGGTTACGGAAAATACTGATAATCATTGTACTGCTTTTACGGTATCTATCGACCATGTCGATACCACGACAGGTATTTCTGCAGTTGAGCGTTCCGTCACCGCGATGAAACTCGTTGAAGATGACGCCAAGCCGGAGGATTTCAGACGTCCGGGACACATGTTTCCTCTCGAAGCTCGTGAAGGCGGCGTGTTCAAACGTAACGGCCACACTGAAGCGACAGTCGATTTCATGAAGATTTCGGGTCTCAAAGAATGCGGACTCTGCTGCGAAATAATGCGTGAGGACGGCACTATGATGAGAACTACTGAATTACTTCAATTTGCGGAAAAACATGGACTTAAAATAACATCCATCGCCGATCTCATCAGATATAGAAGAAGAACTGAGTCGTTGGTGGAGAAAGTCACAGAAGCAGAGCTGCCGACAAAATACGGCAACTTCGTGGCACACGGTTATATTGACAAAGTCACTGGCGATCATCATATCGCATTGGTGAAAGGCGATATCTCAGGTGAGGAACCTGTCTTATGCCGCGTTCATTCGGAATGTCTCACTGGCGACGCTTTCGGTTCGTTGCGCTGCGACTGCGGAGAGCAGCTCCAAGAAGCTATGCGCAGAATTGAAGCCAAGGGCAGGGGAGTCATACTTTATCTTAAACAAGAAGGAAGAGGCATCGGATTGATTAACAAATTGAAAGCCTACAAACTCCAGGACGAAGGCATGGATACAGTGGAAGCTAATCTGGCTTTAGGCTTCGCGGCCGACCTCAGAGATTACGGCACAGGCGCTTCTATCTTGTCTGACCTGGGAATCAGCAAAATAACCGTTATGACCAATAACCCGATGAAGATAACTGGCTTGAATGCCTACGGAATCGAGATAGTCGGTCGTGAGCCGATAGAGATGACATGCAACGAAAAAGACGCTTTCTATCTCTATACCAAATATAAAAAAATGGGACACATACTTCATGTGAAAGAGTCACCAAGACGATGAGACACTGAGTGGCAAAGATGTCAATAAGTCTGTAGGTGTTCATAGCTCATAACTTAAAGCAAATAAAAACATTAAAAATATAAAAATATGAATATAATAGAAGGTAAATTACTCGCTGAAGGTCAGAAAATTGCTATCGTGGCTGGACGTTTTAACGAAATCATTACAAATAAATTGTTAGGTGGAGCCATCGATGCTTTCAAACGTCATGGCGGCGATGAAAATAATATCGATTTGGCTTGGGTGCCAGGTTCTTTCGAGATTCCGTTGGTGGCTAAGAAAATGGCTGAGTCTAAGAAATATGACGCTGTCATTTGCTTGGGAGCTGTCATCCGTGGCGCTACTGCTCACTTCGAAATGGTCGCTAATGAGACTACAAAAGGCATCGCGACAGCAAGCTTGCAGACTGGCGTTCCTGTGATATTCGGCGTCCTTACAACCGACAATATCGAACAAGCCGTCGAAAGAGCTGGATCTAAAGCAGGCAACAAAGGTTTTGAAGCCGTTACTACAGCCATCGAAATGGTTAACTTGATGAAGCAACTTTGATTTGTTTATTCTAATAAACTTTTAATATCGCAAAGACGTAAAGTGTCGCAATGATATTTTGCGTTCTTTGCGATAAATTTTTCATTTAAATTTTAAAGACATAAAAACCATAAATCCTCATTTCTGATTAAAAAAAACTGTCGCCCGTTGTCCGTAGTCTGTTGACTTTTATTATATTTGTCAAGACAAAAAATAATTTTATTTATATGGAAAAAATGGACAACGAAAACATGGGCTTGCCTGAAAACGCTCAGCGCTTCAGGTTTCATCGCCGGTGGCGCATTGATGGGAGTTGTCAGCGCGATACTCAAATTCGCTAATGTCAATATGATTGTCAATGTCGGTGGCGTTCCTTTCGCTGAGACACCTTGGGCTTCTTTGGCAGCGTTAGTAATGTATGTTGGTGTCATCGCTTATATGATTTGGGATTCAAAGAGAGCTAAAACAGAATAATAAACCTAATAATATGTTGTTATGTCAAAAATATTAATGCTTAAATTCGTCGACGGCACTTCGAAAGAATGTGAAGTGACCGGAAGAGAAATGGGCGGTGATGATGTTTATTACATGCCTTTTTCGTCTTTGGAATTAGGAAGAGTACCGTGGAATAATAAAGACACATACATGAATCATTATGTTGAGGTTTGTGAGTTGGGCGCTGATTTTGTCGTTGTTGAAGTTTATAATTGGAGAGGAAACAAAATGGGCGGTCCTTATAAATTATATGCTGGCGACAAAAAAGGAGGCAGCTATTATTTTGGCGAATGGTCATATAGTTATTCCGTATCTCTTGTATGGAGTGAAATGAATTAAGATTAATAAATTATATATGGAAAAGTTATTAGATAAATTTATAAGATATGTCTCTGTCGATACAATGTCAGATCCAAATTCAGAGACACAGCCAAGTTCAGCAAAACAATTTGATCTTCTCAGAATGCTTCGCGATGAATTAGAAGCGATGGGAATCAAAGCTGAGTTAGATGAGTTCGGTTATGTAATGGCGACTATTCCTTCAAACATCGACAAGGAAGTTCCAGCCATCGGTTTCATCGCTCACGTCGATACATCACCTGATGCTTCTGGTAAAGATGTTAAACCGCAAATCATTGAGAATTACCAAGGTGGCGACATCATGCTTAATGCAGAGAAAGACATAGTGTTGAGAGTCTCCGATTTTCCGGAAATGCAGAATTACATCGGCAAGACGATGATAACGACCGACGGCACTACATTGTTAGGAGCCGACGACAAAGGCGGAGTAGCTGCTATTATGTATGCAGCTCAATATCTTATGGAGCATCCAGAAGTGAAACACGGCGACATCAAAATCGGCTTCACTCCTGATGAAGAAGTCGGTCGTGGCGTAGTGAAATTCGATGTCAAGAAATTCGGCGCTAAATACGCATATACAATCGACGGCGGTGAAATAGGGGAGTTGGAATACGAAAACTTCAACGCTGCCGGCGCTAAGATTCACATCCAAGGCGCTAACATACATCCAGGTTATGCGAAAGGCAAGATGGTCAACTCGATGCAAATCGCTATGGAATTGAACGCAATGTTGCCTGTAAACCAACGTCCTGAATTCACTTGCGGTTACGAAGGTTTCTTCCTTCTAACAGATATCAAAGGAACAGTGGAAGAGACATCGATGCAATATATCATCCGTGACCACGACAGAGCGAAGTTCGAGGAAAAGAAAGAGTTGTTGAAATCTGTCGTTGAATATCTCAACAAAAAATACAATAATGCTGTCACATTAGACATGAAAGACCAGTATTATAATATGCGTCAGGAAGTCGAGCCGCATTATTTTATCGTTGAGAAAGCCATCAAGGCTATCGAGATGGCTGGCATCAAGCCAAAAGTACAGCCAATTCGTGGCGGCACTGACGGAGCTAACCTCAGTTTCATGGGATTACCTTGTCCAAACATCTTCGCTGGCGGCCACAACTTCCATGGAAAATACGAATATGTTCCATTGGAAAGCATGGAAAAAGCATCAGAAGTGATTTTGAATATTATTAATTTATTTGCAGAATAATTTCGTGTAGAGACGCATAATCATGCGTCTCTACCTATTTATATTATGGCAGTCGATTTATCAGAAATATTAGTTGTTGGCGTTACGGCGCGAGCCTTGTTCAATCTCGAAACTGAGAATGACATTTTCGAGAAGGAAGGCGTTAAGAAATATAGAGAATATCAGGATAAGAATCAAGACGTTCCGTTGGAAATTGGTACGGCCTTTTATCTTGTGAAGAGTCTTTTGGAACTCAACAAGCAAGCGCATAAACCAGTTGTGGAAGTCGTTGTCATGTCGAGAAATAGTCCTGAGACAGGAATAAGAATCCTTAAATCTATAGAGAAATACGAGCTTGACATCACGCGGCTTGCGTTTTCGGGCGGTGAGCCTATTGCACCTTATATTGATGCTTTTGGTGTAGATTTGTTTTTGTCGAAAGATGAAAACAGCGTTCAGGCTGTCATAGATTCTCATAGCAATTGTGCAGCTGCTGTCATCTATGAGCCGCCAAGAGAGTTTAATCCTGCGACCAATGCGGTGCGAATCGCCTTCGACGCTGACGCCGTTTTGTTCAACGAAGACTCGGAATTACGCTACAAACAAGAAGGTATCGATTCTTTTAGTAAGTACGAGAAAGAAAACAAAGATATACCTTTACAAGAAGGACCATTTGCAAAATTATTGAAGAAACTATCCAAGATACAAGAATGTCTTCCTGTTACGGTAGAGCTTTCTCCATTAAGATTAGCGATTGTCTCGTCGAGGAGCGCTCCTGCGCACATGAGAGTCATCAACACCTTGAAGAAATGGGGTGTCTATGTCAATGAGGTATATTTCCTTGGCGGCATGCCGAAAGACAAGGTATTGAAAGCCTTCGGCGCGCATATATTCTTTGATGACCAAGATATTCATCTCCAGAGTTCGAGTAAGGTTGTTCCTTCAGGAAAGGTTCCTTATAGCTCGAATTCTCCTTTGAAGAAGTTGGAGAAATAGGTGAATTGGCTATTTGTAGTCTATAAAACAGTATAAAATAATGGCTTTTAAAGGGATAGGTTATGAAATTGAATAAGGATAGAGCTATGAAAGAGAGCAAAAATATAGAAATGCCATCGTTTGTATATCGAGACGGTATGACTGCTGACAAAGAATATGTAGAATGGTTGTCGGACTTGAAACGACGCTATAAACAAAGTCAGTTGAGGACTGCCGTCAGGGCGAACAGTGAGGTTCTGAAGTATTATTGGAGCCTTGGTCGCGATATTGTTGCTAAAGAAGCTGAGAGCAAGTGGGGTAGTGGATTCTTTAATCAGTTGAGTCTTGATATGAGGGCGATGTTTCCTGACGAAAAAGGCTTTTCTTCGGCAAATTTACGCTATATGAAGCGTTGGTATGAGTTTTATTATCAAAGGATTGCAAATCTTCAACAACCTGTTGAAGAAATAGAAAAGGTAAATCTTCAACAGCCTGTTGAAGATTTTAAGATGCCTGATGCTTTTGGCTTTATCCCATGGGGACATCATATCTATATCTTCACTAAGAGTCAATCACTCGAAGAAGCTCTTTTTTATATTAACAAGGTTACTACAGAGGGGTGGAGTCGTGCTCTTTTGGAACATCATGTGACCGCTCACCTCTTCCAATCACAAGGTTCGGCTATTACCAATTTCGAAGCAACACTACCTTCAACTCAAGTAGAAGAAGCAACGAAATTATTGAAGCAGGAGTATGACCTGAGTTTCATAACGGTCGAGGAAGTAAAAAAAGAAAAAGACTTGGAAAATGCTTTGGCTAAGAACGTGACAGAATTCCTGTTGGAACTTGGTCAAGGTTTTGCTTATATTGGCCGTCAAAAGGAATTGCGCATAGATGAAGAGACTGTTTTCTTCCCCGACTTGTTATTTTATCACATTCCACAACGTCGCTATGTCATTGTAGAGTTGAAAGCAGTTAAGTTTATGCCTGAATTTGCCGGCAAACTGAATTTCTATGTTACAGCAGCAGATAAGTTGCTTTGTGGTAAAGATGATAACCCCTCTGTTGGGTTGCTGATTTGTAAGACCGCCAAGAAAACCATTGTAGAATGGTCGTTGCAAGACATTCAAAAGCCTTTGGGAGTTGCTTCTTATCAGTTACAAGAGGTTGTTGAGCGCACTATTGCAGAATTGGAAAATATGAAAAAGCATGAGATAAAATAAATATAAGACTTATGAAAATTAAATTTTTATTAACAATATTGGCATTAAGCATATTGATGTCATGCCAAGCGCAAACGGAATTCAAATCCGTTGATATTGATGAATTCAAGACAGAAATATCAAAATCAGGCGTTCAATTAGTCGATGTTCGTACTGCAAAAGAATATTTGGAAGGACATATCCCAGGAGCACAGAATATTGATGTCAACGCTCCGGATTTTGAAGAAAAGATAAAAGTTTTGGACAAGAAAGAAAACGTAGCCATCTATTGCCGAAGCGGACGTCGCAGCAAGATGGCTGCTGAAAAACTGACGGCGGTAGGATTCAAAGTCATAGAACTTAATACTGGATTCCTGAGTTGGGATGGGGAAGTGGAGAAATAAGTAAAGTCTCTCATTACGAGAGACTTTACTGTTTTATATAACGTTTTCTTTAGGATTTGGCCCCCATTTGTTTTCGCCTTCTTTGCTGTCGAAACAAGCCCATACTATCAACCAAATCCATCCGATTATAGGTAAAAGGCAGAGGAGCGTCCACCAACCGCTTTTTCCAATGTCATGAAGTCTTCTGACAGAAACTGAGATTGATGGAATAAATGTAGCAATGTAAAATATTCTTATCAAAGTGGAATCTAAGATGTACGAACCCATCAGCATACCTAAACCCATTCCAACTAACTCAACAAGAATTGAAAAGATAATGCAGAAAAGCGTAAAATACCAATACTCTTTGCGGCGTGCTCTGCCTTTAAAATCGAAATACTGTTTGAAACATTTAATGAACCATTTCATAATTGTAAATTTTTAATTGTTAATGACTTTTGTTTTTAATGTGTTTTATTGATATGTTGGGTAAATCTTCTGAAGAAATTTTAAACTCATCCTCATATAAAACATTCTCGCATTGCTTTATTATAAATTTAAAAATAAAGGAAGCTCCTTTTTTGATTTCCCTATATACAGAATAGTCGTTGCTTAACACATCAGACATGAAACTTTTTTTGTTTAAATTGTTTTTTAAATAACCTTCTATAGTTTGGGTGTTGACATTTACACTTTCGTCAAAGCAAAGGTAAACTGTGAATTTAGCAGTTTTGTTAGGAAGTGCTTCTATCTCAATATTGATGTCAAAATTGTTTATGTTCTTTTTGGCAAAAGCCATATCAAAAACAGGAATATATATTGATTCAACCATTTTAGCGGTGTATTCTAATTCTTTTTCGAATTTTTCCTGTTCGTATTTCTCTTTGTTCTGTTTGATTTTTTCACATGAACTGCATAAGGTTATCATACCAGCAGTTAATAAGCATAAAGCTATCTTATTCAATTTAATCATAGTTGTTTGGTTTAAAATTAAACATTATTATTACACAAATATAGAACACAAATATAGATTTAAAATTGGAATGATTTAATGATTTTGTAAAAATATTTCTTAAAAAGCTTGTAGGATATAAATTTATTACCTACATTTGTACTGATAACTTTAAAACTGAAATTTATGTCTGAATTATTTAGAATGTTTGGAATAAGATTTTTCTTTTATTCCCGTGAACATGAACCAATACATGTTCATATTAAGAATGCCGATGGAAGAGCTAAGTTTATGATTCTTCCAGATAAAATAGTGTTAAGTGAAAGCAAAGGTATAAAGCCCAAAGATTTGAAACTTGCAGAATCTATTTTAGAGGAAAACAAAGAGTTGGCAATTTCTGAATGGAACAAACACTTTGGAAACAAAAAGTAAAAATGTGTTTGGTCATGATTAAAACACAATAAAATTCAATGGTTATGAAAATCACTACAATCTGGTTTGAGAATGACCGCATTTATGGTCTGACTGACGATGGCCGCACTTTGTGGCAGTCGTTGTTGTATTACAAACACTTGCTATATGCAACAGAAGAGCAGCGTAATGACTATGAAATGTCCGATGAAGGTATTCATTGGGAGAAACTTGATGAGGACGTGTCTTTCGAGAGTTTTGAATATGATGACCCAGAACCTGTTGGTATCTCAAAATTCTTTCTTTCTCATCCGGAAATAAATGCATCGGCGATAGCTCGTAGGTTGGGAATACAACAGAGTCTGTTCGCAGCTTACATCAATGGAACTAAAAAGCCAAGTAAGGAACGAGAAGA
>JAZLEO010000012.1:0-47346 GCA_045615285.1 Bacteroidales bacterium
ATAAATTCCAGATTTTAAATTCGCTACATCAATTGTCAAATTATCTTGGTGACTTGGTGTCTCAGTGACTTGGCATCTTCCAAACATATCATAAACAACAACCTCCTCGACTTCAAATTCCGTCTCGATATAAAGTTTGTCGTTGACTGGATTTGGATAAACGCTGATTGAAGAACTCAACTCTTCTATGCTTTCGCCTAAAGTCTTGATGCAGACTTCTTCTGTTTTCTCTGATTCAGTTTCGTTTCTTACCGCAGAAACCATGTAGCAATATTCCGTGTCGTATTCTAAATCGTTATCTGTATAAGCAGGATTTGCTACGTTTGTAACGAACTCATTATTGCGATAAACATTGTAACTCAAAGCGTTTTCAACTTCATTCCATGACAAGGATATTGAAGAAACGCTTAATGCTTCTGCAACCAAGTTTGTCGGCATTGTAATTGGCAAGTCGAATGTCTTAGTACAGACTTCATCTGATTTCTCTGATTCTTTTTCGTTTCTTACAGCTGAAACCGTGTAACAATATTCTGTGTCGTATTCCAAGCCAGAAATCAAGTATGAGGTTTCTGTCACATTAGCGACCATCGTATCCGCACTATAAATATTGTAGCTCATCACATTCTCTGCTTTATCCCATGTCAAAAGGATTGTTGAATCGCTTGTAGCTTCCGCCACGAGATTTGTCGGAACGGCAATATCAATCATCTCATACTCAAAATTATACACAATATCTTCTTCATTACCCAACTTATTATATGTATATGACATCAACATGTTTTTATTTGCTTTTGGGAACAGCAGACTCTCTCCTTCCGGATCTGAATAACAATACACATTATCCACCAAGACACTTGTATCGTATGTATAAACAGCATTTACAGCTACTGTACCAGCCTGAGTTTTTCTTTCTGACACAATACAATTGCCATTTTCATCGTATTCGTATTCTATGACTTCTGACAATTCCCACATATCACCATTCCAATTAGATCCGTTTTCTCTTACACAATTATCGTTTTCATCATATTCATATTCTATCAAATAAGATTCTTCAAAGCTGTTGTTTGCATCAAAATCGTAGTTATATAGCATAAGCTCTGATTCTTTTTGACCTTTGTCGTTATAAGAAATAATGACTTTTTGAAATTCAATACCACTGAGACTCACTATCCATTCTATCATTTGGCCGTTTTCGTTGTAGTTATATTTGTAAGACACATGTTCATAAATAAAGCCGTCATCCCAAATTTCATATAATGTGCGTGATATTCTCAAATCTTTTTCGTTATATGTATAATCAGCATAGCCTGAACATTCCCATACATCTCCTATTTTCCACCACGTTGTTATCTTTGCTATGTTACCCCTTTCATCATAAAAAAGAGAATCGATAATTTCTATATTTTTTGTAATTTCATTTATACAAACAAGATTTGCATTATCTGTTCCTGCATAAACATACTCTCTTGATTCATAACCATCTTCTGAATAAATGCGTGACAAACGAATGTCGTAATTTTGAGCTAATGATGGTAAGGCTAACATCAGCATTGCAATAAGTAAAAATCTTTTCATAATATTTAATTTTAAGATTAAGTCAACTGACAACAAAAAAATTCAGAAATCCAAAAACTCAAAATGTTTAATGTGTAGAGTTCTCAGTTCAGTTCTGTGTCCAAATATAAACTTTTTTTTGAAACACAGCGTATTTAAAAATAAAATCAGCAGTAGTAAAATCATAATTATCAATTATTTATAAACAAGCAACGCCTTAACATTCATTTCTTTTCATCAAAAAGGATAAAAAGCGAGTTAAAAAACATCACGGAATGAGGCTGTGAGCCTTGAGCCTTGAGCTATGAGCCTTTGCTCGCTGCTCATAGCTCATAGCCCAAAGCATTTTGAACAAAGTCTGTTGTCTTAAAATCCTTAACTTTATTTCTTAATATTTCAGAAGATTTAGTTAAAAATTGTTAAAGCCGATTATTTTCCCTTTGTAAACGCTTGACAAAAAATAGAGACGCCATACAATGACGTCTCTACAATATTCGTGATTTTTCGTGTCTATTCGTGGACAAATCAATCGATTCTGCAGCAGAGGTTTCTGTCGCCGAATGCGTCGTCGATTCTTGTCACGTGTGGGAAGTATTTGTCTTGAACATCGCTCTTGTTAGGGAAACCAGCTTCTGAACGTGTGAATGGGAATTCCCAGTTGTCTGCCATCAACATCTCTGCTGTATAAGGAGCGTGTGAGATAAGGTTGTTACCTCTTTCTGCCTTGCCGCTTTCGATGTCAGCGATTTCTTGACGGATCTTGATCATTGCGTCAACGAAACGATCTAATTCAGCCAATGGTTCACTTTCTGTTGGTTCAACCATCAATGTTTCGTGAACTGGGAACGCTACTGTTGGAGCGTGGAATCCGTAGTCCATCAAACGTTTAGCGATGTCGATAGCTGCAACACCTGTAGCCTTATTGATAGCAGCGATGTCGAGAATCATTTCGTGTGCGACGTGACCGTTGTTTCCGGTATAAAGGATTGGATAATAATCTTTCAATCTGTCTTTTAAGTAGTTAGCATTCAAGATAGCCATCTTTGTTGCTTCTCTTAAACCTGCGCCACCCAACATCTTGATATAAGCGTAAGATATTGTGAGGATTTGTGCGCTACCGAATGGAGCTGCTGATACAGCGCCGAGTTTTTCGTTATATGTAGCGAGGTTGAGGTGAGTTGGCAAGAATGGTACCAAGTGAGCTGCTACGCCGATAGGACCAACGCCTGGACCGCCACCGCCGTGAGGAATAGCGAATGTCTTGTGTAAGTTGAGGTGACAAACGTCAGCGCCGATGAAGCCAGGACATGTCAAACCTACTTGTGCGTTCATGTTAGCACCGTCCATATAGACTTGACCGCCATTGTCGTGAACGATCTTCATAAGGTCGCGGATGCCGTCTTCGTAGATACCGTGTGTTGAAGGATATGTAACCATGAAAGCTGCGAGGCTGTCTTTGTATTCTTCTGCCTTAGCTTTAGCGTCTTCCATGTCGATGTTACCGTTAGCGTCGCATTTAACGACAACGACTTTCATACCTGCCATTGCTGCTGATGCTGGGTTTGTTCCGTGTGCTGATGCTGGGATCAAGCAGATGTCGCGGTGACCTTGGCCGTTAGCTTCTTGGTAGCGACGGATTGTCAAGAGACCTGCGTATTCGCCGCTAGCACCTGAGTTAGGCATGAATGACATACCAGCGAAGCCTGTGATTTCGCAGAGGTCTTTACCTAATTCATTGATGAGTTCGAGGTAACCTTCAGCTTGGTCTTGTGGTACGAATGGGTGGATGTTAGCGAATTCTGGCCAGCTTAATGCGAACATTGAAGTTGCTGAGTTGAGTTTCATTGTACATGATCCGAGTGGAATCATAGCGCGGTTCAAGCTCAAGTCGCGGTCTTCAAGTTGTTTCATATAACGCATCATGTCTGTTTCGCTGCGATATTTGAAGAACACTGGTTCTTGGAGATATGCTGAAGTACGTTGCATATCAGCTGCGATGCCGTTGTAAGTTCCGCATACTGATGGGTTGCATACGAAGTCTTCATGAGCTTTGCCCATAGCTTCACAAACGACAGCTACGATTTCATTAACGTCAGCCAATGATGTTGTTTCGTCTAAGCTGATAGCGAAATGTTGTTTGTCGATGATACGGAAGTTCATCTGATGTTGAAGAGCTATTTCATTGACTTTGCATGTGCAGAAGCCTTCTGGCAACTCGAAATGTAATGTATCGAAGTAAGAATCGTTAAGTTGTTTTACGCCATATTTTTGCATTTCTTTATCGAGAACGCAAGCTAATATATTAATGTGGCGAGCTATTTCTCTGATGCCTTCTGCTCCGTGGTAAATTGCGTAGAAACCTGACATGATACCGAGGAGAGCTTGAGCTGTACAGATGTTTGATGTAGCTTTTTCGCGTTTGATATGTTGTTCACGTGTTTGTAATGCGAGACGGTAAGCTGGGTTGCCGAGAGCGTCTTTTGAGATACCGATGATACGGCCTGGCATTTCACGTTTGTAAGCGTCTGTTGTTGCGAAGAAACCTGTGTGAGGACCGCCGAATGCCATTGGCAAACCGAAACGTTGGCTTGAACCTACGACAGCGTCAGCGCCCCATTCACCTGGAGGTGTGATAAGAGCGAGACTCATAAGGTCAGAAGCTACTGCCACTTGCATACCTTTTTCTTTCCAAGCTTTTACGTCTTCGCTATAGTTGATGACGCGACCATATTGGTTAGGACATTGAACCAAAATACCGAAATATTCTTCACCGGCGCTGAAGTTCTTGACATCGTCAACAACGACTTCAATGCCTAAATGATAAGCTCTTGTCTTGATAACGTCGATTGTTTGTGGGAATACATCGTTAGCGACAAAGAATTTGTTAACGCCAGCTTTTACTTGAGCGCGGCTGCGGCTGTGCCAGAACATCAACATTGCTTCAGAAGCAGCTGTAGCTTCGTCCAACAATGAAGCGTTTGCCAATGGCATAGCTGTCATGTCGCTGATGACAGTTTGATAATTTAAGAGAGCTTCGAGACGACCTTGTGAAATCTCAGCCTGATATGGAGTGTATGATGTGTACCAGCCTGGATTTTCGAGAATATTACGTGTGATGACACCTGGAGTAATCACATTATAATAACCCAAACCGATATAACTTCTGTAAATCTTATTCTTTGCGCCTAAAGCTTTTAGGTTGCCGTAGCATTCATATTCGTTTAAACCTCTGCCGATATTTAAACCTTGTGGAAGACGAATATCTGAAGAAATGATTTCGTCAATAAGTTGATCTGTCGATTCAACGCCAACGACCTTGAGCATTTTTTCTACATCAGCTTCTGTAGGTCCGTTGTGACGTTTGATGAAATTGTTGTTAATCATACTATTATTATTTGATAAGTTATTTTATTCGTAAAGCGCAAATTTAGTTTTTTTTTCTTACAATTCGCATATATCTGAATAATTTTATATTTTTGTGGAAAATAATAAAATATGAAAAAAATAGCCCTTATCTTATTGAGTTTTTGTTTTTTGCTATCTTCCTGCAAGAATAAAGATGACGGTTCCATCATTTATAACGGACCAAAAACCATCGACATCGTATTGCTCGAAATCTATAGTCTTGGCGCTACTTCCACCGAAGCGATAACTTATAGCTCAGACAACAAGCTTATCGTTGACATCGATCAGACCGGACGTATCTTGGGCAGGAACGTCGGCGAGACTTACATCACGCTGTCCAACTCCAAAGATGAAATCAGGCTTCATGTAGTAGTCTCACTTTTCGAGGAGCCTACATTGGAATTCGGCGCTTCCAAAGAATATATCAAGAGCTTATACGGAGAGCCTAAACACGACAAAAACGAAGTCTTGATTTACGGCAGCGGAAACGACTGGTATTCATACGCCGTCTGGGAAATGGATTTCTTTTTTGAAAACAACAGATATTATGAGTCTAATCTTTATATCAGAAGCGATTTGGATCTGCGCATAGAACAATATCTCGCCGATAATTATTTCTTTTTGCAGGAAGTGACAGACACTATCGACAACGAAATAAAAACACTTTACGTTTATCTGAACGACCCTGAGCCTGAGAACGCTACGGTTATTGTCGGCAAACAATATGATGCAGGCCCGGAAAACGACATTCTGTTGGTTTACGCTCCATTTTCCATAGAGAAAGGCAGATCGTCCGAACACACCGATTTCGTCAATAGAATCCGCAAACGCGACTGACAGATTATAACAAGAAAATTATAAAAAGCAAAAAGGAGGTTTCGATTTGAAGCCTCCTTTTTTCGTTTATACTTATTCAGCTGATTCTTCGCGTTTACTTTGACGTTTGCGTTCTATCTCATCCAAGATAATCTTTCTCAAACGCAAGCTCTTAGGTGTTATTTCGAGATATTCGTCATCGCGAATCATTTCCATATATTCTTCCAATGAGAAACGTTTTGGCGGGATGAGGACGATCTTTTCATCAGAACCTGAAGCACGAACGTTGGTCAAATGTTTTGTTTTATTAACATTCAACACTATGTCGTTAGAGCGTGTGTTTTCACCGATGACTTCACCAGCATAAACTTCTTCATTTGGCATCACGAAGAAAGAGCCTCTGTCTTGAAGTTTCCACAAGGCGTAAGGAACGGCGACGCCTGTTTCCATCGCGATGAGAGCGCCTGTGTTACGTCCAGCGATCTCGCCTCTCCATGGCTCGTAGCCTTTAAGACGTTGTGACATGACAGCCTCACCTTCTGTAGCAGTAAGCATATTGCTTCTCAAACCGATAAGACCTCTTGACGGAATTTCAAAGTCGATGTTCATTCTGTCGCCCTTAGGCTGCATGTTTGTCATCTCACCTTTCTTTGCCGTAGCGAGTTCGATAACACGACCTGCGAATTGTTCCGGAACTTGAACTGTCAAGACTTCAATAGGTTCACATTTCTTACCGTCAATCTCTTTCAAGATAACTTTAGGTTGACCTATTTGGAATTCATAACCTTCACGGCGCATTGTCTCAATCAAAACAGAAAGGTGAAGAATACCACGGCCATAAACCATCATCGAATCTGGAGATGCTGTGTCTTCGATACGAAGAGCGAGGTTCTTTTCCAATTCTTTATAAAGACGTTCACGAAGGTGACGTGATGTAACGAATTTACCTTCCTTGCCAAAGAACGGAGAGTTGTTGATTGTGAACAACATACTCATTGTAGGTTCATCAACGTGGATTGGTGGCAATGCTTCTGGATTTTCAAGGTCAGCGACGGTATCACCGATTTCAAAATCTTCGAGACCCATAATAGCTACGATGTCACCAGCTTTGATAGGATTCTTGGTTCTTTCTTTTCCTAAACCTTCGAAAGTATATAATTCCTTGATTGTGTTCTTTTTAATAGAGCCGTCACGTTTGACGAGAGAAACGTTCATGCCAGCTTGAAGGATACCGCGTTTCAAGCGACCGACAGCGATACGACCAACGTATGAACTGTAGTCTAAAGATGTGATTAACATCTGAGGAGTACCTTCTTCATATTTAGCAGCAGGAATGTGATCCAAAATTGTATCGAGGAGATATGAAATATCTGTAGTTACATTTTTATAGTCGCCTGACATCCAGCCTTGTTTTGAAGAACCGAACACAGTTGGGAAGTCGAGTTGTTCCTCAGTAGCGCCTAAGTTAAACATCAAGTCGAAGACAGCTTCCTGTGTTTCTTCAGGATAACAGTTTGGTTTATCGACTTTATTGATGACAACGATTGGTTTAAGTCCCAAGAGCAAAGCTTTTTCAAGGACGAAACGAGTTTGAGGCATTGGGCCTTCAAAAGCATCGACGAGCAAGATAACACCGTCGGCCATGTTAAGGACGCGTTCCACCTCACCGCCGAAATCGGAGTGGCCAGGAGTGTCTATGATATTGATTTTAGTACCTTTATAACGTACTGAAACGTTTTTTGACAAAATGGTGATACCTCGTTCACGTTCAAGATCATTGTTGTCCAACATCAAATCATTTGTTTCCTGATTGTCTCTGAACAATCTTGATTGGTGCAGAATACGATCCACCAATGTAGTCTTGCCATGGTCAACATGGGCAATAATTGCAACGTTACGAATGCTCTCCATCTATAATATATTTAATTTGTTAGAATTCAAAAAAGTGAGCAAATTTACAAAAAAAATGCTTTATGTCTTAAAATAATCTGTCTAAAAAAACCTGTTTTATCTCGACATTTTCTCCGAGATAAAGCAGATACGCTTCTATATTTTTTTTCATTCCCATATCCTGCAAAGCAGTGACATATTCTCTCAGTTTTGTCTCATACTCCTCGAGATGTTTTCCCGTCTTATAATCTATGAGTATCACCTTGTCATCGAGTTCGGCGAATCTGTCAGGGCGCAATATCCTATTTTTGGCGGCGGTATTATCATGTCCGACTATCAGGATGTCCATCTCGTTTCTCACGGCAGCCTCCTTTGAATATGCAGCTGCTATTTCCTTCATGCTGGCAATCTTACCGAATTGCGTCTGTAATTTCTCGGCCTGCTGCTTGTCGATGCAGCCGTCATTTACGTATCGCACCAGCACATTTTGAGCGTCATCCATAGTGTTAATTTTCGATAAGATTTCATGCACCAGATTTCCCCATTCCTGCGGAAGATAATCGGTATCGTCTTCGGCCCAAAACATTGTAGGATCTGGCTCTATCTTCAAGACATCGGTCCATTCCAACGTTGTCGGGACATTGCCGCCGTCAAGTTCAAGCACCGAATTTCGATCTTCATCAGCTTTATTATCATAACAAATATCGCCCAAGACATAAAGTTCGCTCAGCTCTCCTTCCTTATACTCGAATCTGTTTTTCACCAGTTCAACGTCTTCATCATCAGCGACATCATCCACCTTACCCTGATCATCAGCAACAGCATAGCCACACTCTGGCAGGCTGAAATAATCGACGAAGAAATTATACGAATCGTCATCGCTCTTAGCCTTGTTATTTGTATAGATAAACATCGCATCAGCAGGTCGTGTCATCGCGACATACATTATGTTAAAATCATCAAAAGCCGCTTTTTCAACCTCTTCCCTATAATGATGTTCCATGCTGGTATCAAGCAGATTTTTGTTAACAGGAAGAATAAAACTATCGATATTTGGAATATCCTTTAACAATTCCAGATCTTCCGACAGCAGCCATTTTTCACTTCCTCTGGAAATATCAGGCACTTTAGTATAAGCATAAGGATACATAACCACCTTAAATTCAAGGCCTTTCGACTTATGTATCGTCATAATCTGGACAGCGTCAATCTTACCTGTTATCTTCACGAAAAAGCTGTCCGACTTTTTATCCCAATATTCCACGAAAGCGTTAACGCCTTTATTTTCAGAATTCTGCCACTCCATGACGAGATTCATAAAATATTGCAAGAATTCATCCTCTACGATATTAAAGCCGTACATCTTTATTATCAGGCCGCACAAATCATACAAGCTATAAGCCTGATTTCTAATCTCATATATTTTCTCTTTATCAAAAGTTTCCGTCAACGCTTTTTGGATGTCGCAGAAATCGGGATCTTTACATATATTGTTATAGAACGACAATGTCAAATTCGTAATATCATTAGCATCGTCAGCCAAATACTTCAGAGTCAATATTATAAGTCTCACTTTATCAGAAGATTTCAACGCTATTGAATCTGATGAAATAACCGGAACTGAATTTTGAGAAAGAAAATCAGCAATATCAGAACCGTCTTTATTATTCCTAACCAAAACGGTAATATCGCTATAGTTAAAATTCTTTAGTATAAGCCTGTTAATATCTTTTAAGATTGACTTCTTTACGGCATCCTTATATAAATCCGTCCTGCCGTCCTCTATTTTCGACATATCAAAAATCTCGACACTCACAAAACCGTCATAATCATATTTTTTAGGACAATTCTGCTTCAGATTATCATCATAAACACTTCTGTAATTCATTGAAGTCAGCCTGTATTTTGACAATTTGAAGAAAGAATTGTTAAAATCTATTATGTTTTTTTTAGAGCGATAATTATATGTCAAGAATTTTTTGTCAAAATTATTTCTGAAATTATTTTCACATTCTTCTGTAAAATCGTTTTTCTCAGCATTATATAAATAAGGTAAATTTATAATCTGCTCCACCTCACCGCTTCTGAAACGATATATTGCCTGTTTTGCGTCACCGACCAGAAGGTTCATCTTGCCTTCCGAGAGGCTGTTATTTACGAGCGGCAGGAAATTACGCCACTGCAACAAAGACGTATCCTGGAACTCATCGATGAAAAAATGTTTGAAGCGAGAACCTATCCTTTCATAGATAAACGGCACGCTGCAATCGGCGATAATATCCGAAATCCTTTTGTTGAACTCAGAAATATGAACTTTATTCGTCTCTTCAATATGCTGATTTATAATGCTTAACAATAATCCTCTCAACGCATAGAGATAAAGATTCTGCCTTACCAAGTTAACAAGAAAAAGATCGTGATGATGTTCGACAAGTTTTTTATACAAACCAAGAACATCTATTCCTGATTTATATATATTCTCGACAGCTTTCTTATTGCATTTATTTGAAAACCAATCCTTTTCCTCTTTTAATATTGTTTTTATCGTTGATGTCAGCAAGGATGACGGCTCGATATTTATGTCATTCTCAATTTTTTTTAACATTGCTGGCAAGCCTCTCGACATGCCGTTATAGTCATTCTGAACGATTCCGAATTCATCTTCCACGTCACGAATTTCCTTGATATCATTTAGAACAAGTTTTTTGTAACGCCTGTTGGTCTCGTTCAAATATTTCTTAACATCCTGATATTCACTATCCGACAGCACCTTAATATTCAAGCTTTCGCCTTTTTTATATGCGCTTTCTTTAAGAAGTTTTTTAACATAATCACGGATTGAGACATCAACTCGCAGCGAATGTTCTTCTTCAAGCTGAAAATTGATAAAATCAGTCAATATTTCCGTTATATATTTATTTTCCTTAACAATTTGCTTGTCAAGCGACTGAATCAATTCATCCAGAAGATCATCATCATCAAGAAGCACCCTATATTGAGCCGGAAGATTCAATTCTTTGGTGAAGCTACGCGAAATCTGCTGCACGAAACCGTCTATTGTTGATATATTGAAATCTGAATAATTATGTAATATCGTGTCATACAATTTATTAGCTCTTTCTTTCAATGTATTCTCATCGATATTCAAAATGTTCATCAGTTCCGATTTCATACTTGAACAGCTGCTGTTATCATTGATTATACCATCAAGATTGAACAGTATTTTAGCCTTCATCTCATTGGCGGCCTTATTCGTGAAAGTAACTGCCAATATATCTTTACAAGAAACGCTATTTGACGACAAACTCAACGTAAGAAACTCTTTTACAAGAGTATATGTTTTTCCAGATCCAGCCGATGCCGTGTATATCTTAAAATGTCTGTCATTCATCATCTGTCAATTCCTTTTTTAGCTTTCTTGTTTCTTCTTGCGAAAATCTCCCTCAAACTGTCAAAACTTTGGGAATAAGAAATACCTATTCCCTGTGTATAATCGGAGTACGCCTCGTATGAATACGAATAATAATTACTATTAAGGTTTGAGTGATTATAAGCTTTGAGACTCAATCTGTTAGTCAACTTCAACGTAATATCCACATCGCCGACAATACTGTTGGCTCCAGCCGCGACTTCATTCCGGGTTCCGGTGTACATACCGAGGTTGCCCTCTATAGTAAGACGATCGTCGAAAAGCTGAGTTGATAGAGCGACCTCCAACTCTTCCGCCGTGAGGTTATCTTCCGGAGTATATCTCACACCCACATCAAAATCCTTGCTAATCTGTGACAACCAGCTACTTAAAGAACTCGTCAACACATTATAATAATTTGATGCGCCGATGCTATACAAACTCGTACTCGAATAAGAAAACGATCCTAAAACCAAAAGCGAGATAATCTGCTGCGACATAACCGCTTGATTTGTAGTATCAATGATTGAGAAAACCGTATTCTTTATGTCATCGGTAGCATTAGGCAACGAAAGTCCGAATGTTATAGTCGGGTTGGTCAGTTTCTCTTGAAGATGCAAAATACAATCGACATTGACATTATTGACCAAAGATGTCGAGTCCATTTCAAGTCCCAAAGAAGATATTGACGATTTTGTACGGTAGCTGCCCGTGACATTGATGTCTGCGTCATTCGCGGCACCAGTCCAGGAAATGCTGCCGCCTTGCTTGATGTCGAAATTACGTCTCACGAGATTCTGGAAGTTGAAATTAAAAGTACCGTCATTTATTATATAGTCTCCGTAAAGCGACAATTGGTTGGATGCCAGACCAAGACGTATGTTGCCTGCACCTGTAGCGCTGATATTTCCCATGTTAGAAGGCAAATGAATATTAACCTTAGCGTCCTGAGTAACATCCGCACTGAGGTTAAATGTGAATTTCTTATCCTTATCTTTTTGCTTAACAACCTGTTTTACAGTATCTTGTTCAAAGCCTTCCTTAACAAAAATTATGAAATTATCATTAATTGAAGAAGTACTTGTCAACATAATATCTATTGTCGTTCCAGGCATAGTCTCCGCATTGATATTCATAACAATATCATCCAGCGGCCCGTTGATTTCCAGATCTCCATTTGCGATAGCCGTACCATAAAACGAGGAATTATCGTCGGCCAACATATTCATTCCCATAAAATTATCCAATGTAGCGTCTATATCGAAGACGAAATTTTTAAGATAATCGTGTGTCACCACGCCTTTTGCCACGGCATGATGCCCGAGAGTATCTGTAAGCACAATATTCTGGAAATCAATCCTATTCTCCGAAAATTTTATGTAACGGTTCATATTGTCGCTACTCAAACCAGATTTATTGACCTTATAATAAGTATTAAGATAATCTATGTTACAAGCAGCGTCGTACAATTCCGCATTTCCTGTTATGACCGGCTTTTTCAAAGAACCCGACAACACAAAATCCCCGTTCAGATTTCCGGAGACACGACTCAAAACACCTCTCGTAAACGCATTAACCAAAACAATATCTATCTCATTGAGACGCAAATTAAAATCGAGATTATTTTTTCTCGAAGTATAATATTTTCCGCCCAAAGACAGCACCTTATCCACTCCATCAAGTCTAACTATTTCAGTATCAATATATATAGAAGTATCAGGAGCATTCCAGACTGCATCTACGAAAGCATTTCCAATAGTATGGTTGTTGATTCCTATGTTAAAAATATCCAGATTTGAAAGCAAGGTAAATCTGTCGGAAAGTCCAGCCAACTGAAGATTTCCATCAATAATACCATCCACATCTATACCGTAGCTTGATGTCAGCAAATCAAAATTAGATATATCCAACTTGTTGAAATTCAGATATAAAGTATCATTATGTTTTTTAGGGAAGTAACCTTTTACATTCAACGACTGGTTTCCGCAAAATACATCGAACTCGTTGATATGTATTTTCTTTCCTTCAAAATCGACGTAACAAGTCGGCGACAACGACCATAAGCTGTCGTTTATCAAAACGTCAGACGCTGCAATGTGCAGCAGGCCTTTCCTGCTGTTTTTTGTAACATAGAAGGCCTCTATCAAGCCCTTATTCCTGTCGTCTTCAGCATCGTCATCCCAAGCCAAATCGAACAGCAAGCTATCGCTATGCGCATCCATAAGTAAATCAATATTTTCCAAAGAAAGTTTAACAGGATTGGTATCACTTTCCTCTTTTATGACAAATTCTTTCAAACTGACACTTGCTGTCGTCTTGTCCAAATCGGTCTTATTCTTGATATATATATCATTGAATGCGAAGTCGTTATAAGTAACTTGATCAGATTCCAATGTTGAATACAGCTGATACCTATCCGAAGTGAATGTCGCCGTAAAATTAGTATTTTCACTAATAGCGAGTTTCGGCATGAACAACCTCGTCAAAGTTTCGGTATTTTTCAACGACATGTTAACATAAAAATCCTGGACATCATCTTTGAGCATCACGCCTTTATCAGACCATTTGTTCACATGGAAATGATTCATCACATAATTTTTGAACGTATTTGCAATCCCTTTAAAGTTAACAATTCCGTTCATATCCATGTCTAAGAAATCACAATTCAAGCTAATGTCCTTAGAATCAAAATAATTCTCATTTATGGTCAGATTCAGAGTATCCATGAAATAACTTCCGCGGCTATCGATGTAAGATGTATTGTCCAACGAAAAGCGGCCGTACATTTTATCGATGTCAGTACCATAGAACACTGCCTTAGCGTTGGTCGAGAGCAACATAGTTCTATCAGAATCAGACAGATTCAGACGATACAAATCAGCGTTACGGACTATCACGTCAAAATCGAACGACGGTATCTCACCAGTTATATCGACCATTCCGCCGACATTCAATTTAACCAAATTTGAATTAACATCCGTAGAAACCACAAAACGTTTGTTTTCCAAATCGCCGACAATTGAAAAATCATCGAATTCATTATCAAGGAGTCTGAGTTTATCGACAGCTACATTTACCTGAACATCAGCGTCTTCTTTCGACAAGCCTTCGCCGAAAAGATCGGTTGACATCGTAATGACCATATCTTTGTCAAGTCCAGCTATATCTTTAAGATTCAAATTATTAGCGTGTATTTTAACAAAATAATACGGAATAGGAACAATTTCCATATCATTGTTTATCGCTCCATTCATGTAAATGTTACCGAGATTTGTATGAAGATTGAACGTTGTGTTAAAATTATTATGGAAACCGTAGAACTCACCGGAGAGCACGGCGTTTTTTAGCGAAGACAACTTTTCAGGCAAAGGAATTTTAGTTGTCGGAGACGGTATTGCGAATTCAGCTATATCCTGATATGTAAAATTCATCTTCTCAACATTGCCAACGATATGAGTCTCAGTGAACTTAGGCAGACCTTTCATCTTTATCGTACCGATGAAATCAGTGCTGTCCTTAAAGGAAAAGTTAAATTTATTTGCTGTGAAATCCCTGACAAAACCTGTTATCAGACCTCCTATTTGCAACGTATCCGTCATTTTTCCCATCACAGGAGAAAAATATCTCAAATCACTCAGTGTCAATTGAGAAGGTCTGATATTAGCGACAATCATTATCGAATCCACGAACTTTTTGTAATCATTATAATTGTTATACAAAAACTGCAAGTCCAAGTCGAGGGAAGTAGCATGTGTTTTAAGTATAAGATTCTTAAAATCAAGTCCTTGCGACGACACCGAGAAAAGAGATCTAGAGCTAAACTCCTCTATATCGAATCCCGACTTATCAGTAGCCGACATGAAATCCATATAACCTTTCACCATATTTCCGTCGAAAGACATCTTTCTCAGCGACATATTGATGCTGTCTATATCCAGATGGCCGTAATCGATCCCGTTTCTTTCCGGTCTGTCCTTATTCTGGTTCCACACAATCACGTGTCCATCAACAAGATTCAATTCATCAAGGAAAATATTAGATTTTGTTTTGTCATCCTTATCTTTTTTATCTTTTGATGAAAATATCTCGGAAATATTCATCACATCCTCGCCTTCATACTGAACGATATTCAAGAGCAGGTCTTCAACATTTACACTACTGATTCTTAACTCATTGGCAAGATCCCTAAGGAAAAATTTGGCGTCCAACTTACCGACATACAACATCGGGGAATGCTTTTTATCATTCACCTGCACCTTTTCTGCATAGACTTTAAGATTCGGGGTGACATAAAAAGTCTTTATTTTCACTTCCGTATCGAATCTGTCAGAAAGGACTCCTGCGGCGGTACGAGCCAGCATACTCTGGACATTTACATCGAGAATAACGACGTATAAACTCGCCAACAGAGCAAAAATTATCGTAATGACAATTAAAATGCTATGTATAATTGAATTCTTCGTATTTTTGTCCTTTCTTTTTATGCTTATGAATGAATATATTTTAGCCATCGAATCGTCTTGTGACGACACCTCGGCAGCAGTGCTCAGAGGTACGACAGTATTATCTAACATAATTGCTAACCAAGAAGTTCACCGCCAATATGGAGGCGTTATTCCCGAATTAGCTTCACGCGCTCACCAGCAAAATATCATACCTGTTGTTGACGCTGCCTTAAAACACGCAAATATAACAAAAAATCAGTTATCTGCAATAGCTTTTACACGCGGTCCAGGACTTTTAGGCTCACTTTTAGTAGGAACTTCATTTTCAAAGGCTTTCGCCCTTTCCATGGACATTCCTCTCATTGAGGTAAACCATACAAACGGCCATATCATGGCACTGTTCGCCCAGGAAGAAGGCGAGACGAATAAAGTCCCGGAATTCCCGTTCCTTTGCCTTGCCGTTTCAGGAGGACACACACAGATAATCAAAGTCAACGATTATTTTGACCTTGAAATAATAGGTAAAACCATCGACGATGCAGCAGGCGAAGCTTTCGACAAAATAGCAAAAATCATGGGGCTTCCCTACCCTGGCGGCCCTATCATCGACAGACTCGCCAAAGAAGGAAATCCTAACGCTTTCTCCTTCAGTAAAGCCAATATCGCAGGATTAAATTACAGTTTCAGCGGACTGAAGACAAGTTTCTTGTATTTCTTACGCGACAGATTAAAGGAAGATCCAGAATTTATTGAAAAGAACAAGGCAGACTTATGCGCTTCCATACAAAAGGAAATCATTGAGACTCTGATGAAAAAACTCGTCAAAGCGTCAAAAGAAACCGGCATAAAACAAGTCGCTATTGCGGGAGGAGTATCCGCCAACTCAGGATTGCAAAAGGCGATGCACGACAACGGCAAACGATACGGCTGGGAAGTCTTCATCCCTAAATTCAAGTTCAGCACCGACAATGCCGCCATGATAGGAATCGCCGGATATTTCAAATACAAAAACGGGCTATTCGCGACACAAGACCTTACACCTTACGCAAGAACAACAACTCAAAAATAATCGTTATGGAATGGAAATCATTGCTTTCAGCACAAAGAGAATACAGAGAATACAAACAAAGCGACATACGAAACGCATTCCAGCGCGACTATGACAGAATCATATTTTCAAATGTATTCCGTCGCTTGCAGAACAAGACTCAGGTTTTTCCTCTTCCGGGAAGCAAAATGGTCCATAACAGATTGACTCACAGTCTAGAAGTCGCAAGTGTAGGAAGATCGATAGCGAGAGTCGTATCCAAAGGTCTAGCCGACAAATACGGGAACGACCTGCTCAATGAAATTTACGACATCGATACGATTGTATCAGCAGCCTGCCTAGCACACGATCTCGGCAATCCTCCTTTCGGACATTCCGGAGAGGAAACCATAAGCAGCTACTTCAAAGAAGGCCCTGGCAAAGAATTAGAGAGCCAAATACCTGAATACCAATGGTCTGACTTAATATCTTTCGAAGGCAACGCTAACGCATTCCGACAACTGACGCATCAGTTCGCAGGACGCCGCCAAGGAGGAATGTCGCTGACTTACGCCACATTAGCGACTCTCATAAAATATCCTTACCCTTCTTTCAACAAAAACGGCAAAAAGAAATACAATATCTTTCATTCTGAAATAGATACATTCACAAAAGT
This sequence comes from Bacteroidales bacterium, assembly GCA_045615285.1. GTDB lineage: Bacteria > Bacteroidota > Bacteroidia > Bacteroidales > F082 > Limimorpha. Next base: position 17,226 of record JAZLEO010000012.1, read on the forward strand.
AATGGACGGATGCGGAATAAACCGCCTCGACAAAGATTCTCTAGCCTACGCTCGACACCCGCTTTCTTACATGATGGAAGCCGCCGACGACATCTGCTATCTCATCCTCGACATGGAAGACGCTCACAAAAGAGGCATCGTTTCAACTGATAAAATCGACCACTTCCTGACATCATTCTTCAACGAAAACGAGACCTGGTTCTTTGAAAGAAAAACCTCCATGTATGAAACAGTCACCGACAACAACGAAAGAATGGCATTCCTGAGAGCAACAGCCATAAATAAGTTAGTAGATTGTGTATCAAGAGTTTTTATCAACAATTACGAATCTATCATGGACGGCACCTTCAATCACAGCCTAGTTCACCATCTTCCTGATTTCGAAAACGACGCCCTCGCTAAATGCAGAGAATTTTCATTAAAAAACATTTACAAACATCATTCGGTGGTAAAAGTAGAGCTAACAGGTTTCAACGTAATCGGAGAACTTATGAACGATTTCGTACAAGCAGCTCTAAATCCAGAAAAAACATACAATAAAAAATTATTGTCAATCATCCCCGACCAATTCAAAAACGACAAAAAAGACATCTATTCCAAGATACAAGTGGTTTTGGACTACATCTCAAACATGACCGACTTATACGCCGTTCAACTCTACAAAGATTTACGAGGAATCAAATAGTTAATTTCTTTAACATTCATGAATATGAAAAGGAACTTATTTTCATTAACAATATTGATTATCATAAGCATACTTTTTATCAGTTGTTCAAAAGCAAATATTTTCTCCAAAGAAGAGGCTCCGTATCATCATGGAATCTTAAAAGAAATTAACGATACCATAACAGATAATCCTGCCGAAGCCCTGTCGATGCTCAACAATATAAGCGACACAACACGGAACAATTTTTCCGAACAAGAATATTACGAATATCACATACTTCTGGAGGAAGCTCATTATAAGAACTTCCAACTTCAAGAAAATTATAACATAATCGCAAAAGCATGCAATTACTTCGACAGCCTGACACTTATATATCCACGAAATACAGACGTGCTTTTTCTGAGCTCCAAAGCATTGTATTACAACGCTGTAGGTTATGAAGAAAAAGAAGAAAACAAAAACGCCTTTAAAAAATACCTAGAGTCACTCAAGCGCATCGAAGATATAAACCTACATTTTTGCAGCAAGAGCAAAACCGACGAGATACAACATTTTAAAGCATTGATTTACACCCGTCTTGGCGAGATCCTCTATTGGCACGACGTCAACGATCCTGCGATTGAATGCTTTAAAAACGCTAATGACTTATTTGCATTAGAGAATAACCAAAACGCTTTGTCTCGCAATAATTTCATCATAGCCGTCATTTACGGATTGAATTTCAATCACGACAAAGCGCTTCATCATCTGGCGATCGCCGATTCCATTCTAAACGACGGCAAAACAAAAAACATGTTAAAAAACGACATCGAAAGAATCAAAGCTTCGGTCTTGTATAATACCGGCAATAAGGAAGAAGCGTTCCGTTCAATAATAAACCAATATAAAACTCTTGACAACCAAGAACAAAAGATGGAAGCAGCCGGTGTTTTGGGGGACATGTATTATGATCAAAAAATTTACGATTCAGCGATATATTACTACGAAAAATATTTCCCGAGCAACAAATTTTCCAAGATAAACGCCGCCAACAACATCATAGAGATTTCAATCATAACAGGTGACAATGAATTGATTACAAAATACGCACCTTCGTTGGCTGAAGAAACCAACAAGGAAATATTATTGTCATCAATAAAAACCGAACTCACTTCTTTATATCACAAATACGAAGAAGAAAAGAACGACGACCATTTATACAACAAGATTCTCAGCTATTTATTTTTGGTTTTTGCAACCACTATATTATTGTTTTTCATAGGGTTAAAAGTCATAAACCACAAAAGGGAAAAGTACGAAAACGAAATCTCGGAAAAGAAAAACTACATAAATTCGTTAGAGAAAAAGATTCGTCTGCGAAACAAATAAAACCATTTGAACGGATTTTCGTTTATGGTTAAAAAACGAAATGCGTTTATCTTACAGATTTTATTTTGCCAGCGTTTTTATAGGGATAATGAGCGGTGCCGTATGCGTAGCGTTTCGTTATCTCATATATTTCATTAACAACTTCAGGATTTATTTTTTCAGGAACGACAATTCAACTGATTTTCAAAAAATTACAGAAAACAATTATAATATAGAAGAATATCTACTTTTCATTCTCAAATATCTGATTCTATTCGCCTTAACGATATTTTTCCTCAAGGTGGTCGATGTTTTGGTAAAGAAATTCCCCACCACTTCTGGCAGCGGATTACCTCAGACCAAGGCTTTGTTAGAAAAGAAAATGGAATACAAATCGCCGTTTAAAAGTATCATCGCCAAATTTTTCGGGGGAATTTTAAGCATATCATCAGGACTGTCATTCGGAAGAGAAGGTTCGTCGGTACAAATGGGCTCGCTGATCGGATATATTTTCGGCAAAAGCTTTAAAATAGAAAAAGACAACGAGAACTACCTTATCGCCGCAGGCGCAGGCGCCGGAATATCAGCAGCCTTCACTGCACCTCTCGCCTCCTCCATATTAATATTGGAAAGCCTCAAAAACGACAACACTTCCGACATAAAAAAACTCACAATATCAACTTTACTATCAGGATTATGCGCAGGAATCATAGCGATATTATTCTTTCCCGCAAACATCTATTCTTCATTATCCATCATAAAACCAGACACCGACGAAGCCCAATTGCTACTTATTTTCCTATCCATGGCAATATTATTTTCATTTCTAGGAAAAATATTCTCCAAACTATTGATAATCATAAAATTCAATTATCCAAAACTCAAAAACAAATACGATCACAATTATCTGCTTTTGGGAGCACTAATCTGCGTCATCACATTTTTCCAACCCTCACTGATTGGCGGAAATCAAATCTTTACAGTTGAAATCATTGAAAATGAAAGATTCAGACTTTTGGAAAACATATCCGTCATACTGATACTGTCAATCCTGACAATAATTTCAAACGCCACAGGTTTTCCTGGAGGAATATTCATTCCCCTACTTTCAATAGGCGGACTTTTAGGGAAAATATTCTGTATTACTTTGTCCCACTTTGATATTGTAAGTCTCAGTAATACAGGATATTTCGTTTTGATAGGAATGTCGGTATTTTTCATTTCCGTCGTCAGGACCCCGTTAACAGGATTCATTCTGATAAGCGAGATGACTGGAAACTACGAAGTTTTATTCCCGACTTTGGTCGTCGGAATTATGACTTATATAATTACCGAAATCATAAATGTGAGACCATTAGACGACATACTTTACGACATCACGATGAAAAGGAACAGGCATCAATACTGATTCCAACTGCTCATCATTTCCAAAGGTTTCCTTATCTTTTCTCTCGTAGGAGAGTCAGGATAACCGACACTGATCAGCAACGGGATACGTCTGTTTTTAACACCCAATATTCTCTTGACTTTCTTCTCATCGAACCAACCTATTATACACGTTCCAAGGCCTAGGTCAGCAGCCTGAAGACAAAATTGATTGACAGCAATTCCAACATCAAACAAACTATAATCCTTATTCTTTATCATACTGCCTATCGTTGACATAAAATTCTGCTTTTCGAGCACAACAGCCACAATCACAGGACATTGATGCGTAAACTTATTCATTCCCAATCCTATGGAACACTCTGCGATTTTCTCTTTTTTATCAAAATCATCTACTACGATAAATTTCCAAGGCTGCGAATTATTCGCCGAAGGAGAAATCCTGGCGGTTTCTATACACTGAATCAGTTTATCTTTTTCAACAATTTGGTCTTTGTATTTTCTGTCACTCTGGCGTTTTTTAGCCAATTCAGCAAAAGTTAGATTTTCTTTCATTTTCGTATTCAAATAGTAATGCAGTTAACAATTTAGTTTAGAATAAATATTTTTAAGTCCTGAAATATGCCTATCTATCGAAAAAATTTCTCGCGTCTCTTCCTTGACCACTTCCGAAATCATTTTATAATCCTCCAGGTCTAGCAGTACATTTCTTGTTTTATTAGCGAAGTCAACATCGTTATTCTCGACATATAAAGATGCATACTTACCATTACTTGTAATTTCTCTAATCATCTCACAATCATTAACAACGATATTGATTCCAGAGATCATAGCTTCAATGACAGGAATCGCTACCGCTTCTCTGGCTGAGTTATAAACGAAAACATCCAACTGACTCAAAAGATTCGCTGCATCTTCTCTTCTACCAATGTAAGTGATGTAATTATCAAGACCTTGTATCAGATAATAATATTTACACTCATCATAATATGAATCATATTCTTCAATCTGATCGCCAGCTACGACACAAGTGAAATTCCTACCGCTTCTTCGCAATTTCTTAATCATCTTAAAAACACTCATCATGTCACGTCTAGGATCGAAATCACCTATGGTCCCTATCAAATATCTCAAATCATCGATAAAGAATTCATCTCTCACAGAATTAAATTCAAAATTGTCATACCTTTTCAGGCAAAAAGCGTGAAACAATTTAGAACATCTGTCAAGATTCATCTTATAATTCGACACGCAATATTTTTTCTGAGACTCTGATTGGAAAATGACATGATCGACTTTCTTCAGGACATTTTTGTAGATATTATTTTTAAATCCAGTCAAATCATCATGATAGAAATAATCTGAAAACACGACCTTAACATTCAATCCCTTAGAAGACAGCAACACGCAATATGCATCAATATAATCATAAGCATGAACTATGTCTATTCTATTTCTTTTCAGAAATTTCCTAAATTTCAACAAATTAAGTGCGAAATTACCCGACGACCAAAGACAAGGAAACTCAAAAAAAACGAAATCCGAATCGCAGACATTTAGAGAAATGTCCTGAATCAAGTTATTAATCTCATAACGTTGCGGGACTGTATGTAAGAAAGCGATTCTCATGTCAATAAACAAAAAAAATCCAGCTGTTAACCGGATTGCTGTGCCCATGAGAAGACTCGAACTTCCAAGAGCTTAAGCTCACTACACCCTGAATGTAGCGTGTTTACCAATTTCACCACATGGGCATTAAGCTTTTGGGATTTTTTTGTGCCCAGGACAAGAGTCGAACTTGCACGACGCATTCGTCACCACCCCCTCAAAGTGGCGTGTCTACCAATTTCACCACCTGGGCTTTAAAACGATGCAAAGATACACATTTTTTCATTCGCTGCAACACTTTGCATCATTTTTTTCAAACTTTTTTTAATGTTTTTTATAACTCACTAATACTTAATGAGTTTTATCACTTCATCAAATTCATTATCAAAAACTCTGATAAAATATACACCTTCAGTAAGTCCAGACAAAAAACCATTCAATTCATCAATATCACCATTATGATTATCAATCATATATAATACATTTCCCATCAAATCAGATACACAAATAGTACATTTTCCATTATAATTCACATCCAAATTCACTATTCCATTTGACGGATTAGGAAACGCTGAAATCATCGATTTTTCTTCAAAAATATCACAATCTTTCAAATTCAGCACATCTAATGCTTCCATAAAATCAGGAATTCCATATCCATATTCGCTGTTTGGAGTTGAAAAATTATTGCCGACACGTTTTACGGTCTCCCTTATTTCTTCGGCCGAATTATCTCTACGAGCCTGCCAAAGGCAAGCCACCATACCTGCTAAAGACGGGCATGCGAATGAAGTTCCATTACCTTCATAAAATCCATTCGATGGAGAAGCCACCGTAACATTATATGCGAAAGCCATTACATCAGGCTTTATCCTGCCGTCGTAAGTCGGGCCAATTGAACTAAAGAAAGTCCTTTCTCCATCAGATTTGACACCGCCGACAGTAAGAACATTTTTCGCGTCAGCCGGAGCGCCAATATACGGGAACTTATTATCACCGTCATTACCAGCAGCGTTGACACACAAGATGCCTCTTGAACACGCTATATCCGCACCAATCGAAGACACACAAGTTTTGCCATCCAGATCGCTGTATTCATGTGTCATTTGTTCATCATCAAAAGAAATGTAGCCCAATGACGTACTGATTATATCAACGCCGAGACTATCCAAATATTCAGCAGCAGAAACCCAGTTATATTCTTCGATAACATTTTCGCTATTGATATTTTCGGTTCTACACAAGAAATACGACGCTTTTGGAGCTGTTCCCACATAATTGTCAGGCAGATAAGCCGCCATCAAGCTCAGGCATGCGGTTCCGTGATAATCATCAGAATAAACCACACCGTTTTTATACACGAAGTCACGAGTTCCCAGGAGACGGCCTTCTTCCCGCATATTATCGAAAGCCGAATGAACATCAGCGCCTTCATATCCGCTATCGCAGATTCCAATCCAAACACCTTCACCCTGATAGCCCATTTCGTGCAATCCAACGCCGTTCAGCAATTCTATCTGGGTATATGCGTTACCGTAAAAACCACGACTGTTTTCACCAGGAACCATCACATTCCCATTTATTTCGCCGACATAGCCGCTCTCTTTCAAAGCCTGCTTCAACGGCTCATCCTGTAACACACGAGTTTTTTTCACAAAAGGAAGTTTATTTATTTCATTTATCACAGTAGAATTCGTCACTTCTACCGTTACGCCATTAAGCCATTTTGAAGGATTTAAAACCACAGCGCCCGCATTTTCCACAGCTTCTATATAAGAAGGATTTACAGGAAGATCCTTTTCGTCGAGAGCTATACCATATTTAACACGCCTTTGGATGGAACGTTCGCCAAGAAATTTCTCAGGCTCGCTTATAGAATAAGGTGAATCGTTTTTATCCGTAAACTGCACCCAATATCTATCAGGAGCGATTTGCGCATTCATTGAGAAAAACGCCAACAGCAACACAATAACAAATGATACTCTTTTCATACAATTAAATTTTTGCAAATTTACAATCTTTAAGTAAAAAGACGGAAAAATATTTTCTCTTTAACAATATTTAACAGACGACATATTTTCTTAATTTTGCGCAAAATAATCAAAGATGAGAATTGACATTATCACTATTTTTCCGGAGATGTTCAACGGCCCTTTTACAGAGTCAATTGTGAAAAGAGCCATTCAGAAAGGCCATGTTGAAATCGAACTGCACAATTTAAGGGATTACAGCACTGACAAGCACAAACGCGTTGACGATTATGCGTTTTCTTCCGGAGCTGGAATGGTAATGATGATAGAGCCTGTTGACAATTGCATCAGCAAGTTAAAATCAGAACGAGATTACGACGAAGTCATCTACATGAGTCCGGACGGCGAACTGTTAACGCAGCCTCTCGCAAACCAAATGTCTCTGTACAACAACATCATCATTTTGTGCGGCCACTACAAAGGCATCGACGAACGCATCAGAGAACATCTCATAACAAAAGAAATCTCTATCGGCAATTATGTTTTGTCTGGCGGCGAATTAGGCGCAGCAGTTCTTACCGACAGTCTGGTTCGCTTAATTCCTGGAGTTTTAAGCGACGAAACATCCGCTTTGAGCGACTCTTTTCAAAGTGGATTAGTATCGCCACCCGTCTATACCAGACCTCGAGAATACAAAGGTTGGAGCGTTCCCGAAGTACTACTCTCAGGCAACGACTTGATTATCAACGAATGGAAACTAAACCAAGCCATCGAAAGAACAAAAGAAAGACGACCTGAAATGTATGAAATATTGAAAAAAAATAATTCAAATAATTTGTAATTTATATCTAAAAATTTTCTATATTTGCACACTTTTTCGTGAAAAGGAATAAAGAACAAAATAAATAATATCAGAAATGAAGAACGCGTTAATTCAATTTGTTGAAGATCAAGTACAAGTTAAGGATTTTCCACAGTTTAAAGCTGGTGATACAATCACTGTAACTTACAGAATCGTTGAAGGTAATAAAGAACGTTTACAAAAATTCCAAGGCGTAGTTTTACAACGCGCTAGCGAAGGTTCACACGCAACTTTCACAGTCAGAAAGATTTCAGGTAACGTTGGTGTAGAAAGAATTTTCCCTATCTCTTCTCCAATGATCGAAAGCATCGAAAAGAACAAAGAAGGTGCTGTCAGAAGAGCACGTATCTACTACCTCAGAGGTTTACGTGGTAAAAAAGCTCGTATTAAAGAAGCTATTCGTAAAAACAAATAATATTTCTTTAGCGATAAAAACAAAAAACAGCGTGAAATTTCACGCTGTTTTTTTGTTATAGCCTCTGTCTTACAACTTCAAAGCAAACGACACCTGTTGCAACAGAAACATTCAAAGAATCGATGTCGCCAGGCATTGGAATCAATAAATGTTCATCAGAACGTTTCAAATAAGCCTCGCTGATACCGTCTTCCTCCGAACCCATCATAATAGCGACCGGCTCTTTAAAGTCAGCCTCCCAAATATTCTTCTTACCTTTTTCTGAAATAGAAACGACCTTAACACCGCTGCTCTTCAGAAAATCGATAGTATCTTTAATATTATCCACACGACAGACATTGATATTCGACAAAGCGCCGGCTGAAGTCTTCATGGCGTCACCATTAATTAATGCGGAGCCTCGTGATGGAATAACTATGGCATCAACGCCAGCAGCGTAGCAAGTACGAGCAATCGCTCCGAAATTACGGACATCTGTAACTCTGTCCAAAATAACGATAAAAGGCATTCTGCCTTCATCATAAACCATCGGAACAACTTCCTCTATCAATTGATAAGAAATCGGACAAACAAAAGCCACAACACCCTGGTGATTCTTTCTTGTCAAACGATTCAACTTTTCCAATGGAACATATTGAACCGGAATATTATTAGTGCGAGCATAATGCACGATCTCCGAAATCTGCGGCGAACGCAATCCTGTTTGCACGAAAACCTTCTCAATCTCCTTCCCCGCCCTAATCAATTCCTCGACAGGATGAAGTCCGAAAAACATATTATTATCCATATAACCTTTTATTAATGTAATCAAAGTACAAAAATAAGAATTAAAACTTTTTTCATAACAAAAAATAACAAGATATTAAAAAGTTTTTGTTACTTTGCAAAAGTATTGAGAATTTGACAATAAAAACAAATAATCATTTATCAAACAACATTTTATGAAAAAACTATTACTTTCATTAGCAATGATGGTCATCGCATCGCAGATGATTTTCGCACAAGATGCCGAAGAAAAAAACTGGAAACACGGAGGCTTTGTAGGCTTCAACGTATCACAAAGCCATTTCTCAAACTGGACCGCCGGCGGTCAGGACAACGTAAACGGTCTTGGAACATTCAAGTACAACATGAACTACATGAAAGGCAAGTCAAAATGGGACAACACCTTAGACTTAGCCTTAGGTTACAGCTACTTTGATTTCGACATGAAACCATTAAAGACAGACGACCGTATAAATTTAAGTTCCTTGTATGGATATGATGTAGTGAAAGACGAGCTTTACATCACTGCAAACCTCAATTTCCAATCGCAATTCGCAGACGGCTACGATTACAAGAACGACAGCACGAATAGAATTTCAGCATTCCTCGCCCCTGCTTATCTCACCGTAGGTCTTGGTGCTCAGTACACTCCAGCAAAATGGTTCTCATTAAACCTCGCTCCTGCTTCTGGCAAATTGACAATCGTTAATGATAAAGATTTATCAGAACAAGGTGCATTTGGCGTAACTCCTGGAAAAATGTTCCGTATGGAACTCGGTGCTCAAATGACAGCCAACGTAAACTACGAAATATTCAAAAACGTTATTTTCTCATCAAAGCTCATCGTTTTCTACGACTATATGCAAACAAGAGAGTTTAACGCTTTGGATAAAAAATATGGATGCCGTTTCGACTTTGACTGGGACAACGCAATTGTTATGAAAGTCAACAACTGGCTAAACTGCAACATAACAGCACGTTTGATTTACGATGAAGATATCAAGCCTATAGATATAGAAAGAGGATCTTTCTTACAATTCAAAGAAGTCCTAAGCGTAGGTTTATCATACAGAATTCCTTAATCAAGATGACTAGAATCGGCTTATTATCAGACACGCACGGTTGGCTAAATCCCAAAATCTACGATTTTTTCAAGGATTGCGATGAGATTTGGCATGCTGGTGACATCGGAAACGATGACGTCGCGATAGAATTAGAAGCTTTCATAAAAGGACAACAGTCATCACCGACGCCAGTTGCTAAAAGATTCAGAGCGGTTTATGGTAACATAGATGACTGGAGCATCAGGGCTGATTATCCTCAGTTTCAGATTTTCAACGTTGAAGGTATGAAAATCGTGATGACTCATATAGGAGGTTATCCTAACAATTACGCTCCAGGAATCAAGCAATTGCTTTTGGAAGAGAAACCAGATATTTTCATAAGCGGACATTCTCATATATTAAAGGTGATGCGCGATCAGAATCTTGGACTGCTGCATCTGAATCCAGGAGCTGCCGGGCTGAAAGGCTTCCATAAAAAAGTCACGATGCTAAGATTTAAAATAGACGGCAAAGAAGCCAGCGATCTTGAAATTTACGAAGCCGACAAATACTGACAAAAAAAGTTGCGATTTAATTGTCGCAACTTTTTTTTATTCTCGAACGCCCATCTTAACGCAAACGGTCAACCGATTTGATCAACTCAATATCTTTTCTAATCCAACGCATCGCCAAGACAGACAACACCATATTAATTAATGGTATATATACTCCAAAAGTATAAGAAATAGTTTCAGCCGACAATTTTTCTTGAACATTATCAGCATAATACAAAAAGACTAGACCGCATAATAGCGCATTCAAAAAAACATTCAAAGACGACATTTTCAATTGCAGTTCTCTTTTCTTATACAAAAATATCGTAACAAGAGGTACCAATAAAGTCAATACGGCCAATATCAACAAAAGAATAGCATTCATTTGATTTCCAGCACCAAATACAGATAACTCCACAAACTCATTTCCACAAGAGAATGACGCTATCGGAACAAAAAACAAAACACCGGCAAAAACTACCGACAAAAAAAGAAAAATGGTTTGAATTCTTTGTATCATAATATTAAATTTAATTTTTCTGCAAATATAACGATTATAAATTTCAAAGAAATTATTTTTTTTAAATTATTTAAAACTATTGAAATTATCAATATTTTATAGTATCTTTGCATCATCAATTGAACAAACGACAATTGTCTTTGTTATTTAGGAAGAGGTGATTCCATCTCTTGTTTTTCAAAAAAAGTTCCTTCATTACAATTTAATCAAAAGGAAAATTCTATGTACGACATTTATGTACTTAACGAAAAATCGTTAGTTGAACTAAAAGAAATTGCGCTTCAGTTAGGAATTGAAAATACTGACAAACCTAAAGAAGAACTCATTTACAGCATCATTGATCAGCAAGCTGTTCATCCTGATATTATTAAAGAATCAAATAATCTTGATGAAAAAGCGGCTGCAACTGCCAAACCTAAAAGAGGCAGAAAAGTTGCCACATCAAGACCTGACAAAAAAGAAAACGCGGAAGTCCTTGCCGAGAACAGAGCCGCAGCCTCTGGAAACAAAAGCGAGGATTCAGAAAATCAGGATGCAAGCTCATCTTCGGATGGCAAACCTAAACGAGAAAAACGTCCTAGAATAGGCAAAAGGACAGATGTCATAAAAACCACTATCGACAATAATGACGAACAGAACAAAGTTCAGCATGTGTCATACGCAAAAAAAGACAATTCCAAAGCCGAAAGCACCGACATCATAGAACAAGGCGAAGTCGTTGAGACAAAAGAAATCACGACAACCATCGTCGAAGAAAAAGCTGAAGTTTACGAAACCAAAAAGACTAAGACAAACAAGAACAACAGAAAAAAAGACAACAAAGTAGCTGAAGCCAAAAACAGCGCAGAATCCAACGAAGCAGAAGTAACTGAAACTGATGAAGTTGTCTCGATCAGCGAAATGACGGAAGAAATTCACGAGATTGAGATAAATGTTGAAAAGAAAGATGAGAACACACGTCAAAAGAAAGAAGACATCATCACAGAATTTGACGCTGTAGTAAACGCAGAAGGCGTTTTGGAAATCATGCCTGATGGCTATGGATTCTTGCGTTCATCCGATTACAATTACTTAAACTCACCTGACGATGTTTATGTATCACAATCGCAGATAAAACTTTTCGGTCTTAAAACCGGCGACAGCATTCAAGGTGTAATTCGTCCTCCGAAATCTGGAGAGAAATATTTCCCTCTTATCAAAGTCAATAAAATCAACGGATTAACTCCAGAACAAGTCAGAGACCGTATCCCGTTTGACTTTCTCACTCCATTATTTCCGACAGAGAAATTCAACATTACAGGTCATAGCGGAAGTTCAGTATCAACAAGAATCATGGATCTCTTCGCTCCTATCGGCAAAGGTCAGCGTGGTCTTATCGTAGCGCAACCTAAGACCGGTAAAACCGTATTACTCAAGGAAGTAGCCAACGCAATAGCGGCGAACCATCCGGAAGTTTATCTCATAATATTACTGATTGACGAACGTCCAGAAGAAGTTACAGACATGGCTCGTAGCGTTAATGCGGAAGTTATTTCTTCAACATTTGACGAACCAGCGGAAAAACACGTAAAAATCGCGAATATTGTTTTAGAAAAAGCTAAACGTCTGACAGAATGCGGTCACGATGTCGTGATACTTCTCGACTCAATAACACGTCTGGCTCGCGCATTTAACACAGTATCACCAGCTTCCGGAAAAGTTCTCTCCGGCGGTGTTGAAGCTAATGCATTACAAAAACCTAAACGTTTCTTTGGTGCAGCTCGTAATATCGAAAACGGAGGTTCACTCACAATTCTTGCGACAGCATTGATAGATACAGGTTCAAAAATGGACGAAGTCATCTTCGAAGAATTTAAAGGAACTGGTAATATGGAACTCCAACTCGACCGTCGTCTTTCTAACAAACGTATCTACCCTGCTATCGACATTGTCGCTTCAGGAACACGTCGCGACGACTTGCTCGTTGACGAACGCACTCTCGCAAGAGTTTGGGCTCTCAGGAACCATTTCGCTGACATGACTCCAGTAGAAGCAATGGAATTCCTTAAAGACAGAATAAGCAAGACACACTCTAATGAGGAATTCTTAGCAACAATCGATAAATAATGTAAATATAGAATGAATAATGTAGAAAATTAGTAAACCTAACTCTACATTATTCATTGTTAATTGTTAATTGTACATTACCAAGTCTTCTTTTGTCAGTCCATTAAAATCGCCTGAACTCATAAGACCAAGAACTACATTTTCCTTTGGAAGATTTTCAAGAGAATTTATCAGTTCTGCCTTAGAATGAACCACTTGAATATCATTCCTTGCGAATCCTTCAATGATTCTGTCATCATCCATCATTTCCAATTTCTTAATTGCGACAGCGTGAGGATCGTAGAAAACTATCGCATTATCACAATTATCCAGACAATGTTCGTAATGATTTATAAATACTTCACTCAAGCTGCTATAAGTATGAAGTTCAAAAACGACAACCAGACACCTTTCCTTATATTGCTCACGCAATGCCTTGACTGTCGCAAGGACTTTTGACGGAGCGTGAGCGAAATCGCGGAAAATCAAATTATTTTTCTCTTTATTTTCAAAAAGCAGCTCTAAACGACGAGAAGCGCCTTTGAAAGACGAAATAGCCTCATAAAAGACAGCATCATCAATTCCAATTTGTCTGCATACATTATAAGCAGCATTGATATTTTTCATATTATGTTCGCCAAACACCTGAATCTTTATTTTCTGGTCATTATGAATCAGATATGAAGCGTCACCTTCCGTTAAATATTTGTGGATTCCATATCCAAATGCCGGCACTTTGGAATTGGCAGCGATATTGCGAGCTTCGACATCATTATTATCAAAAATCAGACATCCTTCATTTTCAATAGTATCCACATAGATTTTAAATTGTTCTATATACGAATCAAAGGTTGGGAAAACATTGACATGATCCCATCCTATTCCGCTTATAACTGCGATATGCGGATGATATTTATGAAACTTCGGCACTCTGTCTATCGGTGAAGTAAGATATTCATCGCCTTCTATAACCATATATTTTGCAGTTTCGCTAAGTCTGACCATCACATCAAAACCTTCAAGCTGCGCACCCACCATAAAATCAGTTTCTATACCAGCATATTTCATAACATGCAAAATCATCGATGTTATAGTGGTTTTTCCATGGCTACCACCAATAACGACACGAATTTTATCTTTACTTTGCTCATACAAATATTCTGGATACGAATAAACTTTAATACCAAGTTCCTGAGCTCTAATCAATTCCGGATTATCAATACGAGCATGCATTCCTAGAATTACAGACTCGTATGATTCGTCGAGTTTTTCTGGATGCCAGCCTAATTCATCTGGCAAAATACCTTCATTTTTCAAACGTGATCTTGATGGCTCAAAAATTTCATCATCAGAGCCCGTCACTTCATATCCTTTTCTATGCAGCGCTATTGCCAAGTTATGCATCGCACTTCCTCCAATAGCAATAAAATGAACTTTTTTCATGTTAAAAAATTTTAACCGTTTACAAAATAGAGACGCCATAAAGCAATGACGTCTCTACTTTCAAACAACCTATGTTATTATATTTTATTTGTTAACAATAACTTTTTGAGAAGACTTAACTCCGTCTTTTGTTTCCAAATTAATGTAATACAAACCATTTACCCATGACTCCACATTTATGTTATGGATGTCAGAATCTGTCATTTCTGAATAAACGACTTGACCTACGCTATTATATACTGTAACTCTGTTCAAGTTAAGCGCATATACATTAACGAATGATTTTGCCGGGTTAGGATAAACATTTACGTTTTCAACAGCGACATCTTCTACGCCTTCACCACCGTAAGACAATTCTATAGGCAATTCATATTCAAAAACGTTTTCTGTTGTTTTGCCGCTAACGACAGTTTTATTATTACCATCTATGATACCCCAGAAACAAGTTCCTTCTCCGATACCGTTTCCTTGGCTATTTTTGAAAATCACTCTGTAGCAGCCATATTCAGGTAAATTATATTCTTCTTTATACAACTTACTTGCGTCAGAGAATGTAAAAGTCTTAACGATTTCATCTTTGTCCATATTCACGATATCGATGCTAACATTTTCAGGTTCAGTTGTTTTAAGTTGGATTTTCAACAATCCGTCGCCAGGGACATTATGAGGAGCGACAACTTCATATTTATATGTATTATCGAACTGATACATATCTTCAATATTATTATCGCCATTAATTTCAAGAGCTGAAATATTGATATAGTTTGCGTCGCCCAAATTGAATTCCGGAATAACGAAGTTAGCGGTTGCTTTTTGTGACAAATAACCTTCCCATTCGTATGTACCTAATTCATTATCCTTATCATCTGTTATTCTGAATATCGCAGATGTCAAAGCCTCTGATCCACAGTTTTTGATCATAAAATGAGGTTCGATTCTTCCTGAACACAATTCTGTTGGGACGTTATCGACTTTTGCGATGGCCAAGTCATATTGTGCAGGTTCTGTTCCGATTGATATTTTCACAGCTTGATAAACCTCTCTGTGACCGCCAGCTGTTGATTGAACCCAAGCGACAAGTTCACAGTTTTCTTTTTTATAATCCAACACATCGAATAAAGCTGTAACTTCTTGTGAATCACCGACGACTTTAACGCCAGCAGGAGTTGTAACGATATCACGTACCACAGCGTTAAGTTCTGACCAGCCGCCCCAGCTTTGAGGGATATGAGATTCTGTCAAAGCGATGAAAACTCTTACATCATTACCGTTGCATTCACCGACTTTATTCAAAACAGCTTTAGCCTGACATTTTGTACCGCTATGATAATCAAAAGTCAAATCGATTGTAAACGGACTTGTAACATTAATTCTTTCATCATAAGCTGCTTTGAGTGCATAATATGAACTCATGTATTGAGAAGCCATACCGCCTACAGCTGGTCTGTCCAAGCCATCGACCACCACTGTTGGATAGCCAGACACATTATAGAAAGAACCTCTACCGTTTGTTTCTGATGTAGCGTATGTCGGAGGAGAATA
The DNA here is from genome assembly GCA_045615285.1 of Bacteroidales bacterium. Lineage (GTDB taxonomy): Bacteria > Bacteroidota > Bacteroidia > Bacteroidales > F082 > Limimorpha. The sequence continues at coordinate 33,433 of JAZLEO010000012.1, forward strand.
ATAAGAGCAGTGGAATGCCAAAGGAGCGATTGACAGACCTTGTTTCACCATTTCTCCGATTCCGCCGGCAGCAGCAGGACAATATCCGCAGTTAATGCCGGTAAATGCTTCTACCAAAACACATTCACGTGCAACGTTTTGCGCTGAGATAGAACCAGCCATCAACACTGTTGCAACAATTGTAAGTAATAATTTCTTCATTTTAAATGATTTTAAGTTTATTCTAAATTATATCGCAAATTTACATTTTTTTCTTTAAAAAGAGGACTTTCATATCATATATTTTCTCATTTTTGTAAAAAAAAATATGCTTGATAAATTATTGTTAAAACACTTCATTGACTATCTCAAATTAGAGCAATCCTTGTCGGATAACAGCGTCATTGCCTACTCGCACGACATAGGATTATTCATACAATATTTAGACAGCATAAAACACTCTATGTTATTGAAAGACATACAGCAAGATAACATAGAATCGTTTCTTTCGCATTTATATGAACTCGGATTTACAGCCAGTTCACAAGCCAGGATTCTGTCGGGAATCAAGAAATTGTATTCATATCTGCTTCAAGAAAAAATCGTCACAGAAAACCCGACACAACTCATTTCATCGCCATCCATCGGACGTCATCTCCCCGACGTTCTTACGTACGAAGAAATTTGTTCCATGATTGAAAATCTGGATTTAAGCCAGCAATTCGGTCACAGGAACAAAGCCATCATTGAGATAATGTACGGATGCGGGCTACGTGTTTCCGAAGTCATATCTTTAAAAATCAGCAATATATATATAAAAGATGAATTCATAAGAGTCATTGGTAAAGGCAATAAAGAACGTCTTATTCCGATAAGTCAATCAACCATAAACACACTACTCTTATATATCGACGGAGAAAGGAAACACCAGACAATCAACCCGAAACATACCGACACTATATTTATCAACAGCAGAGGCTGCGGTTTAAGTCGCCAGATGGTTTTCTTAATCATAAAGAAATTGGCGGAGAAAGCCGGCATCAAAAAAAATATCGGACCGCATACGATCCGACATTCTTTTGCCACGCACTTACTTGAAGGAGGCGCTGACCTGAGAGCGGTACAGCAGATGCTAGGTCACTCAAGTATCAGCACCACAGAAATTTACACTCACATATCAGACCAATATCTGAGAGAAGTCATTTCCTTATATCATCCAAGATTTAACAAATAATCATTTTGTGATTCTGTCCGTCATCATAGAGAGTTGCCCCAGACGACATCTATCAATTCGCCTTCATTGAAGTAAAAATCAAGCATCAACTCATCGTAAATCAAGCACATATCACCTTCCTGTTCCTCTTCGTCATAGTCTTTATAACCATTTTTCTTCATCAATTCTATAATTTGATTACGATTCATATCATACACACGTTCACCAAAAAGAAGCGCGTTCTCATCACTTGTCGATATGTTTGCCACTGTCATTTTACTTGTACCTTCAAAACATACGGACACGCATATATCATCGTAATCATAAAGCAATGAAGTTTCTTCATTTTCTTCAATAATAGGTTCAAGTTCTTCATGATTTGACGGCTCTCCCAATATGCCAACGACTTCATCTATCGACATTCCGAACTTAATGTTGCCATAACCCTTTAGTGGTTCGATTGTAAAATTTTCCATATCAGATTATATTAAGTTATTCAAAACGAATTGTTTTTGACGGCTTTATATTATTAATTATCATCGTAGGAATCAACATCATCAACACCCATAAAACAAATGTCCCTACATTTAACAGAAGTATGTGCCAAATGTTTATTTCTATCGGCACCGACGACAAATAATAAGATTCCGGTGACAATTTAATTATTTCAGTATATTTCTGTAGCACACAAATTCCTATTCCTATCAAATTACCGAGCAACATACCTATTAATAATATCCTTCTTGAACGTTGCAAGAATATTCCTCTGATAAAAGCATTATTTGCGCCCATTGATTTTAAGAGGCCTATTGTAGATGTTTTTTCCAGAACTATTATAAGCAACATACTTATTATCGTGATTCCTGAAACAAGAAGCATTAAAACAATGATTATCACCACATTCATATCTTGAAGTTCAAGCCAATCAAATATCTGAGGATACAAATCCCTAGCCTCGTAGGAAATCAAGTTTGTCGGTATTTTATAATAAATGATACTATTTGCGTCTTCAACCGGCACATTTTCAACTATATCAATTTCAAGATGTCCGACCATATCGCCATCCCAACCATTCAGTCTTCTGATCTGATTCAAATCACAATAAATAAAACGTTCGTCACATTCCGTCAAGCCTGTTTCATAAATTCCTTTAACAAAAAATTTGCGTCCACGCGTTTTCATATCCTCACCGACGAACCATATCCTCACCTGATCGCCGACTCCAAGCAACATTTTATCTGCGATGATTTTAGAAATAACCACGTCGTTAGAGCGCTCATTTTCATTATATTGAGGAATATTTCCATCGACGAGATTCGATTTTATATAAGTCCAGTCATAAACTTCATCAACGCCTTTCAAAACAACGCCGTGAATTTCCTCATCAGTTTTAACGAGTCCAGCCTTATTGGCGGTCGGGCAAACAGATTCAATGAACGGAAAATCCAATCTAGATTTCAAGACGCTGTCATATACGAACGGAGTTTCCTCTATCGACTCATTCTGATTCAAAACCTGTATCTGTATCGGAGAGACGAAACCCACGACCTTATCCTTTATCTGATTCTTAAATCCGACGACAACTGCTATAGAAATCAACATGATAGATATTCCTAAAGCAATACTTACCACAGCAATTTTCATTACTATTGAAGATAAGTTTTCTTTAGAAAAAGAAAAAATTCTTGATGATATAAACCGTGTTGCTTTCATTTTTTTCTTATCATTGCAAAAATAATCATTTATTTACGTGTATGCAAAAGATTTTTTTGTTTTTAACATTTTTTATGTTCATCGGCAGCAATGCCAATTCACAGATTTTCTCAAGAAGAAGAATCGTTGATGCAGAAGACGCCATCGTAGGAGCATCTCGCATGGAATTATACCTGCAACTTCTGGAAAACAAAAACGTAGGAGTCGTCGCCAATCAAACAAGCATTTTCAACGACACACATCTAATTGATACACTTATAAATAGAAATATAAAACTTATTAAAATATTCACACCTGAACACGGATTCAGAGGAACCGCCGACGAAGGCGCTCTTGTCAATAACAGCGTCGATGAAAAAACTCAGCTACCGATAATTTCATTGTATGGTAAAAATAAAAAACCTAATTCAGAACAATTAAAAGACATCGACATTTTGGTTTTCGACCTACAAGATGTCGGCACCAGATTCTACACTTACATTTCAACCATGACCTACATCATGGAAGCTGCCGCAGAAAACAACATTCCGATGATTGTCCTCGACAGACCTAATCCCAACGGCTTCTACATCGACGGCCCGGTATTGGACGAAGAAAATATTTCTTTCGTAGGATTACACAAAGTTCCTGTGGTTTATGGACTTACAATAGGAGAATATGCACAAATGGCAAATGGAGAACATTGGTTAAAAGACAGTCTCAAATGCAATCTAACCGTAATTCCACTTGGTAATTACAACAGAAATTACATTTATGAGCTTCCTGTGAAACCGTCACCAAATCTTCCGAATTGGGAATCAGTCTATTTATATCCTTCGCTTTGTTTTTTTGAAGGAACAACTATCAGCGTTGGCCGCGGCACTGACTCTCCTTTTCAGGTTTATGGACACCCCTCGATTGAAGCAGATTTTTCTTTCACGCCAAAACAAGCTGAAGGAAGAAACAAGCCATTACATTGCGACAAGGAATGTTTTGGGGAAAATTTAAGTCAATACGCCTTTAACTACAAGAATAACAAGGCCGCTCTTAATTTAACATGGCTTATCACTGCATACGAGCAGCTCAAAGGCGAAGGCGAAGGCGAAAAAAAGTTCTTTAACAATTTCTTCATTAAGCTAGCAGGCACAAAAGATCTGCAGCAACAGATTGAAAACGGATTAGACGAAGAAATCATCAGAGAAAGCTGGAAAAAAGATTTAGAGGAATATAAAAAAATCAGAAGTAAGTATTTATTATACAACGATTTTGAATAGTCATAAATTCACAAAAGCCAGGATTAAAAGATTTAGTCCTGGCTTTTTTTACATATTGACTCAAAGTCAAATAGTTCTTCCCGGATAAGCATCCAACGCTTTTTTCAGGATAAACATCGCTTCTTTCAAATCATCTTTTTTCAGACAATAGCTAATTCTAACCTCATGGTTACCACGACCTTCGGTAGAATAGAAACCACTAGCTGGAGCCATCATAACAGTTTTTCCATTATAGTTAAAATCCGTTAACATCCACTTGCAGAATCTTTCGCTATCATCAATAGGGAGCTTGGCCACGATATAAAACGCACCTTTGGGTATCGGGCAGCTCGCGCCCTCTATGCTATTGATACCTTCGATGCAGACATCGCGTCGGCCTTGATATTCACTTACAATATCATCGTAATAAGACTGCGGACAATCCAGAGCGGCCTCCCCTGCCACTTGTCCGAAAGTAGGCGGTGACAATCGAGCCTGCGCATATTTCATGGCAGCTGCGATAACATCCTTATTTTTAGTTATCATACGACCGATACGAATACCACAAGCACTAAATCTCTTTGAAGCAGAATCTATTAAAATAACATGATTCTCTGCGCCTTTGAGTTTTAACGCAGAATGATGCACAGCATCCTCGTAACAAAATTCACGATAAACCTCATCCGAAATCAAGAAAATATCATGTTTCAGAACAATCTGGCGCAAAGTCTCCATCTCTTCCTCTGAATATAGGTAACCAGTAGGATTATTGGGATTGCATATCAATATCGCCTTGGTTCTCGGCGTTATAGCTTTTTCAAACTCAGCGATGTCTGGCAAAGCAAAACCTGTCTCTATCGACGAATATATAGGCTTAACCTTCACTCCTACATTTTTCGCAAATCCATTATAGTTAGCGTAAAAAGGCTCAGGTATAATGACTTCATCATCAGGATCCATTATCGTCAGAAACGACATCAGCAGAGCTTCAGAACCACCCGTAGTAATTATCATTTCTTCGGGGTCGATATGAACGTCATATTTTTCATAATATTCGCATAATTTCTTCCTATACGACAACGTCCCTTGCGACGGACTGTATTTCACGACTTTTTCCGTATAATTTCTGACTGCTTCAAGCGCCATTTGTGGAGTTTCCAAATCTGGCTGACCAATATTAAGATGAAACACTTCTATCCCTTTAGCTTTGGCGGCATCTGAAAACGGGACCAGTTTTCTAATTGGCGATGCCGGCATACTTTGCGCTTTTTTTGATATATTCGGCATAATCTTATTTTTTGATAAAAAAAGAGTTGTCAAAACGACAACTCTCATAACACATCAATTACCTGAATTGTTGACAGGCGACACATTCATAAAAGTGTTTTTGGTAGGAAGGGCTTCTGTCGGAGCTTCCAAGACCTTACCTTTTATGTAAATTTTAACTGGATTATTAACTTTGGCATTTGAAAATATAGTCACATATTTGCTGAAACTTCCCGGACGATCCACATATTTATATGTAACTCTAATCACATCTGTCTCACCAGGAAGAATAGGTTTTTTAGGCCATTCAGGCACCGTGCAGCCGCATGAAGATTTAGGTTGAGACAATATCAATGGCTCATTTCCTGTATTTTTAAAAACAAATTCATAAACAGCATTTCCCTTATAAGGTATTTCTCCAAACTGATGGGTTGTTTTTTCAAAAGTGATTTCCGGTCCATTATCTGCAACATCTTGAGCATCAACAAACGACACTACCGCGAACATCATTAAAAACACTACAAATAACTTTTTCATTCTATTAAATTTAAGGTTAAAAACACATTATTTATTATGGTTCAAAGATACATATTTTTCTTAAAAAACATCATCAATAATATTTTTTTTATTTTTTTTCAAAAAATGTTTTTTTATTAGAAAATATTTGTATCTTTGCACTCGCAAAACGGCGAGGTAGCTCAGTTGGTTAGAGCGTCGGATTCATAACCCGGAGGTCATGAGTTCAATTCTCATCCTCGCTACAAAAAGCTCCTTTTCAAAGGGGCTTTTTTTATATCCAGCCCCGCTTTTCATAACTTCATGTTGAATATAGATACGCCCTCACCTTAGAAAAATCACGATTTTTCAAATCGTCATGATCTATAATAACATACAGCAGTCCCATATCCATAAACATCAGATCATAATCGTCATCCTCATCCGAATCTATTTGCAACAGATTCATCCAACCCTGACAAGGCTCTTCCCAGTCTTCATATTCAAACTGATACGGTCTCCCAAGCAGCTTATGCCCTTCCGCATTGTCATCAACTAATTCGAATTCAACCTTCCTCCCCGCAATATTAGGGAAACAATCGTCATCAAAAACGATTTGCCGAAACATACTTTCGTCAACATCTTCCACATAGTAAACCTTGACTCTGTCTTCATCCCACAACGGGCCGCAAGGAGGAGTAAATTCATCATAATGCCCAAGATAATAAGCTATATCACAGAAAAAATACAACATCCCTTTATGAGGAAGGCGTCCCTCTTTATCAAAAGATGATAAATCTTCACAACGAATCTGACATAAAAACATCAATGAATCATCAAAGCTGAAGTCCTCCGGAATATCGGGATTTCCCCACCATTTACTCCTACAGAACAAATCTCCAGACGTTTTGGACAGTTTTAGTTTAACAGCCATATTTTTTTTCACAAATATAGTCATTACTCCTTAGTTTTTAAATATTCTGACGATATTTTTCATATTTTTGCAAAACGTTAAACGAGTTTTATTTCAGTAGATGTCAGCATTCAAATTAATTTTGAAGCGTTTTTTATCAAATATCCTCCCTATATTGATGATTATCATTGCAAATACATCAATACTCAAGGGACAGAACAACATTCTACAGACTCAACCATACACTATCAAAATCGATACAATAACCAAAATCGACACCACTTATATCATTGACACTATTATTAATAAGTACACACTCGTTGTAACAGACACTATTTTCCACAATACAGACGACAATCCTGATTACTATCATAAATTAGAAGGTTCGTTCAGCGTAACACTCAACCAACTAGCCATAACACATTGGGCCGCCGGCGGCGAAAGCAACGGAAGCGGCAAAGTCTCATCCAACATCACATACAGTTACAACAGAAAATTATTCAAGTATGTAGTCAACGGAATTTTCGCATACGGAATGGCAAATTACACACAAGACAAACGTTATGAAAAAAGCGAAGATCGTTGTGAATTGTCAATGACAATGTCAAACAATAACAGCAACAACCTGACATTCACCTCAATAGCATCACTAAAAACACAATTCACAAACGGTTACACCTACCCCAACGATTCGATTCCAATATCAAGATTCTTCGCACCTGCTTATCTAAACATATCAGCAGGTTACAACTACAATTACAAAAACGCATTATCCATATACATAAGTCCAATCGCAGGTAAAATGACATTCGTCACTGATCAAAAATTAGCTGACATCGGTTCTTATGGCGTGGAAGCCGGTTATTGGAGCATCTATAACGGAGACAGCACTTGGGTAAAGGGAAAGAACATACTCAACGAATTAGGTATCAATGTATTGATAAAATACAAACAAAATTTCAAGAACAACATGTCCGTTTTCTCGACACTAAACCTATACAACAACTACATGGATCCGAATAAATCAAACCGCTGGAACATCGATGTTGACTGGGAAACCGGAATAAAATTCACGATAAACAAACAAATTTCCGCCATAATAAATATCCACCTGATTTACGACGACAATGTAAAATTTACCGTAACAGAATTTGTTGACGGCATAGAAATAACCAAACAAAAACCAATTTTACAGTTTAAAGAGTCGCTCGGTATTTCTTTTTTATATAAATTTGTGACAAAATAGCACGATATATGAATATACTTGTTACCGGTTGCAACGGACAGTTAGGAAAAGAACTTCAAAAAATATCCAATATAGACTACGAACACAATTGGACTTTCACAGACATTGAAACTTTGGATATTTGCGACGAAACATCTGTCGATAAATACTTCACAAACAATAGCATCGACATTTGCATAAATTGCGCCGCATATACGGCCGTCGATAAAGCAGAAGACGATGAAGAAAAAGCCAGAGCCATCAACGCCATAGCTGTGTCACATCTTGCCAAAAACTGCAAAGCCACAAATGCACTGCTAATCCACATTTCAACGGACTATGTTTTCAACGGCTCATCAGAACGCCCGTATGCGGAAACAGACGCCATATCACCTGACAGCGTTTACGGAAAAACAAAAGCAGAAGGAGAATCCAATATTATCGCATCAGGATGCTCATATATAATAGTCAGAACCTCATGGCTTTACTCATCATTCGGAAACAATTTCGTCAAAACTATGTTAAACTTAGGTTCCAAGAGAGATTCGATCAACGTAGTGTTCGATCAAAACGGGAATCCGACTTGGGCGTACGATTTGGCGAATGCGATTTTAATACTAATTCAAAGAAACGGAAACAATGAAATAAAAGAGATATTCCACTACTCCAACGACGGGACAATTCCCTGGTGTAATTTTGCAGAAGCCATATTTGACATTAGCGGCATAAATTGCAAAGTCAATCCAATTTCGACTATAGAATACGGCTGCAAAGCCAACAGACCTGCTTTCAGCGCATTGGACAAGACAAAAATAAAAGAATTCACAGGAATCAGAATCCCTTTTTGGAGAGACAGCCTGATAAAATGTATTGAAGAAATTAATAACAACAATAATTAAAAACTTTAATTATGAAAAATATAGCGCCAGAAATTATTGAAAAAGCAAAAGCTTGGTTATCTGACAAATATGACGATAATACAAGAAAATGCGTTCAAGAGTTAATAGACAACAATCCTAACGAATTGTTAGAAAGTTTTTACAAGAACCTCGAGTTTGGAACAGGAGGTCTCAGAGGAATCATGGGTGTCGGAACAAACAGAATGAACACATATACAGTTGCCATGGCGACCCAAGGCTTCGCGAATTACATCAAAAAAATGTTCCCGACAATCCAACAGCCTCAAATAGCCATCGCCTATGACTGCAGAAACAACAGCAAAGAATTCGCACAGACGACCGCCGAAGTCATGTCTGCTAATGGAATCAAAGTATTTATTTTTAATGCGTTACGTCCAACACCAGAGCTTTCTTTCGCAATACGCAGATTAAATTGCCAAGCTGGAATCGTCATCACAGCTTCACACAATCCCAAAGAATACAACGGATACAAAGCTTACTGGGAAGATGGCGGACAATTGGTAAGTCCTCATGATAAAAACGTAATCGGCGAAGTTGAAAAAATAACAGACATTTCAATGGTGAACTTCAGCAAAAACGAAGATTTAATTGAATATCTGGACGAAAAATTCGACGAAATATACATCAATGAGATTCTTAAATTATCGTTATCACCTGAATCTATTAAAAAACAAAAAGATCTAAAATTTGTTTACACACCTATACACGGCACCGGCGGACAAATAATCCCTAAACTATTTGACAAAGCTGGCTTTAACAAGGTCTATACCGTTGAAGAACAAATGATTATAGACGGAGACTTCCCTACTGTAGTTTCACCTAATCCTGAAGAAAAAGCCGCTTTAACATTGGCCATCGACAAAGCCAAAAAAGTAAATGCCGACCTTGTTCTTGCCACCGATCCTGATGCCGACAGAGTAGGCATTGCAGTAAAAGACGAAACCGGCGAATACGTACTGTTAAACGGAAACCAAACAGCTTCCATCCTAACATATTATCTATTAAAGCGTTGGAATGAGTTAGACAAATTAAAAGGAAAAGAATACATTGTTAAGACAATTGTCACGACCGAACTATTATTTGATATAGCAAACAAATTCGGTGTTAAAAAATATGATGTTCTTACTGGATTCAAATTCATCGCCGACAAAATATTGAACACTCCTGACATGACATTTATCGGTGGCGGAGAAGAAAGTTACGGATTCTTAATCGGAGATTTTGTCCGCGACAAAGACGCCAACAGCGCATGTTACATGATTGCAGAAATTGCGGCTTGGGCATCTGAACAAAACAAGACTCTTTATCAGATACTTAAAGAAATATACAAAGAATTTGGCTTCTACAAAGAAGGACTTTTGTCATTGACCAAAAAAGGAATAAGCGGCAGTGAAGAAATCAAAGAGATGATGCACAGATTCAGGACAACACCACCTAAACAAATTTTAGGATCAGACATCATCGAAATAAAAGACTATAAATCAAGCATATCTAAAGATATTCTTTCTGGAACAGAATCAGTTATCAACTTACCAAAATCCGACGTTTTACAATTCCTTACAGAGGACGGAACGAAGATCAGCATCAGACCGTCTGGAACAGAACCTAAAATAAAGTTCTACTTCGGAATCAAAGCAAAACTTAATGATATTGCTGATTTCGAAGTAGTCAACTCTGAATTAGACGAAAGAATAAGCAAGTTAAAAGCGATCTTCTCAGAATAAGCCTATTAGCTTATACGATTTACAGCATCTATCGCCAATTGATAATCAGGATTATTCCTTAAAATTTGGAGGTAGATGCTTTTTGCATTAATAAAATCGCCCATTTGCTCGTATGTTCTCCCCTTATTAAACAAAGCATTCACTGATGTAGGATCGATTTGGAGCACTTTGTCAAAACATTCCAACGCCAAATCATTCTCGCCAAGATAAACCAGATAAATATACCCCTTGTTATAAATAAAATCCATGTTATTTGGTAACACCTCCAATAAAGAATCGTAGCAAGACAAAGCCTCTTCAGGAAAACCATTGTCTTGCAGATACATAGCATAATCATAAACGAGATAATAATTATCAGGAGCTATATTTATCGCTTCTCTGAAAAAAGATTTTGCCAACGTATCATTTTTAGCCACGTAAATATGAGCTATCTGTATTATCGGATCGACAAAATCATCCTGCTGGTTACGCGACATCATAAAATTCTTCAAAGCATTTACAGTATCATTAGCAGACAAGGCTATCATACCTCTCATGTAATAAGCCTTAGGATTATATTTATCCAGCTCTAAAGCCTTGTCAATGTACGCATTAGACAAATTAAAATTCCCTTGGAGAAAACTAAGTTCCGACAATTTTATTATAGGTCTCGAATCTAACGGAGCGTATTCTGTAGCCTTGTTTAATGTAAGCAATATATTATCTTCATCACCTAACGCATAATATATATCTGCCAATACCAAAAGAGCGTCGATATTTTTCCTGTCAATAGACAATGCCGAATTTATATCCTTGATTGCCATGCTAATCTTTTCATTAGTAAGATAAGCCCTAGCCCTTTCTACATAAAAAACTGGATTCAACGAATCTGCCAAGACAGATTTCGTCATATTTTCAACATTAGATTCCGCCACAGATTCAATATCCGTATTATTATTGGCTTCTGAATTCTTTTTAGAAACATTCCCTGAGCAACTTGACAATATCAAGATGCTCAAAAGAATGACAAATAATCTTTTCATATTAATTATTAAATATCTTGATTACTATTATTTAATGCGTCCATTATTTTAGCGTACAATTCTTCGCACAGCTCCGGATTTTCATCAAGGAGTCTTTTCAAGGCATCTCTACCCTGACCCAGTTTCGTTTCATTATAACTAAACCACGAACCGCTCTTCTTTATGACACCCATTTCAACACCAAGATCGATAATTTCACCGGTCAGAGAAATTCCTTCACCGTAGAGAATATCAAACTCCGCTTTCTTGAACGGAGGTGCCACCTTATTCTTGACGACTTTAACCTTAACTCTGTTACCATTGATATTTTCTCCATCTTTTATCTGGCTTACTTTTCTAATATCGAGACGCACAGAGCTATAGAATTTCAAAGCGTTACCTCCTGTTGTAGTCTCCGGATTACCGAACATGACACCAAGTTTTTCGCGCAACTGATTAATAAATATACACACGCAACCAGTTTTACTTATAGTAGCTGTAAGTTTTCTCATAGCCTGCGACATCAAACGAGCTTGCAAGCCCATCTTACTGTCACCCATCTCACCTTCTATTTCACTTTTCGGAGTCAATGCTGCCACAGAGTCGATGACTATCACATCAATAGCTCCCGAACGAATAAGATTTTCCGCTATTTCCAAAGCTTGTTCCCCGCAATCAGGTTGCGAAATAAGCAAATTTTCCACATCAACGCCTAATTTCTTGGCATAAAAACGATCGAAAGCATGTTCAGCATCAATGAACGCCGCAATACCACCTTGCTTTTGAGACTCTGCAATTACATGTAACGCCAATGTCGTCTTTCCCGAACTTTCAGGGCCGAAAATCTCAACTATTCTACCTTTTGGCAAACCGCCGATACCCAAAGCATAATCCAACCCCAAAGAGCCTGTCGGAATACTTTCGACCTTATCCGCCGCAGATTCGCCCAAACGCATAATACTACCTTTACCACATGCTTTTTCAATATTACCAATAGTCGCTTCCAAAGCCTTCAATTTCTCTTTTCTAATTTTCTCGATTTCCTCTGCTGTAATGTTCTTTTCCATACTTTTAAATAATTTAAATCCAACAATTTATATAAATCAACTCAACTAATACTTTAATTAGTAATATCATTTTCTTATTCATCAAAATGACGTTACAAAGATAGTGAATTCTGTGCGTTTGTCAAGGATTTTAACTATTTTTAACTTTCGTTAAAAAATAATCACATATCGACTTTATTCCACAGTTTTCACAGTCTGGTTTTCTGGCCTTGCACACATATCTTCCATGCAAAATCAGCCAATGATGTGCTTTAGGAATGATATTCTCGGGAAAATATTCCACCAACTGCCGTTCCGTTTCCAAAGGATTCTTTGCGTTTTTAGTCAACCCTATTCTAGCCGACACCCTAAACACATGAGTATCAACAGCCATAGCAGGTTTATCAAATGCAACCGACGCCACTACATTAGCAGTTTTCCTTCCAACACCAGGCAATTTCTGCAACAATTCGACGCTATCTGGCACAATCCCTCCAAAATCAGAGACCAACATCTTCGCCATTCCCAGCAAATTCCTGGCTTTGTTGTTCGGATACGAAATAGATTTTATCAACTCATAAATTTCATCGACAGACGCCTCCGACAAAGTCTGCGCATCAGGGAACCGCCTAAAAAAAGCAGGTGTCGTCATATTGACTCTTTTGTCGGTACACTGCGCCGAAAGTATCACTGCTACAATAAGTTGATACGGATTTTCAAAATTAAGTTCAGACTCTGCGACTGGCATATTTTTTTCAAAATATTCTATAACACACTTGAACTTATTCTTAAGCGTCATAGTCATAATAATTTATTATTTGTTTGAACAAAATTAAGATTTTTTTATTATTATTGCAAAACAAAACTTACAAATTATGGAAAATAACATGATTGAAATATTCATTGGATCCGACATCGATGCCAATTACATATTCTCTCTCCTCGTTGAAAACGATATTGATTGCGAAATAGAAAACGCTTTAACACAAAGTCTTTCCGCTGGATGGGTCAACGGGTCACAATATAATAGCACTTCAATTTACGTCAACATCAATGACGCCAAGAAAGCGAGACAAATTATCAACGAATATTTAGATAATACTAACGAATAATTTATTTACTAATAGATTTCATAGATTTTTTAGTTTTCTTCAGTGATTTTTAAGCTAAAAAAACACAATTCTTTT
>JAZLEO010000013.1:0-36195 GCA_045615285.1 Bacteroidales bacterium
AAGCGGAAGTCAGCTGATTGGAAAGGAAACCGTCAATATAAATAGTATAATTGATGAGATTTCTGACGAACTGAATATCATGCCAGAAGAAGAACGTTTGTATCTGCATGCCGACTTCAACGAGCAAGTCGTGATGAATGGAAATCTCTCTTTGATAGGTTCTATCTTTAGAAATCTTACGGAAAACGCTATCGCTTATTCTGGAGGAAAAAATATCTATATCACCTTGATGGAAAACAATGAAGACAGTTGTCTCATAAGCTTTGAAGACGACGGCAGAGGAGTGGAGGAAGACCAATTGCCTCGACTCTTTGAGAGATTTTATAGAGTCGACAAAGGACGCTCACGACGAATGGGCGGAACAGGATTGGGACTCGCTATCGTTAAACACGCCGTTCAGTTCCATGGTGGAAATGTCAGTGTGACAAACCGAGCCGAAGGCGGATTGAGGTTTGAGTTTTCTTTGAAGAAGTGAGGTTTAACTCAGACTCTGAACTCAGACTCAGACTCTGAACTCTGACTTTGACTCAGACTTTGACTCAGACTTTGAACTTATTGACACATTGACTTATAGACTTATAGACTCAGACTTTCCCTATATTTCTAACTTACAAATCTCCTTTTGCAACAAATCCAAAAACTGAGCTGCTTGACCGCCGTCCATTTGGACGTGATGGAACTGGAATGAAATAGGCAATGTCGTTTTAAACCAGTTCTTGCGATATTTTCCCCACATCACCATTGGGTTGAGGAATTTGTCTGTATATTGATTTACAATACAATCAAGTTCAGTATCAATCATAGCCGATGTTCCGACAATCATTGCATCTTCTATAAAAACACTTTCACATGAATTGGAGACTTGTTTTGTTAATTCAATATAATCTTCATTGAATCTATTTAAGTCATTGGTGTATTTTATGTCGCAAGAATTGATGCCTCCTTGTTTGTTGTTGACAATTACGTTAATTGCAAGTCTGTCGTATTCAAACATTTTTCCATCGACGGGAAGCATGGAGAATTCTTTTATCTGACTTGCTGCCTTGCCTATGCACCAGCAAAGAAGCATGTTTAGCTTTAATTTTTTACGTTTGCTCATTCTATATAAATATGTAATGTCGAGTGTTTTGGTTAGTGTCACCATCGGCATTGGAGAACTCATCCACATTTCAAAAGCAAACGCCCGAGTTGTTTCTTTTGGATTTATTTCTTTCATAATCGGATTGTTTTAGTTTGACAAAAATAAAGATAAATTAGGAAATAATAGTTATAAATCAGGAATGTTTTTCATGTTTTTTATTCAGTTTGTGATATTTTAGAACATATTATCATTCCAAAAACTTGATTTTATAACATAAAACATCATTTTATTAACTTTTATATTACTGATATTCTGCATATTGCAACAAAATAAAAAAATATTTCCCAAAATGCTTGCTTGGAATGAAAAAATTGTATCTTTGCAGCGGAGAAATGGCAGAGCGGTCGAATGCGGCGGTCTTGAAAACCGTTGTACAGCAATGTACCGGGGGTTCGAATCCCTCTTTCTCCGCGGAGATGAAGCGACTGAAAAGTCGCTTCTTTTTTTTATCCACGAATCAGCACAAATTTTATTTAACTTTGTACTCTCAAATATTGATTCTATGGAAAACAACAATTCTCTTTCTAACAGATACTCTCATTCAGAAGAAGTCGCTAATACAATTTCTCACCTCATTGGTGCTATAATGGGAATTTCCGTCTGTTCTTTTTTTCTTCTAAAAGCATATCAATCAGGGGATTCATTATCCATATTCAGTTTGTATCTATACTTCTTCGGAGTAGTCAGTTCTTATCTAGCATCCTTCTTATATCATGCTTGTCCAGCAAAAAAAGAGAATTCCAAATTATTATTAAGAAAATTCGACCATGCGGCTATTTATTGGCACATTGCAGGAAGTTACACTCCTATTGTACTGATTGCCATGTATTTGAACGAAGCTGTAATATGGGCTTTCGCCGTATTTTCTTTTATATGGATTTGCGCCATATTGGGGACAATATTGACATTCAGAAAAATCAAGCCTCATAGTTATTTCAAGACAGCTTGTTACGTCGTTATGGGATTATCTATACTTGTAGCATTCAAACCGCTTTATGAAAGTGTCGGATTAAAAGTTGTCTTATTTATTATAGCAGAAGGTCTTAGCTATATTATTGGAGCAATTTTTTACAGTTTTAAGAAAACCAAATACATGCATTCCGTATTTCATGTTTTTGTCGTTTTTGGCGATGTTTTTCACATGCTTGCAGTTTGGAATGTCATCAAGATGTACTTATATTCCTAATGAAAGAAAATGAATCCTATATAAGTTCGCGCTCCTTTAGGTAAATGTAAGTCACTATTACCCAAACCAATGAGATAATCTATTTTAAAGGTAAGATGAATTGCGTCTGACAAACAATAATCGCAGCCAATGATCGGATCGATGGCAAAAAACGGAGTTTTGTTTATCACCACATTACTTTCTTTTTTCCAATCGTGATTATCGCCATCAAATATAAAGCAATCCGTCAAAGCCCCGCCTCCGACAGTAAGACCTACGTATGGCATGAAATTCCCAACTTGCCAATAGAAATCATTGATCAAACCGGCCCAAAAAGTCTTCATGTAACTTCCATTATTCATCAGATTCAATGTCGAGACATAACCCTCAGTACCAATACGATAGTGATCACCAAAATGAAACCTTATCGCACCACCGATACCCTTTGTCACGCCTTTTACAGCATAATTCAAAGGAACGACATTGGTCTTGACATATCCAGCGTGAAGCATCATGCCACCATCGTAGCCGTTGAAAATTTTGTTATAAGAATCAATTTCGGCACTTTGCGCAAAAATATTTAAAGATAAAAAAGCGAATATTGTTGCTAATATTTTTTTCATAATATAAAGTTAAGAATTATAAATGAAAAGTACATATATATCAAGTACTTATTAACTATTAACTATCAAAAACTCCACTGCTTCTTCGTAGCCTTTCAAACCTTTTCCGACGACACTTTTCACACTAGCTTCAGCCGTAAAAGAATGATGTCTGTATTCTTCTCTAGAATAAATATCGCTGATATGTACTTCAACGACAGGCGTTTCTATAGAACGTATTGCATCAGCCAAGGCGATAGAAGTGTGACAATAAGCACCAGGATTGAAAACCACGCCATCATAATGATCCCAAGCTTCATGCAACTTATCAATCAAAACGCCTTCGTGATTAGACTGGAAGTAATCCAACTGATGTTCTGTAAATTTAACTTTCATTTTCTCGACATAATCCACCAAAGATTCCGTTCCGTAAATATGAGGTTCTCTCCTACCAATGAGATTGAGATTCGGGCCGTTCAAAATTAAAATCTTCATAAGAAATATTTTTCTTGCAAACTTAGAAAAAAAAATGATACCTTTGCCACGACTTTCAATAGGGGTGCCTTTTTTACGGAAGTAAAATGAAATACAGGCTGAGATCACACCCTCTGAACCGGATACGGATAATGCCGAGACCGGGAAATGAGCTACATCAAAAAAAATCCTCCTATTGATTTAAAATTATTATTAACTTTAAATCAATGCGTTATGTTCAAAAAAATCACAGCAACAATTCTCTTGGCAATATTGTTGCCATTACAAATCTTCGCACAATTCACTTTATCAGGGAATGTCATCGACAAAGAAAATCACGAAGCTTTAATAGGTTCGCATGTTTCTTTAAAAGAGCTAAACCTCACCGTGGTCACAGATGAAAACGGTAATTTCAAATTTGAAAACATAAAAGAAGGCTGTTATTCCATAGAAGTTTCTTTCATAGGATTCAAGACTTATTCCAAAGACATTAAAATAATTAAAGACACAAAGATTAAAATCGCCATGACGACAGATTCCATGATGGAAGACGAGATTATCGTCACGGCTTCGCGTGTAGGCGAAAAGACGCCCCTCACCTATTCAGAGATAAATTCCGAAGAACTGAAACGTAGCAACCAAGGGGCAGATCTTCCATTCCTTTTGCAAAATACTCCGTCAGTCGTAGTGACTTCCGATGCAGGTTCAGGAGTCGGTTACACTAGCATGAGAGTCAGAGGCAGCGACCTCACAAGAATCAACGTCACATTGAACGGAGTTCCCGTCAATGACGCAGAATCAAATCTTGTCTATTTTGTCGATTTACCGGATTTAGCTTCATCCGTAGATAACATACAGATTCAGAGAGGCGTAGGAAATTCCAGCAACGGAGCCGCAGCATTCGGAGCTTCCATCAACATAAAGACAGACGAACAAACGACAGAGCCTTTCGCAAGATTAAGTTCTACCATAGGTTCGTTCAACACATTGAAAAACACCATCAACTTTTCTTCAGGGCGCAACGCTAACGGATTCAATTTCAACGGAAGAATCAGCAAGATAAATTCAGACGGCTACATCGACAGAGCTTATTCCGATTTATTCTCATATCAGCTTTCAGCCTCTTGGTCGGATGAAAACGACTTCCTTAAATTCATGATTATGAACGGAAAAGAACAGACTTACCAAGCCTGGAACGGAACGCCAAAAGACAGCCTCGCAACGAATCCGACTTATAATCCTTCGGGAATCATGTACGACAAAAACGGCAACTTCATCGGTTATTACGAAAATGAAATCGACAAATACAACCAGACTTATTACCAATTACACTACGCCCACAGCTTTAATCCGAAACTCACTTTGACGGCGTCGGCATTTTTAACGACAGGCGAAGGTTATTACGAAAATTATAAGAACGACAAGAAACTTTCGAGTTACGGACTTCCAGCTTTTGTAATCAGTGACACTGTAATTGAAAGAGCTAACTTGATACAACAGAAATGGTTAGACAATAACTTCTACGGCTTCAATCTTACTTTAAATCAGAAAGCCGGCAAATTCGACATCAATTACGGAGCAAGTTGGAACCATTACGAAGGAAATCATTTCGGAATCATAAACTGGGCGGAACACGCAGTTCCTTTAAATTACAGATGGTATGAAAACACTGGCGACAAAGAATATTACAACATTTATGTTTCAAGTAATTATGAATTGAATTCGTATCTTAATTTATTCGCAGAAATACAATATCGGCATATAAATTACGCCATTGACGGAATTCATGACGATTTGAACGACATAACACAAAAACATATTTTCGATTTTTTCAATCCGAAAGGAGGTGTTTTTTATACGATAAACGAGAACAACAGCGCTTATTTTTCCGTCGCATATTCCAACAGAGAACCAAATCGCGACATCTACACCGATGCCGACGAATTCCAAAGAGAGCGCATAACTCACGAAAAACTCATTGATTATGAATTAGGTTATTCATTTAAAAACAGAAAGACGAATCTCAACGCCAACATTTTCTACATGGATTATAAAGACCAGCTCGTGATGACAGGCGAGATTAACAATGTCGGAGCCACAATAATGACGAATGTCGATAAGAGTTACAGATTCGGTCTGGAAGGAAACGCAGCGTTTTTGTTCAGCAGATATTTCGCTTTGGATTTCAACTTCGCTTTAAGTCAGAATAAGATTTTGAATTTCACAGATTTCGTCGATGATTACGATTCAGATTGGAATTATCTAGGACAGAAAGAGACGAATATTGGAACTACCGACATTTCATTTTCACCCGATGTAATTGCAGGTTTGAATTTGAAAGTCACGCCAATAAATCATTTCGACATCGTCTTTCAGGAGAAATATGTAGGACGACAATATATTGACAACACCTCTACCCTTTCCAGAAGCCTCGACCCTTATTTCATCAGCAATGTTAATATTAATTATGAATGGAAGCAATCTTGGTTTAAGGATTTGAATTTCAATCTTGCGATAAATAACATTTTTAACAGTAAATATTGCAGTAATGCGTGGGTTTACAAGGCGCTTGTTGGCGGGGAGGAATATATTGAAGACGGATATTTTTCTCAGGCGGGGATTAACTTTATGCTGAGTGTCATTGTAGGAATTTGAGAGGCTTAGAATCCGAGAATAAAAAAACTGAGAATCCAAAGACTTTCAGATTCTCAGTTTTTTATAGTTTTCAAATTTTATTTTAGCTCAGGAGTTTCTTCACTGCTCTCATGGCTTCACCGATAAACAATACAGGGAATGTTCCGATGATGATATAAAGCCAATCTGTCATTGTCAAAGGTGCCACATTGAACATCTCGCCCCCGAAACTTACGATAAGATATTGACCTCCAATGATTATCGCCAGTGCAAGTCCGAAACCTGCGACAACGTCTTTATTAAACAAGCCTTTCAATGCCGAGCCGTCGCTGTGGAAAGCTTTAGCGTTAAACAGATTCCAGAACTGCAAGAACACGAATATCGAGAAGATGAAAGTCTGTTCTACAGTTGAAATTTTGCTAGACGGAGCGAAGTTGAAATAATTTTTGAAATAATCCGCAAACGAGAATTGAGCCAATGTCGTCAGGTCTGCATGTTTAAAATATTGGACGAGTCCGAACATGAAGAGAACGAACAAGATACCGACGCCGAAGATTTGCCATACCATAGGTTTTGTTATGATGTTAGCTTCTCTGCTGCGAGGTTTTTCTTTCATCACCATTTCTGATGGCGGCAATGAAGCGAGAGCTAGTGCTGCGAAAGTATCCATGATAAGGTTAACCCAAAGCATCTGTGTTACAGTGAGAACCATTTCCGTTCCCAGCAAAGCGCCGAGCATGACGATGAGACAAGCAGCCACGTTGATAGTCATCTGGAAGACGACGAAACGCTGGATATTGATATACAACGAACGGCCCCACATCACGGCGCGAGCGATACTGTTGAATGAGTTATCGAGTATCGTTATGTCGGAGGCCTCCTTAGCCACTGTAGTTCCGTCGCCCATTGAGAGGCCGACTTGAGCCGCCTTCAAGGCAGGAGCGTCATTTGTTCCGTCGCCGGTTACAGCAACGACATCACCTTCAGATTGTAACAATCTGACCAAACGTTCCTTATCCATAGGACGAGCTCTCGACATGATCTTGATATTATGGATTACAGAAAGAGCCTCTTCGTCTGAGAGCGCCTCCCAGTCTTTACCTGTTATATGGTTAACGTCCTTAGAATCAGTACCCAGCCACAATCCTAGCTGACGGCCGATTTCGATAGCTGTTCCCGGTGTATCGCCTGTAACAATCTTGACATCAATACCAGCAGACATACAATTCTTGACAGCTTCAGCCACATCACTGCGGATAGGGTCAGCGATAGCTACAACACCTAATAATATAAAGTTTTCAGCTACGAGGTCGTCTGTATTAGGATCGAAAGATTGCTCGTTAGGATCTCCTACTTTATAAGCGAAAGCTAAAGTACGCATCGCCTTACTCTGATATTCAAGAAGTTGTCTTTCAACATCCAAGCGATAAGGAGTAATATCTACATTACCTTCCAGAGTAGCGATTTTATTACAATGTTTCAATAAGATTTCCGGAGCGCCTTTGACGTAGAAAATAGGTTTTCCCATTGCAGGCGACTCAACGATAGAAGCCATGAACTTATATTTTGTTGAGAAAGGAACTTGTTGATACATCTTAACACCTTCTCTAACTTGCATATAATCAACTCCTTGTTTATTCAACCAAAGTAACAATGCTCCTTCTGTAGGATTACCGATAGCCTTGATTTTCTTTTCGTCACTAAAATCGAGGAAAGCTGTCGTATTAAGTGCGAGGCTTTCTTTTATCAAATTACTTATTTCATTATCTCCAAGTTGTTTTTCAGGAAGAGCCAGGAAACTCATATCGTTGACACTCATTTGATTTTGAGTGAGAGTTCCGGTTTTATCTGTACAGATCACAGTAGCGGCACCCATTGTCTCGCAGGCGTGCATCTTTCTCACGAGGTTATTTGCAGTAAGCATACGTTTCATACTCAAAGCAAGACTTAATGTCACGCTCATAGGAAGTCCTTCTGGAACAGAGACGACGATGATAGTCACAGCCATCATCAAAGTATTGAGAAGATATTGAGCGAAGTTCAACCATTCAAAAGATTCGCCTGAAGTGAAGAACATCACAAGACGCATCACGAGAATGATACCAGCTATGATATAACTTGCTATTGTGATGATTTTTCCCAAATGATCCAATTGATTATCAAGAGGTGTTTTTATGTTATTCTCGATTTGAGAACCTTGATACACTTTACCCCATTCTGTTGCGTCGCCGACTTTTTCCACTTTCATAACGCCATGTCCGTCAATAACTTTACTTCCACGAAGGACGTAATTTGAAGGATAAGTAGCGTCGTGTTTGAAATCTTTAGGGTCTATGGTCTTGGTAGCCATAGGTTCACCTGTAAGATCAGATTCGTTGACTTGCAAAGAGAACGCATCGATGAGTTCGCCATCGGCTGGCACTTCGTCGCCTGTCTCAATGATAACCACATCTCCGACCACTATTTCCTTACGGCCGATGACGGTGATATTACCATTACGAACGACTTTAACTTCTTCGTCGTCACTGACTTTGTTAAGCACTTCAAATTTTTTATTGGCGCTAACTTCAAAAGCGAAGCCGATGCAAGTAGCTAGCATTATCGCCACGAAAATTCCTATCGGTTCAAACAAGACAGCCAGACCTTCTTCTGTCGTAAAATATTGATAAAGAGACACTCCCACCGATAACGCCAAGGCTATCAATAAAATTCTGATAATAGGATCTGTAAATTTCTGCAAAAATTGATGCCAGAGTGATTCTTTTTCTGGCGGAGTTAAAATGTTAGAGCCGTATTTCCTACGACTTTCCTCTACCTGTTCGTTAGTCAAACCTTTGTGTATCATAATACAAAAATATTTATAATAAAATTATTTCATTAGCATTTTCTTAAATTCATTCCTATCGTCATCGTTGTTAAAATCAAGCATATCACTTATATCATCCAGACTTATCTCCTTCGTGATATATGTAACATACATATTACCAACAAGTTTTGTTTTCGATCTACAAACTGTCTTCATTCCTTTCAAGATTTTATACGAAGAGATCAATGTTGTATCAATGTTTTTATCTGAAAATGATGACGTTTCGCTTATAAAATTATCGGCGACACGCGACACCACAGACGTAACCATTTTCGACAATTCACTTTGTGCCGAAATATCAGCCATTTTGCGTGATTCATTAATCGCTTTGGAATGATTACCATTGATTACTGTCTGACATCCTGAAGCAGTGTATCTCAGGCATTTGTCATCAGACATAAGGTCATCGCACTCATGATTTTCCTGAGCAAAGAGCAAATTAGCCAATAACATCATCAAAGCGCAAAGATATATTTTTTTCATTTTTCAGCAATCTCCCAAGCCACATATAAATTATTATTTTTCAACGAAATATCGGATAAAATGCATGATACTTTTGTTTTCATAACCAAGCGTGACATATTTTGCAATTTATCTTCATAAACGTCTGTTCTTTCTGCAGCGATTTTCCTTGACGTGTTTTCTATCACAACATTTTTTGATTCGAACACCGACAAGGCCTGAAAGAAAGTATCTATATAGCTGTTCCACAGACCAAATCCGGTATTTGCAAACACCATGTTTTCCGTGACAGCCCCAAAATCTTCGTAAGGATTAGAATAATTAACGACAATTTTTTCTACACCATTCATCGTCGTCTTTTTCAAATGTTTTAATTCAGATATTGTAGAATTCCATTCCAGAGATTCGACAACATCATCAGAAGACATCGTAATGATTTGTTTTTCACCATATTCCGATTTCCTATTATGATATTCATAATGATACATAAAACTCCCTGATGCCTTCACATTCACGTCACCGCCCTGACTAATAGAGAGCAGCACTATAGTTTCATTATATTTTGTACGGTACAGTTTCTCCACATTGTATGAAATGCCATCCGACGTCACATCGAACTCAGCCATCCAATGAGATTTTTGGTTATCGTCTTTTTTTTCATCCATATTAGCGACAAGATAATAATATTCATACACAGACGAATAATTCATGCCATTACCTATCGCATAAAACGCCAACGCCCGTTGCACGGCCTGCTTATACGCAGACAAGGTGTCGGAAATAGGATCAGATATTCCTATATATCCCTCACCATCAATCCAATCGGGCAGACATTCTTTATAAGACATGGGGGAAGCTTCATATTCCCCCATGACATTATTCGCATTTGAAGCCTTTGTCAATAACAACAACAAGATTATTATTGAAACTCCGACATAGCAAAAGTTATTGTTTGTAATTTGCCATTTCTTCATCAAATATCTTTTTGTATTTTTCATACTCGAAATCGATTCTGAGTTTTTCGTCGTTTGATACTGTTGCTACAATATCATCAAGCAATTGTTTAACCTCAAACTCTACTGCGACAAAACATTTTCTTGAACCGGCCTCGCTGCCAGGAATGCTGCGCCTACATACTATACGAGCCATTCTGAGTGTTCTATTAACACTATTCGTTGTAAGCTGATTGATACGTTCTTTCTGATCAGCACCTGATTCATTACTGTATTCATTTGCATATCTTTCATTTGTAGAATTAACATGATTTTCCAGTTGTGCTGCCAAATCTGCGCGCGCATTGTTAGCAGCTTGGTCGTATGCGAATTGAATTTGTCTGTCATTTCCAGCAACATGTTGACCTACACCGTAGTACACGTCAGGTGTTGATAGGTACTCATAACAAGGTTCTTCTTCATAATTAGTGTTTGTGTTTGTTGTGTTTGTTGTGACTGCTTTTTCTGCGCCACAAGAAGCCATCACCAATGAAATCAATGCTGCTCCTAAAATTAATGTAACCTTTTTCATTTTGTTTATTTTTTAATTTACGCCTACTCTTTGCTTTTCGGCTTCCGCATAATCTTAATTAATATTTATTTTCTTTATTAATTTCCTCTTTCCGAACGTAAAACGCACCTCCACATAGTTATCGTCCTGTTCATAACAATCGAATGTATTGAATGTCAATATTATTCTGTTTCCGTTATGTTTTTTGTTGAAATCTCTTGCACAAGAGCTTCTCAATTGAGGCAACGACTTGGTCTTCATAGTCTTTTCATCATATTTAAGTTCTATCACAAGAGTTCCTTTATCATTTTCATTATAATTTTCAACGACTTCGACATAGATGTCCTTTATTGCCTTTTCATACAATTTCTTCACTTCATCCAATTTCGAGTATTTGACATCAGCGTCACCCATTTCTTCCATCATGCTTTTCATCTGCTCAATGTTTTCCAGCATGACATCGATGTCATCAATATCACTGAGAGAATTCTTGTAGTTTTCTATTTTATCACTTACCGCCTTCTCCTGAGCGTTATAGGCACTCATAAGTTCCTGTAATTCATAGTCAGAAAACGGATAGAGGATATAATAATCATAACATGTCTCTTTGGTTTTCTTATCGATATAACGTTCCCAGTAAATATCAGCTTTGGACAAGCTAACGCCTTGTAAGGCAGGCATTTTAGCGATTTTCAAAGTAGTGTTTTTCTCTATTTTCTGGATATATTCTTCCTTTGTCTTACCGTCAAGTTCAACAGATGTCAAATCCGTCTTATCCAATGTCTCGCCTATCACTATCACCGATATCGACGACGCTATGTTAGCCAGCAACGATGACATTACAGCATTTTGCGCTTCTTCCAATGTAGGCACCTTGTTAGCCTGAATCATCAGCTGACCTTTACCAGCTCCTTCCGTGAGCCATTTCGGTTTGCTTTTAGGATTCTGCTCGACCAGCTTATAATTCTGGGCATATCCGAATTGTGTAATTAACACGAAGAGTATAAACAAAATACGTTTTTTCATAGCAACAATTTTATTCATTTATCCAAGAAACATCCGGTGTCGTATTCTTAATATTATTTTTAGACGAAAGCTGTTGTTCAGCAGAAATTCTGCTCAAAACATCAATAGAATTCTTGTAGCAATCCAGCTCGGCATCTATTTGCGGTATCGCGTTAAGTTCATTGAGCGCCTCGTCATACATTTCCATTTCCAGATATGCATTTATGGTTTCCATAACCTTATCGCATTCAGTATTATAATATTCGACGATTCTATTTTTACCTATGACAATCAATTTCTTGAGTCTAGGATCACGGGATTTGACAGCATTTACAGCCTCAGCCACTGCCTTATTTTCATTTTCCGCCACACCTTTTTTCGTCAATATCTCTTGTGACATCAACATTTTTCTGTCATTATCAACAAGGAACAATGAAATTTCAATTTCAGCGACATATTGCACAGGAGCAGTCGCTGTCGGTTCTATCGAGACCACTGTTACTGAAGGAACCAGCAGAAACTTATTAGAATTATCTGTCGATGCCAATCCATTCAGCGAGACAGCCTGATTCAATCTATTGTACAACATTGACGCCGCATTATCGCCAATATTTTTATTTGACACAGGCAGCACTCTAATACTCTGAGCGTCAAGAGAAAATAACGACAACATCAGAAATGCTGCAAACAAAAGCTTCATCTTTTTCATATCATTTCTCTCCTATTATAATCCAGACTTCACCGAGTCCGCGTTCATAAACTTTACTTTCTATCAGGAACGGTTCTTTTTTGAGGTAGCTCCTGAGCGAATTAGCGAAACCGCGTGCGTCGAGAGCAGACTGTCTTCCGTTGCGTTCCTTATACAAAGGTATTCTAACTTGTTCAAAAGTAATAAAATTCTCTGTAGCATTAGTACGTGTAGGCGCATGATTTACAGTATTATCCTCCATCCAATAAGAGATGATGTCTGTAAGTTCAACGTATTCGTCTTCAAAATCAAATTCCTCTTCAAAATTAATGTCCGACGAATCCCATACCTTTAATTTAATCACTATTTCACGGCCGTTATTAGCCATATCCTCGAAATGAGACATCAGTTGTGCGCAGAAAGAATCTATGAAATTAAGCACTGCTTCTTCCAGCAGAAGGTTTATCGGCGCTGATGTAGAAGGATTTCCGACACCTGAATTAGCAGCGATGACTTTATTTGTATAAGCGTCTAACGCTCTGATATTATACGAGATGTAACGTTGTGGGCCTTTCTGCATCGGAGTAAAATCGAGATCCAATATAATGTCGGCTTTGGCAGTCCTCTTAACCTTATCAAGCATCGATTCTGTTATATAAGATCCTGAAGAAGAACTTTCAAGCAGGCTCATCTCCACAGATTCCTGCTGTATCGACTTCAATGTCTGCTCCAAATCCTTCAACGGGAAACCTCTTTCCGCCATAATCTGGGACAACTCAGAAATCACCAGACGCAAGTCCTCCACATCATCTTGTTTGAAAATATTGGAAAAATCCGAGACCTTATTAACATTTCCATTTTCATCAACCCATTCCGTCGTATATCCGTTTCTTGAACAGTAAGAATCCGAAGGCACAACCATGATCGTAGGCTTCTTAGCTTGCGCCATAGAAACCAATGTGAATATCACGAATATCATTGATAGACACAGTCTTATTTTCACGCTTCTATTCATAATGAAAAGATTTTTTTACTACACATTCTGATGCAAATTTACATTTTATTTAGAACAGTAACAATTTTTTTTCAAAAAAAAAGAGGAGAAAATTTCCATGATGAAATTCCCTCCTCTACTAACGCTATAAATAACTGTGTTTCAGCGCTTATCAACTATGGAAGCGGATACAAAGTCGAGGCGTTTTCCGGTGAAACTATATCGCCAGTAAACGTTGCCTGACCACCATCGTTAGAATAAAACACGATTCTTCCTGTTCCGTTAGCCTGCACATAAACTTTGAAATTGACAGGGATTACACCCGTCCATGTCCTGAACGATCCTGTGACGACGAAAGGTCCGTCAGGATCAGACATATCCACGCTGTAAGAAGTCAATGTCGCCGGAGTGTTTGGGGTGTCCCACGACTGCCAGTTCCAGCCAGGCCATCCTGGGCCGCCATAACCAGGGCCGACTCCCGGAATTCCAGGGCCGTACCATGACAAAGGAGACGATGCGAATCCAGAGACATAGCTTGGAGGATTGTTGAAAGCGATACTGATAGCGATTTTGTCTTTGATAATAGCGAAATAATTTTGGAAGGAAGTCACCGGCGACTCTTGTCCGAAAGGACCTATGAAAGTATTAGCTTCCAAGACAAAAGCTGTGTCTGTCACCAGTTTAGCCATTTCAGCGCGAGTCTGCGCCAATTCCATCGCCTGCCGTTGCTTACGGGCTTCGCGGCGCTGCATTCTCTCTGCCTTAGCTCCGCTCTGTGCAAAAAGACCGCCGCCCAAGACGAGAAGAATTGTTAATGTCAGTAATTTCGATTTCATAATACTTGATGTTTTTTCCACATAAACACCAAATATCGGTTTTTGTTTTAGAGTTTTTGAGCTGTGAGCTTTGATTTTCTGCTCTTAGCTCACAGCTTAAAAACCATTTATATACAAAGTAAGTTTTCTTTATAAAACGTATTTCGTCACATCAGAATTCGGTTCTAATTCAATAGGTTCTGAACCATACTTGAAAACAACCAATTTCTTGCCGCCTTTCAAAACGACCTTATCTGCTGTAACCCACAACGCCGAAGCTTCACGAAGTCCAACGACTTTCATATTCTGATTTACAGCAAGATATTCATTTATACGGTCTTGACGTGTCTCGCCGCCGTGTTTTATCATCTTGTCGATTTCAGGATGCGGGTCAAGGTAGTGAGGATTGATCTGGAACGGAACCAGATTCAAAGTGTTGAATGAAGCAGGCTGAACTATCGGCATATCGTTTGTCGTGCACAATGTAGGGCAAGCGATGTTAGAACCGGCGCTCCAGCCTATGTAAGGTGTTCCATTCTTAGCGACTTTTGAAATAGCTTCCATCAAACCATATCTATGAAGCTCAGCGACAAGATGGAAAGTGTTTCCTCCGCCAACAACAATACAAGCGGCTTCATTTACAAGCTGAATCTTGTCTTCGACCTCATGGACAGAAACGAAGTTACAAAGTCCCAACTTTTCTTCAAAGACCTTCTTTACTCTCGCTGTATAAGCGTCATAGCTCTGAGGATATGGATTTCCGTTGATAAATACACCAGCAAAAGGAACGAAAACGACTTTGCTGTCTCGTTTAAGATTGTTTTTCTCGCAAAAAGACTCAAGCTGGCTCATCGGCCATGCCAAATATGTCTCGCCAAAATTCGTTGAATTACTTATTAATAAAAGATTCATATCTGTTCATTTTTATTTTGCCAAAATTAAGCATTTTTTCTTAATCAAATAAGATTATTTTCCTTATCTTTGAAACATTTAACATTTATTATAAAATTTACTTTTTATGAAAACCAAGTTACTACTAATCAGCATTTTATTTTTATTAAATCCAAATATTTCTCATTCTCAAAAGTCATATACGCTGCAATCTCCTGACAAAAAAATCGGCATCGAGATAAACACAGACGATAACATCATAACATATTCCGTTACTCACGACGGCACCGTCGTCATCAACGACTCACCTATTTCAATGGAACTTGGCGACGGCAAAATCCTAGGCGCTAATCCTGTCGTAAGGAGCTTCAAGAATGAGACCATCAACGAAGTGATAAAAGCCAATTTCTATAAAAAAGAGCATGTAGAAAATCATTATAACGAACTGACGCTTAATTTCAAAGGCAGTTTCAGCGTTCAATTCAGAGCGTACGACGACGGTGTGGCGTATCGTTTCTGTACAAAATTCCAGAAGCCAATAATCATCAATAAAGAAAACATAACCTACAATTTCAACGACAACTATTCGGCTCATATCCCATACGTCAATCCTGGGAAAAGTTACGGCGACAATATCAGCAAACAGTTCTTCAATTCCTTTGAAAACGTTTACACGACGCTTCCTCTCTCCGAAATGGAAAACGATAAATTGGCGTTTCTGCCAATTTTGATTTCATTGAATGACAACAAGAAAGTCGTCATCACCGAAGCTGATCTTGAAGATTATCCTGGCACTTATCTGACAAGAAACAAAAACATGGCAAACAGCCTTAGCGGCATACATGCGAATTATCCCAAAACCGAAGAACAAGGCGGCTACAATATGCTGCAATATCTTGTGAAAGAACGCGAAAACCATATCGCCGAAGTGCAAGGAACCAGAAATTTCCCGTGGAGATGCATGATCATTTCTGAAAATGACAAAGATCTGGCCAACAACGATATGGTTTATAAGCTGGCGTCTCCGTCTCGTATCGAAGATAACAGCTGGATCATTCCAGGAAAAGTCGCTTGGGAATGGTGGAACGCTTGGAATATTAAAGACGTTGATTTTGAATCAGGTATAAACAGCGAGACTTACAAACATTATATCGATTTCGCATCAGAATACGGAATTGAATATGTCATCCTGGATGAAGGTTGGGCTGTCAATAAAAAAGCAGACTTGTTTGAAGTCATACCAGAAATAGACCTCATCGATTTGGTTGAATACGCTGATAGCAAAGGTGTCGGCATTGTTCTATGGGCAGGATTTGTCGCCATCGAACGCGATATGGAAGAAGTCTGCAAATACTACTCCGAAATGGGCGTCAAAGGTTTCAAAGTCGATTTTATCGACAGAGACGATCAAAAAGCTGTTAATTTTTATTATAAAATGGCGGAAACAGCAGCAAAATATCATCTCATCATCGACTTCCACGGAGCATATAAGCCTACAGGCCTAAACCGCACATATCCAAACGCGCTGAATTTTGAAGGCGTATATGGATTGGAAAACGTAAAATGGAATCAAAACCTGGATTTGGTGACTTACGAAACGACGATACCTTTCATAAGGATGCTTGCCGGTCCGCTGGATTACACCCAAGGTGCGATGCGTAACGCCAACAGAGACAACTACAGAGCCGTATGGACCGAACCTATGAGCCAAGGAACACGATGCAGACAACTAGCTGAATACGTGATATTTGAATCACCTTTCAATATGCTATGCGATAGTCCAAGCAATTATAAAGACGAAGAAGAATGTACTAAATATATCGCTGAAATACCGACAATCTGGGACGAGACAATAGCTCTCGACGGCAAACTCGGCGAATATATCGTAATAGCACGTCGCTCCGGCGACAGATGGTATGTCGGCGGCATCACCAATTGGAACGAACGTGAAATCACGATAGATCTCTCGGCATTAGGATTGAAAAACGGACAGGCCATGGAATATCGCGACGGAGTAAACGCCAACAAAATAGCGGAAGATTATGTCAAAAACAACATCAACATCGACAACAATATTTATAAGGTGAAAATGAGCAAGGGAGGCGGCTTTGTTCTTATTTTTTAACACACTGATTATCAATCTTATCATTTCAAAAATTATTTAAGAAAAATATGTCATTATTTGGATATTTTTTTGCAATTTTGCAGCTTCAAAAAATGACATTATGAGCGAACCGAAAGGAGCATTATTATTAGGAACTGAAAGCGTTGGAAAACTGTTAAAAAAATATGCCACTCCAGCCATCATCGCGATGACTGCGTCGTCGTTGTACAACATGGTTGACAGCATCTTCATCGGACACGGTGTCGGACCTTTGGCGATTTCTGGATTGGCCATCACATTCCCGTTCATGAACTTGGGTGCTGCAATCGGCGCTATGGTCGGTGTTGGCGCTTCGACAGTGACAGCCATGGAACTCGGCAAGAAAAACTACAAGAAAAGCTGCCGCGCCCTAGCGAATACAGTAATGCTCAACGTCATTTTCGGAATAATATTCACCATAGTATGCCTCGCTTTCTTAAAACCTATCCTCTTCTTCTTCGGAGCTAGCGAACAAACACTGCCTTACGCATACGAATATATGCAAGTCATCCTCGTCGGTAACATCATTACTCACTTATATCACGGACTGAATTCCGTATTGAGAGCTTCCGGTCACCCGACTGAAGCCATGGTAGCAACAATAATAACAGTCTTGGCGAATGTATTCTTAGATTGGCTCTTCATCTTCCCTCTCGGAATGGGAATCCGCGGCGCTGCGATAGCGACAGTCATAGCCCAAACAATACCTTTGATTTATCTGTTTAAGATATTCTCCAACAAGAACGAATTGGTTCACTTCGACAGAGAAGATTTCGTCTTCGACATCAAGATTATCAAAGACATATTAGCCATCGGCTTATCTCCATTCTTATTAAACTCAATGCTTTGCGTCATCATCATATTGATAAACACTGGATTGAAGAAATTCGGCGGCGACTTATCTGTAGGAGCTTACGGCATCGTCAACCGCGTGACATTCTTCTTCACCATGATAGTGCTTGGAATCACGCAAGGGATGCAGCCTATAGTAAGTTATAATTACGGAGCACGCCAGTTCGACAGAGTTACGGAAGCGTTAAAGAAAGCTATCTTATTGGCATTTATAACCTTGACGATAGGATTTGTAATCGGAGAGACGATTCCGAGATTCGTATGTTCACTCTTCACCACAGACGAAGAATTGTTGAAATATTCCATCGACGGCATGAAAATAGTGATGTGCACCTTCCCTATCATCTCACTCCCTATCGTGATAGGAAACTTCTTCCAAAGTATCGGCAAAGCGAAAAAATCCATATTATTATCTTTATCGCGTCAAGTACTTTTCCTGACACCTCTATTATTAATACTTCCAAAATTCGTCGGTATCAACGGTGTC
The DNA here is from genome assembly GCA_045615285.1 of Bacteroidales bacterium. Taxonomy (GTDB): domain Bacteria; phylum Bacteroidota; class Bacteroidia; order Bacteroidales; family F082; genus Limimorpha. The sequence goes on from JAZLEO010000013.1 coordinate 18,723, forward strand.
TGGTGGAGCATTCCAATCTCCGACTTCATCGCGACAATACTTTCGATAGTTATGATTTACAGATACTTTAAGTATAACGCTAAATAAAATTAAGGAGTTCAGGAATTCAGGAATTCAGGAGTTCAGATAGTGGTTTATCATTTAGGATTTTTTAATTCGTTGGGAGACCTTATTAACTATTGTGACTAAAATACTTATTATTCTACAGCAATCTATCAATAAAGATTCTGCAAGATTTTCTGGTATATATTTACAATCTCTTAATAATTTCAACCAGAATTTTGTTTCATTAGCTTCTTTTAGCGCAATATTTATTTTACTTAAATAATATGCTGATGATTGCGGATGTTCCGACTCTGCAATATTAGCACCTATACTTGTTTCCGATCTTAATATCTGCCTTGATATATCATATTCTCTACTTACAACATTTGATATTAAATATTTTCTCAATAGAACTATTCTTTTTGCAAAATCAAAAGAAAGATCAGCAACTCGCATCTCATTCTTTTCCTTCTCTGTTAATAAAGTAATATTTTCATCTTTCATAATTTTGGTTATTATTAAAAAAACATATTGCAAAAGTAAAAACCATAAACTTTAAATACAAATATATTTAGTTAATAATCATTAAGAATGATAAAATTGAGAATATTGTCTTAGAAACAGACAAAAATAGTTAAAGCATATTAACTTTTAACAATTACCTCAATCCTAAAGCACATGAAATCCTGAATCCCATCACCCTGAATTCCTAGAATCAATATTCTACATTTTCCAAGAAAAGTGCGTGAGCCGGCATTGATGTTCCTGCTGAGCAACGATTTTTATTTTCTATCACATCGCGGAATTGTTGTAAGGTTAGTTTTCCTCTTCCCACTTCGAGAAGCGTTCCAACAACTGCTCGTACCATATTTCTTAAAAATCTGTCAGCTTTGATTTCAAAGACCAACAAACCGTTTTCTTCAAAGAAACGAGCTGCCATAATCTTGCAGTTGTTCGTCTTTACTTGAGTATGAAGTTTCGAGAAACTAGTGAAATCGGTGTATTCAAATAAGATGTCGGCAGCTTTCTGCATCAGTTCAACATCAAGTTTTCCATAATAATAAAAAGCGTCGTGAATATGAAACGGATTTTTGGTCTGAGTGATATAATAATGATAAGTCCTTGATTTAGCGTCGAAACGAGCATGAAGTTCGTCATCAACTTTCCAGCATTTATAGATTACAATATCGTCAGGCAAAAAGATATTCAGTCTATAGACAAAATCCTCGCAGTTATTTATCGTTTTCTCGACATCGAAATGAGCGTAAAAGTTACGTGCGTGAACGCCTGTGTCTGTACGGCCGCAACCTGTGACACTGACTTTCTCTCCCAATTTAAGGCTGAGACATTTCTCAAGTTCTTCTTGTACAGATATTGCGTCAGGCTGAATCTGCCAGCCATGATAACGAGTTCCATTATATGCAAGGTGTAAAAAATATCTATTCATAATCATTATTTTACGCTAATCTTCACTAACTTATGCCAATCTCATTTGTGTTAATTCGTGAGTACAAAAATATAAAAATTAATGTTGCTTTTTACGAAATTAAAATTTAACTTTGTTAGCGATAAAATTATTCACAACTAAATACTCAATGCTATGTCGATTTATCTATTAGCAGATGACGTATATGATTTTCCGTCTGCGAACCTTGCAAATAAGGACGGCCTTCTCGCGATAGGAGGCGACTTATCTCCAGAAAGACTCATCATCGCCTATTCGTCAGGCATTTTCCCTTGGTATTCCGAGGGCGAGCCTATCTTATGGTGGTCGCTGGATCCTCGTATGGTTATGAAACCTACAGAAATGAAGATAACGAAATCTCTGAAAAAAACCATTGATTCAAACAAATACTCTTGTTCCATCGACACCAACTTCGACAAAGTGATCGAGATGTGCGCCAATGTGGAGCGAAAAGATCAAGACGGCACTTGGATCTGCGACGAAATGATTGCGGCTTATAAAGAGCTGCATCGCATCGGTTTCGCTCATTCCGTCGAGACTTATTACGACAACGAGCTGGTTGGAGGTTTATATGGAGTGTCTATAGGAAGTGTTTTCTGCGGAGAATCGATGTTCCATATAAAGACCGACGCTTCAAAAGTGGCTCTGCACAATCTCTGTGGATTCCTGATAAAGAACAACTTCAATATTATTGACGTACAACAAGACACGCCACATTTTAGGAGGTTGGGAGCTTATACCATTCCGAGAAAAGATTTTTTAAAGCTGTTGAAAGACTACATCAAACACCCGTCGTTGGTAGGTAACTGGGGTGATGGCAGTGCGACTTGGAAAGAGGTCGTGATAAGTTGACCTCTATTACCAATCGCCTAATGCTCTGAGTTTTTCTATTGCGCTATAATCATCTTGGTCGGCGGCTTTACGATACCACACTTTGGCTTTTTCGATATCTTCTTCAACGCCTTGACCGATTTGATAGCAATAGCCAAGCAGACATTGTGCCTTTGCGTTACCTTGTTCGGCTGATTTACGATACCAGAACACAGCGGTTTCAAAACTTTGTTCTATACCCTGACCGATTTGGCAGCAATAACCCAACATGCATTGAGCTTCTATATTACCTTGTTCAGCGGTCTTAACCAACCAATATACAGCCTCGTTATAATCCTGTTTCACGCCAGTGCCATAATAATAGCATGACGCCAGGCTGAATTGAGCGTCAGCATTTCCTTGTCGTGCCGACTTTGAGAACCATTCAAAAGATTTTTCAAAATCCCTCTTCACTCCTACGCCGTTAAAATAATATTTACCCAAATTACATTGAGCGCCGGCATTACCTTGTTCTGCTGCCATAGAATACCATTCCACCGCTTTGTTATAGTTTCTATCTACGCCGAGTGCATATTCATAGCAATATCCCAATAAGTTCTGGGCGTCGCCATGGCCTTGGGCAGCAGCTTTGGTAAACCATTCGACAGCGACTGTATAATCCTGTTCCACGCCATGACCTTCATAATAGCACATACCCAAATCATACTGAGCGTCAACGTTACCTTGTTCAGCGGCCATAGTGTAATATTCAACCGCTTTGACGTAATCCTGTTCAACGCCATAACCGTTGAAATAACATATCGCCACTTTATACTGAGCGTTGTCGTAGCCCTGTTCGACGGCTTTGATATAATATTTCACGGCTTCCTCATAATTCTGTTCCACGCCCTGTCCGTTGAAATAACAGTTACCCAAGCTATATTGAGCATCTTTATGACCTTGTTCTGCAGCTTTGGTAAACCATTCCACAGCTATTTCATAATTATTTTCAATTTCCAAGGCGTTATAATAGAACATACCTATTGTATTTTGAGCTTCAGAGCTACCCTGTTCAGCAGCTTTTGTAAACAATTTCAAGGCTTTATCAGAATTTTGTTCCACTCCGAATCCGTTATAGTAGCACAATCCCAAAGCGTTCTGTGCCTCAGCATGTCCATATTCCGATGCCGATTCAAAGAATTTCACGGCTTCCAAGTAATCCTGTTCAACGCCTTTGCCGTCATAATAATAACGACCCATCATATATTCCGATTCTGCGTCACCCTGTTCGGCAGCTTTTTCATACCATTCCATCGACAGTTCATAATCCTGTTGCACGCCCAAACCCTGACCGTAACAATAGCCCAGGTTTCTTTGAGAAATCATCACGCCCTGTTCGGCAGATTTCCTGTACAATTCAACGGCTTTGAAATAGTCACGTTCCACACCTTGGCCGTGATAATAGCAGTCAGCCAAATAGTTATGAGAATCAAGATAATCTTGCGATGACGATTGTTGCAAGTATCCTACAGCTTTTTCAAAGTTCTGTTCAACAACTTCGCCATTATAATAGCAGACACCCAATTCATGCAGGGCATTAGCGTTACCTTGATCAGCGGCTTTCTGATACCACTCTATCGCAGCCTCTATGTTTTGTTCTGCGCCTTCACCGTGATAGTAACAATAACCCAATTTAAACTGAGCCTTAGCCTCGCCTTGTTCGGCGGCTTTCGTAAACAATTCAACGGCTTTGTCGTAATCCGATTTCACGCCTGTTCCATCGTAATAGCAATCGCCCAGATGAGATTGAGCTTCCGGATTATTTTGTTCAGCTGATTTTTCAAACAATTCGTAAGCTTTTTTATAGTCTTGTTCTACGCCCAAGCCTTCGTAATAACACGTTCCCAAATTATTCTGAGCTTTATCGAAGCCCAAATCGGCGGCTTTCTGATACCATTCTACTGCCACAACATAGTCTTGTTCAACGCCTTTACCTTCAAAATAGCAATTACCCAAATAATTTTGTGCCTCTACATTACCTTGTTCCGCAGATTTAGTCCACAGTTCTATCGCTTTTTCATAACTTTGTTTCACGCCGGATCCGTTATAATAAGAAAGTCCCAGGTCTTTGAGAGCGATGGCGTCGCCTTGTTCAGCAGACTTGTAGTTCCATTTGGCGGCTTCCTCGAAATTCTTATCCACGCCCTTACCTTCAGAATAACAGATTCCGAGATAGTTCTGTGCAGACGGATGACCTTGTTCGGCAGCCAATGTGAAATACTCGACAGCTTTTACATAATCCTGTTCAACGCCTTTACCTTCAAAATAACACACACCTATTTTATATTGAGCTTTATCATAACCCTGAGCCGCAGATTTCTCATAATATCCGATTGCTTCCTCATAATTCTGTTCCACTCCTTCACCGTTAAAGTAACAGTCGCCCAAGCTATATTGCGCATATTTATGACCTTGTTCCGCTGCTTTGGCGAACCATTCCACCGCAGTTTCATAATTTTGTTTGACGGCGTTTCCTTCGTAGTAGTAATTGGCGTAATAATACTGAGCTTCGGCATTTCCGACGCCTGCCGCCTGAGTAAACAGTTTCAAGGCTTTTTTGTGATTCTGTTCTACACCGCAGCCATTGTAGTAACAAATTCCCAATGCGTTATAAGCGTCATCGTGGCCCAATTCCGAAGCCTGTTGGAACAATCTCACAGCTTCCTCATAATCCTGATCCACGCCTTTTCCTTCGTAATAATAGCAACCCAATCTATATTTAGATTCAGCGTCACCTTGTTCGGCAGCTTTTTCATACCATTCCATCGACAGTTCATAATCCTGTTTCACGCCCAAACCCTGACCATAGCAATAGCCCAGATTTCTTTGAGAAATCATCACGCCCTGTTCTGCTGATTTCTTGTACAATTCAACGGCTTTGGAATAATCCTGATCTTTGCCGTCGCCATCAAAATAGATGGAAGCCAGATAATTATGAGAGTTCGTATGACCTTGTGAAGAAGATTTCTGGAAATATTCGGCTGCTTTTTCTGAATTCTGCTCTACGCCTTCGCCATTGAGATAACACACGCCCAATTCGTATTGAGCAGCTGCATTATTCTGGGCAGCTGCTTTTTGATACCATTCTATCGCAGCTTCCATATTTTGCTCCACGCCTAGACCCTGATGGCAGCAATATCCCAGATTATACTGAGCCTCAGCGACTCCTTTTTCAGCTGATTTCTGATACCATTCCACCGCTTTGGCGTAATTCTTCTTAACACCTATTCCGTTATAATAACAGGAAGCCAACATGTTTTGAGCTTCAAGCACATCCTGTTTGGCGGCCTTTTCATACCATTTCACGGCCAACGACTTATCTTCCTTGACACCGATTCCGTCATAATAGCAAGATGCGAGATTATTTTGCGCTTCAGACAAACCATTTTCGGCGGCTTTTTCATACCATTTCACGGCCAGCGACTTGTCTTCATCAACGCCCACGCCATTGTAGTAGCAATGAGCCAATATATTCTGTGCTTCCGGCAAATCCTTTTCAGCAGCCTTTTGATACCATTCGACAGATTGTTCACAATCTTTTTCCACGCCATTACCGTTATAGTAACTCTCTGCGATATAATAACTTACCTCCGCTATTTCATAATCTTTGACACTATAGAAACATTCGTATGCTTTCGTATAATCCTGCGGAACAACGCTGTCGCCATGATAATATCTTTTTCCTGATTCCAATTGGCCATAAACCCAATCCATCACAGTTTGCAAAGTATCGCATATCAGCAAGGTATCGCCATCGTTCAGGACAAACGTTTTATTTAACGCGATATAACCATTCTTCTCTATTCTAAGTTCGTATTCTCCAGCTGGCAAATCCTTAGTTTTCAATGGAGTACGACCATAACTCACTTCATCAATATAAACATCAGATTTCTTTGGGAACACGCTGATTCTTAGTAACGACTGAGAAACTTCTTCCTTTTCATCAACAACTTCTTCTTTTATCTCAGCGATTGTGTCTATAACAACTTCTTGATTTTCAACGAGACTATCCGATGTTAAAATATTTTCAGACTTCTTCTTTTTAGCTACTTTCTGCAATGCTTCATCGACAATCAAGGTGTCACCTTCATTTACGACGATTGTCTTGTTCAACGGCTCATAGCCTTTTTTCTCGACTCGCAAGTCATATTCTCCGGAAGACAATTCGGTGGTTGTCAGCGGAGTACGTCCATAGCAAAGTTCATCGATATAAACATCAGATTTCTTTGGAGTTACGTTGACTTTCAAGATAGTTTGCGGAATATCTTGCGCAGCCTCCTCTTTTTCAGCAGGTTCTGATTCTTCAACAACGACTTGAGGCACTTCCTCAATTACGATCTCTTCTTTTTCCACTTGCGGCGTCTCTACCGCTGCCACTTCATCAACGCTACTTTCCTCATCCTTAGCAACCTCCTCTATTTCTTCAACCTTAATTTCCTCATAAACGATTGTCATCTCATACTCACACATCGCACACAATTCCTCTTGGAAAACATATTCCATCTCGCCATATTGCGGATGAGAAATCAAGATAGATTTCGTTGATTCCGCTGGCAAATAAAGAGCGATATATTTCTTTTTGAGCTCTTTGCGAATCTCAGAGCCGTCACTTGTAAACTCGAACTTACTTTTCTGATTATTCTTGACGTTTTCCGTGAAAATTCTGAGTTGCGCATCAAGAGTTTCATTTACATCAAGAGAATCCGATGTTTCCGTGACGACAAAATCTTTCACTTTTATAAAAGAACCATCCTTGACCTGAAGTTGTGCGAATGAATTTAATGATATAAATATCAATAATATAAGTATAGCTTTTTTCATTTATAGGTATTATTTTAAGGCACACAAAGATAATAAAAATTACAAGGCATTATCCTTAATGCGACGACTTTTTTAGAAGAAATTTAATCCTCTTCGTCGGTCAAATTATCCAGAAAATCCTCTTCCCAGCTGGCAGGACCATCAGCCCATTCTTCGTCATAATAATCCTCGCCGACCAGTTTTCTATCTTCTTCCGCATCGATTTCCATTCCAGCGAAAAGCTGTTTCATCATCTTTGCAGGCAGCGGAAACATCTGTCCGCCTTCACCAGCAGAAATAGCGATACCTATATTATCTTCGTGAAGTTCATTCATCCATCCGAGGAACTCCTTGACATTCATACTAGTCACATTATAATCTTCCCAGTCGTCGCTGATATTGTCAAGAGCGTTCTGCTCATCGCACCAGACAGGGATATAAGAATTTTCCTCACCATCTTCCACCATGGCGAAAAGTCCAGGTTTAGCTTCAAGAAGCCACAAATTGTCATTTTCTCTTACTGTCGAAACAAATTGTTTTAATAATTCCATATTTTTAAAGTTTTACAAGGTTTAAAGTTTAAGTTCAATGGACTCGTCCATTTTTCTGCTATAAGTTTTAATTTTTCTCTCACAAAGTAACGCAAAGAAAAAATCCTGTTCCCAATTCCCGTCCCCAATTCCCAATCAATTCAATTCTCAATCTCATCCAGTTCCAGCCATCGAAGTTCTTTCTCGTCGATGAGTTCAGAAATTTCATTCATTCTTTTTCCGAGTCTGTCAAGTTCCTGATAATCCAGCTGTTCCTGCATCTTGGATGTCAGTTCTGCTTTTTCATTTTCAAGAGTTTCGATGTCTTTAGCTAGTTGTTCGTATTCTTTTTGTTCTTTATAAGTTCTTTTTTTCTTACGTTCCTGTGTCGGTTTTTCGGCACGAGTCTCCTGTTTTTGAACGGCTATTTCTCTTTTTTCCTCCTTATTTTTTTCTTCCAGATATTCGTGATATTGGGAATAATTTCCCATAAAGCCTTTCACCTTACCTTCGCCTTCAAAAACAAACAGCTGATCGACGGTCTGGTCAAGGAAGAACCTGTCGTGAGAGACCACCAAAAGGCAGCCTTTATAGTTTTGGAGGAAGTCTTCCAATTTCTGTAAAGTCAACAAATCCAAATCGTTAGTAGGTTCATCAAGGATAAGGAAATTCGGATTTGAGACCAATACTGTGAGAAGATACAGACGTCTTTTCTCGCCACCGCTCAGCAGGGATACAGGTTGGCGATGCATAGAATAAGGGAACATGAAATGCGCCAGAAGCTGGTCGGCGGAATAAGTCTTATCTTTGCCATAATGAATGACTTCCGCGATGTCTTTTATTGTTTCTAGTATGGTTTTACGCTCATCGAATTTCATTCCTTTCTGAGTATAATAACCATACGCCACTGTCTGTCCCGTGACTATCGTTCCCGAGTCAGGATTTTCCTTTCCAGTGATCATATTCAGGAACGTTGATTTTCCGATACCGTTTTTACCGATGATGCCGATACGTTCACCTCTTTTAAATATATAGTCGAAATCTTTAAGAATCGTAGTATTACCGTAAGATTTTGACACTCTGTCCATTTCAAGAATCTTACCACCCAGACGCTGCATATCGGAGCCGAATTGCAGTTCATTGTTATCGCGGCGCATTTTCGCTTTTTCCTGAAGGTCGTAGAAAGCGTCGATGCGAGCCTTAGCCTTTCCGGTGCGAGCCTGCGGCGTGCTCCGCATCCATTCGAGCTCATATTTCAGGAGCTGCCCCGCTTTTTCAGCAGCTGCTCGTTTATTTTCCTCACGCTCACGGCTTTTCCTGACATAATAATCGTAATTGCCGTTATGAGTGTACATCGTTCCTTGATAAAGTTCGAAAATCTTATTACACACTCTGTCAAGGAAATAACGGTCGTGCGTAACCATGAAAAGCGTCTTTGTCGATTGCGAGAGATATTTCTCGAGCCATTCTATCATCCCCATGTCGAGATGGTTGGTCGGCTCATCGAGGAAGAGAATATCCGGGTCGTCGAGAAGCACGAGCGCCAGAGCCAGGCGTTTCACCTGTCCTCCCGACAGAGTTCCGACTTTCTGCGACAAGTCGGTTATTTCGAAAGTATAAAGCAGCTGTTTAAGACGTTGTTCGTAAGACCAAGCCTGAAGAGCGTCCATTTGCGAGATAGCGTCTTCAAGTTCTTTCTTGGTGTTCAAATCTTTATCATCGACATGGTTAAGCAAAGCTTTTTCGTAGCGCTGTATCACAGACATAATATCCGTATGGCCGGTAGAAATCACTTCCTGAATCGTAAGTTCCGGCTCAAACTGAGGAAGCTGCTCAAGATAGCCGATCCTTATATTTTCATTGTAAGCCACTGATCCTTTGTCGCTTTCCTCTTTACCGACAAGGATTTTCATCATCGTACTCTTACCTGTACCGTTGGCCGCCACAAGAGCCGTCTTCTCCCCTTTTTCAATTCCGAAACTGATGTTCTCGAACAGAAGTTTATCGCTAAAAGCCTTTGAAATATTGTCGATAGATAGATAATTCATTATGAAATTTCGTTTTGGCAAAGATAATAAAAGACAACGGACGACGGACAACAGACGAAGGATTTTTTTAATGATGGATTAGGAATGAGTAATAAGGAATTTTATTATATTTGCGATTAGAATTTAAACTTATAGAGTTATGATAAAAAAACTTACTTTCCTATTATTGACAGCGATGTTCATGACGACAGTCATGGCGCAGTCATATCCAAAAGCCTTTCGTAATCAGATAAATGAAGAAGCTACTGGAACGAAGCCTCGCTTCAACAGAAACGGCATAGTCGAGACCACGATTCTGTCTGAAGATTTTTCAAAATTCACTGCAGGAAGCGAGACGGAACCCGACGCGACTCGCCTCGACGATCTTATGACTGGCGCCATCGACGATGAATACTTCAGCGTTCCGGGATGGAAAGGATCGGAAATATATCAAGCCAACGGCTGCGCCTACATCGGATACAGCGAATATTACGGAGAGCCTGGTCTCTTGATAACACCTCTTATTAATACTAGCGGCGCGATATACATCAACTGCCGTGTGCGTTGCGAAGACCCTACAGGAGATGTCATCGGATACAACATCATTGGCAAAGACATGGAACTCATCGATGCGAATGTCAATTTCTTCACAGCGACAGGCGAATGGACTGAAATATCATGGTTCACGACAGTAGGAATGGAAGACACATACGTCTATATCTTCCCTTATTCCAAAAACGTCTTCATCGACGACATAGAAATCATCTCTCAATCATTGCCAGCTCCGCAGATTTTGGACGAGACAAATATCGGCAGCGACAGATTCACCGCCAACTGGGAATCTGTTGAAGAAGCCAACGCTTACTTGTTCAAACTCACAGCGGAACATACGGCAGAAGCAGACGAGACATTCTATTACACCAACACCGACTTCAGCGACGTCGAGTCTTACGGCACAATAGAATCTCCGGAATTCGTCGATAAAATGGAGACATTTGTCGGAGGCTGGTACATTTTCTTGCCAGCATTGATCAACGAAGCCATCGGTATCACAGGCAAATACGCCAGCCAAGAAGTGTTCGGTGCCATAGCGTCGCCTGTTTTGGACTTATCTTCCGACAACGGGAAAGTAACGATCTCTTTCAAGGCACACGCCGACCTCAATGAGGAGATTTTCGTAAGCCTCATCAACTCAGAATATGGATATTATGACGTGGCTGAAAGCAAGAGCGTCGTTGTTGAAAAAGAAGGCTGGAACGAATACGTCTTCAATTTCACACACGGAACAAACGACTCTTATATCGAAATAACGAATTTCGGTTATGGCAACGTATTCATCGACGACTTGAAATTTTATCAGACAATAAAAGAAGGCGACACGAAATCGTTGGTCATCAACGAATTTGAAGTCAGCGACACACATTACGAAGCGACTATAGACGAAAGATTCATCAATGACGCGTTATATTACCAAGTGGCAGCACGTAAATATCTCTATTCTGACCCAGACAATGAAATAGAAATAGGCTGCATCGACAGCAAATACACCGAAGCACGCAATGTAACACTCAACGACAATCCTCAAGAGAAAGAGACAATTGCCATCGGTGAAGGCGAAATAATCTCATATTACGCTCCTATATCCAATTACGGCACAGCAGGTTTCTCCATCTCACAACAAATTTATCTCAAAGAAGAAATCGGCAAGGAATCTGGATCTATAACAAGCATCTCTTTCCGCAATAATTTAGGCAACTCCAACACACGTAAAATCGTCGTTTATATGAGCAACACCTCACAACAAGATTACAGAGACAATCACGACTGGGTGAAAGTCAACGAATCTGAGATTGTCTATGAAGGTGAATTCACACTCGGCGCTCAAGGAGAATGGTCAACGATAGAATTACAAAAAGCCTTCGCTTACACAGGCGGAAACATTTCCTTAACGGTTTATGACCAAAGTGACGCAGCTCTCGGATATTCCGGCTACGACAGTTTCTACGGAACAGAATCAAACACATTAAGAGGACTTTACAAATCAGCATCAACGAAAATAAACGTCTATAACTTAGAAGAAGTCTATGGCTACGAGTTAAAGACAAGCATGTACTCGACTCCGGCAAGCACTTATTATACTAACAACATCAAGTTTGAAATCGAGCCTTTGAATGTGGAATATCCTAGTGTACCACAAAACATTTCCGCAAACGCAATCAGCGAATCTTCAATATCACTGACATGGACAAGCGCCAAAAACGCCACAAGCTACAACGTATATCGTGGCGATGAAAAATTAGTGAACGTCACAACTACATCATGCTTGGCTGAAGGCTTAGACTCTGACACACAATATTGTTTTAGCGTGACAGCCGTCAACGGAGAGTTGGAATCAGAGAAGTCGGAGGTAGCATGTGCCAAGACAAAAGAGGAAATCATAATTCCAGATGTTCCAGCAAATGTGGTGGCTACAGCGGAAAGCACATCTTCCATCAGCCTGACATGGGATGCAGTTGAAAACGCCACGAGCTATAACGTATATCGTGGAAATGAAAAGATCGCCAACGTGACAGCAGCAACATACACCGACAACGGACTTGAATACGACACAGAATACTGCTATAACGTGACAAGCGTCAACAAAAACAACGAATCAGAGAAATCGGCCGATGTCTGCGTCAAGACCAAAGGCGAAAGCATCTCTGAATTTACAGACAGTTTCAGCATCTACCCTAGCTTGATAAACAATAAAATCAACATCACTTCAGAAAACATCATTGAAGGAGTGACAATTTACAACGTCACAGGAATTGTTGTTTATAATGAAGAATTTATGCTGAACGAAATACAATTGGATGTTACGACTTTAAACAGCGGAATTTATTTCGTAGAGGTCAAGTCTGCAAATGGCGAAGTAGTTAAGAGAATTGTTAAAAAATAGGATTTCAGGATCTCAGGATTTCAGGATCTCAGGAATTCAGGTGTTGTTGCACGCTAACCACTGAATTCCTGAGTTTTTTTAAAAAAATAATTCCTAATTCCTAATTCCCAATTCCTAATTATTTCCTATCTTTGTAGTTCACGAATTTTTAAGGAAAGCGATATGGAAAGCAACGAGTTGGATTTTGTAAACATACCTGTATCAGAAGATTACAGCGAAGAAAGTATTAAACACCTTGAGTGGAACGAGCATATCAGGACGCGTCCAGGAATGTATATCGGCAAGGCCGGCGACGGTTCCGCACATGATGACGGTATCTACATCCTTCTCAAAGAAATCATCGACAACTGTATCGACGAATACGTCATGGGATTCGGTAAGTCTATCGAGATCAGCATCGTCGATGGCACAGTAAAAGTACGCGACTACGGCCGTGGTATTCCATTAGGAAGCCTCAAAGACTGCGTCGGTCAGATGAACACCGGCGGTAAATACGACTCTAAAGTCTTCAAGAAATCTGTAGGTCTCAACGGCGTCGGTACCAAAGCTGTCAACGCTACATCATCGCATTTCAGAGCTCAGGCATATCGCGACGGCAAGACAAAATTCGTGGAATATTCCAAAGGTAAGATAGTTACAGAATCTGAGATTCTCGACACCGACCAAAAAAACGGCACCGAGATGACATTCACTCCAGACAAGGAAGTATTCGGCAACTACCATTATATCATGGAGTATGTCGAAGAAATGATCTGGAACTACGCCTTCCTCAACAGCGGTCTCGCTCTTTATCTCAACGGACAGAAGTTCCAAGCTAAGAACGGTCTATACGACTTGTTACTCCGTAAGATTGGCAACAAAGAAGAGACTTGCGCCTACCCTGTCGTTCATATCAAAGAAGGCGACTTTGAATGCGCTTTCACACACTCTAACCTGACATCCAACGAAGAGTATTTCTCATTCGCCAACGGTCAGTATAACCCACTCGGCGGTACACACCTCAACGTATTCCGCGAAGCGATGGCAAAGACGATCAGAGAATTCTATAACAAGGATTATGAGATTTCAGACATCCGCTCTTCATTGGTGGCAGCCATCAGTATCAAGGTGATGAATCCTGAATACGAAGGTCAGACAAAGACCAAGTTCAGTTCAACAATGATGGAACCAGACGGAATGACGATACGCGCATACATCACCGATATCATCAAACGTAACTTCGACAAGTTCTTACACATCAACTCTGAAGTGGCAGAAGCTCTTATGCGCAAGATTCTCCAGAACGAGAAAGAACGTAAGGGCATGGCTAATATCAAGAAACTCGCTAAAGAAAGCGCTAAGAAAGTAAGCCTCAACAACAAGAAGTTACGCGAATGTCGCATCCACTATAACACAAACCACGAGAAGAGATTAGAGACGACTTTGTTTATCACCGAGGGTGACTCAGCATCCGGAAGCATCACAAAGAGCCGCGACGCTCAAACACAAGCCGTCTTCAGTTTGAGAGGTAAGCCTTTGAACTGTTTAGGCTTGACAAAGAAAGTCGTCTATGAAAACGAAGAGTTCAATTTATTACAAGCAGCTCTCAACATCGACGAGTCAATAGAAAACTTAAGATATAATAATATCGTTATCGCGACCGATGCCGATGTCGATGGTATGCACATCAGACTTTTATTGCTCATCTTCTTCTTGCAGTTCTACCCTGACGTGGTTCGCGACGGACACCTTTATATATTACAGACGCCGTTGTTCCGCGTAAGAAATAAAAAGAAAACGATTTATTGCTATACCGACGAAGAAAGAATCAATGCTATCAAGAGTTTAGGAGCAAATCCTGAAATCACTCGATTCAAAGGTCTCGGTGAAATATCACCAGATGAGTTCAGTCACTTCATCGGTCCTGGCATCAGATTGGAACCTATCATCTTGCGCCACGACTCCAGCATCATGGAACTCCTGAAATTCTATATGGGAGGCAAGAACCCACCGGAAAGACAGAAATACATCATCGATAATTTAAGAATGGAAGATGATACCAATATCGATTCGTTAGAAGCGATTGGATAACTTCAGAATTTCAAAACCTCAGAATCTCAAAATTTTCTGAGGTTTTGATTTTTTTAATTCCTGAGTTTTAAAGTAAGTTTCTTAAACCTAATCAGGAACAAAATCATCGCGAGTATGACTCCTGCCATGAAACCTCCGATGATGCCAGGAGCGCCGAGTCCGAGTTTGAAGCCGAGCATATAACCGACAGGTATCTCGACCAAAATGTAACATATAAAGGCGTAAAGCATAGGACGTTTCACGTCGGTGAGACCGCGCAAAGAACCAAGAGCCGTCACCTGTATTCCATCAAATATTTCGAATAAAGCGACAGCGATGAACAACTTAGCAGCAATTGCAACGACTTCCTCGTCATTACTGAAAATCTTAGCCAGCATCTCACCGCCGAAGGCATACAACATCGCAAAGAAAAACATAATCACGATGCCGAGATGTATTCCAGATAAAGTATGATTTCTAATAGATTCTATGTCATTGCGGCCATAGTCGTGAGAGACCAGCACAGTCGATGCTGCAGAAACACCGTTGGCTATCATAAAAGAAAATCCCATCATAGTCTGCGCTATCTGGTTAGCAGCCAGCGTCTTCTCCCCTAGCCAACCCATCATTATCGTCATGAAAGTAAGAGCGAAAACCTCAAGAGTCATCTGCGCCGCGATAGGATAACCCACCTTGAAGATGTCAACAAGACGACAAGTCAACGAGTCAACAAGTTGTTTTTTCCGACCATTTTTATGTCCCTCGACTAGTTGTCTCGTTGTCACGTTGTCTTGTAGTCTTACCATATAATATCTATACTCCTTCTTCGCGAGGACGACGAGGAGGAACGCTATCGGCATCATGATTCTAGAAATGAGCGTAGCTAGACCAGCGCCTGTCACGCCGAGTTCCGGGAAACCCATATAACCGTAGATGAAACCGAAGTTAAGGACGACATTCAGGACGTTGCAGCCCAAGGTTATCAGCATGGAATAGAAAGTATTTCCGAGACCTTCGAGAAACTGTTTGAATGTCAGGAAAATCATATACGGTATCAAAGAGAACGTCACGCAGTAATAGTAGCCGTTCATGCTGTCGAGGACAGACTGCGGCTGACCGCAATATTGCAGCAGCGGATTTATTATCGTGAGAAGCAGACATAAACCTACGCCCATCAAGATGTTGAGGAACATCGAGTTTTTGAACAAGGCAGAACATTGCTGACGTTCTTTTCTTGCATGATGTATTCCTACTAATGGAGTTAGACCCATGGCGATGCCGAGACCTATCATAGTGACGTTCAATATTATCGCGCTCGACAAGGAGACGGCTGAGAGCTCTACTGCGCCGAGGCGGCCCACCATGATAGTATCCGCCATCTGCACGAGCTGCTGTCCCGCGAACGACAATATCACCGGAAAGGCGATACGAAGATTTTCTATGTAGTATCTTTTTTGAATCATAAAATGCCTTGAGCTTTGAGTCATGAGCACCGAGCTATCCCAAAGGCTCAAAGCCCATAGCCCATTGCTCATAGCAATAAAAAACGTCTTGTCGAACCTTAACTTTTGCATTTACAAAAGGACGTCGGTTCAGCAAGACGTGCGAGTGCAAAGATAGTAAAAAGTCTAAAGGCAAAAGGCACAAGACGAAAGTTTTTTTTCGATTAGGAATGATGGATTGAATATCAGGATCTCAGGAATTCAGAACATTCTAGAGTTCTATTTTAGAAGTTAATTCTTTATTTCTTTTTGCTGTTTTGCTTCGATGGCTTTAATACTTTCTACTGTTGGCAAATCTTCGGGCATAGTACCGCCTAAATCTTCAATGGTCTGCCGGACTTTCTTTCCCACATCGTAATGTGTTTGATTTGCTTTTGCCTTACCTTTTATATTTTCTCTCCTTAATTTTTCTTCCGTCTGAGTAGTACGAAATAGATTAGCCGCCAATTCTGTGCTTCCCATGTGATCTAGTATCTTTTGGTTTTTCTTCAAGCCCTTACGGAAGTGTATTTCCTTTGCACCGAGACCACCATATAATCCCTTATATCCATAATTTTGAAACACGGCATAATCGTAAGGTTTTATCACACCAGCGACTTTTGCGGCATCAGCAAGCAATAGATTATGTTTCGTCACTTCATTTCGCAGAAATAGTCGTTTCTCATCTTCTGATGTAAGACGATTATATTCTTCCATCTGTTTGACTTCCGCGATTCTGGTTTGAATTGCGAAATACGTCTGAGCCTGAGCTACTATAGTCTTACTCGGATCTGCATTTTGAACTGTAAGGTAACAGGCATAACGTGATAATTTAACGGATTTCATCTGACGTTCTGTATTAGAGCCGATAGGGACCATTTCGAGGATATCCTCGAAATGGTCTGACACCAAATGACCGCTATTTTCACATGATACTTTAGCTTTTTCTATTACAGGTAAGAAATGCCGATGTTCTGTATATTCTAATATTTTCCACAAATCTCTTGATGACCAATATTCTCTACCCTCTTCATCGATTTTCTTGATGTTTTCAAATAAGGTGACTGCCTTCTTAGTTAATTTTGCTTTCATAACTTTGAATTTTTAAGTTCTCTTTTTACGCTAGTTTAAAATGGTATAGAATTCTATTTATAGGTTTCACACTGCAAAACTAACATCTTAAATATTGGTTTCCAAATATTTTTAGTTAATAATCATTAACATTATCAATATTTTACAAATTAAGAGGATTTGTTAACATCTTT
>JAZLEO010000014.1:0-5934 GCA_045615285.1 Bacteroidales bacterium
TTTCCCACCAACTGTAATTTCCGCTTTTAAGTTCAGAGAATAATGGTGCATTAGGATTAAGTGTTTCAAATGTTACGTTTGCCATAATTATTTATATCTAATAGTTAATGATTTAATTATCTCTTTCATCTCTTCCCTCAATTCCTTCGGTTCCAAAACCTCGACTTTGTCTCCGAACGAAAGCACGTCTTGTTTGAAGTCGTAGTCGGGTGTGATGAAATATGTGAAAACGCTGTATTTATCATTTTTTTCAACTTCTTTCTGGCTGCTGTGCAATGGCAGCGAACGGAAATATTGAACCTGCGTTCCATAGACTTTCAGCTTCACCATCTCTCTTTTCATGTTGGGATAGACTCTCGCGCCGTAGATGCCTCTGAAATAATCTTCAGCCAAAAATTCCTCTGGCATAGTGAATTCTTCGGGTATGATATCGACATCAATCATTCGGTCTAATGCCATCATGTGTGGTCCGTCGGCGTCGCCTTTATATCCGTAGAGATACCAGCGTCGTTTGAATTCTTTCAGTAAATATGGCTCGATTATAAAGGTTTCTTCTTCGGTTTTTCTGTAGCTTTTGTAACGAATCTCAAGTTTATAATTGTCGCGTATCGCCTGAATGATGTCTGCGAGGAATCTTCGATTTGACGGCACGTTTTCAAAGATAACTCTGTCGCGTAATGATGCACTCTCGTTGAGCAAACTGTTGAGACATAATGCATCCAACATCCATTCTCTTATGCTTTTTCCTCCGACATCGTCTATATTCTCGATATAATATCTGTTGGTTTTTCTGTCGCATACGATGTCAATTCCGAATATGTCGGCAATTGATGCAATATGATTCGCGAATGTGCGTGTAGCAAGTTCTTTGCCTTCTTCATTGATAGCGCTTCTCTTCCACAAGTCCTTTATTTCCTTTAAGGTCTGCGGCCCGCGACTTTGGAGTATTTCCAATAGCCAGATGTACGATTTGAAATAATTCTTTGCCATAGCGCAAATATATAAATTCTTTCTGCAAAAAAGTGGCAGAAGTGGATTTTTTGTAATCTGCCATAATTTTGCCGAAGCTCTTCTCATCTTTGCAGCGGTTCTTTCAAATGCAAATAAATTTTAAAACATATTATTATGAGATTAGCTATTGTTGGTTCTCGTGAGTTTGAGAACTATGAACTTCTTTGCGCTGAGGTCGCGAAGATTCAGAAAACGAAGAAAATTGATCTGATTGTGTCGGGCGGAGCGAAAGGTGCCGACACTCTTGCAAGAAAATACGCCGCCCTCAACAAAATACCTCTGATGGAGTTTCTCCCTGACTACGAGCGTTATGGTCGCGGAGCGCCACTCCAAAGAAACACGCTGATAGTTCAAAACGCAGATTATGTCCTTGCTTTCGTAACTCCTTCTTCCAGAGGAACTTTAGATACTATAAAAAAAGGAAAACAAAAAGGTATCGTGGTGAAAGTCGTGAATGTATGACACTGAACTATACTTTATTTCTTTCGCGCAAAATAATGCAGCAGTCGTAAAATGGGATTTCTAAATATTCCCATTTTATTCCAGATATAACTTGTGAGTCTCCATCTCCAGCTATCAACAGAGATAACTTTGCCTGATGGTCGTATGATGGACTGAACTCTTCCGACGACGTCATCGACAGTACATGTTTCTTTGGCGTTATATGAACCGTCACCTTTGATTGTCAACTGATTGTCATTCTTGCGGATGATGCGGTGTAGTATATGTTTCCCTTCATATCTGAAAAGGATGACATCCATAGGTTTAAGTTCTTCTTTGGAACAAGGTGACAGCACGATTTCGTCTTTGCCGCCTCTTATAAAAGGGTACATGGAAACTCCTTTCGAACGGAATCGAACGGAGCGTCCTTCGGCGATTTCACTCTCTACCCAAGCGAAAAACAAGTCATTTGGTATCTGCTTCATCTCCGAAAATTGTTTTGAATGATAATAAAGAAGCTTCTCTGTCAGGCAGACATTCTAAGTGATAGAATGGAACTGTTGAGAGTAAATCGTTTATGAAACCGCTGATGTGTTCGTACAGATTTTCATCATAGGCAAACTCTGGCGGACAAGATGGATGTATGGCTCCGTATGCCTGTAATATGGATGATTTACTTATCTGATTATATGGAGCTTGCGACAATCTGACGCATGCTTTAAGCTCGTATCGTTCTTGTTTGTAGCATGGAGTTTTTCCGCTCCACGGACTTCCGTAAGCCCATATCTTGCCGTCTTCTACACGCAGTAATGGACTGTCGTCATTCAGGAGAAACGCACCCTCAATGTTTTCACGCCATAGTCGTGTGTGAGTACTTTTTCCAGTTCCGCTTTCTCCTAAAAATAGGATGGCTTTATTGTTATATACTATACAGCTGCTGTGAATGGCTACGGTCTTATATGAAATGGCCATCAAGCCAAAACCTATCCATAATGCAAAGCGGTATAGCATGGCTGATAAGTTTCCGTTAATCAGCACTTTGTTCTCATTTTTATTATGCCAAAGATTCAGGCTTTCCTCATTTTCTGGCTTCAGACTTAACAGGAAACCTTCTGCAGTTTTTCCAAAAATTCCGATAATATTTTCGTATGAAAACTCATATTGAACATGTTTCATCTCTGGCACGTCATTGCTTTCGACAATGGAAAATAGCGCATCGCCTCCGGCAACGAGGAATGTGTCGAATCCGTCAAGGGATTCCATCGCCTTGCACAGATTTTCTCCCGACACCATGAAACGATGTCCTGCTATTTTGTATGTGTTATTCATCTTCTATCGTTATTATGCGGTCGCAGAAACTCAATGAACTCTCGCGATGTGCGATAGAGAGAATTGTCAGCGTTTCGCCGTTTTCCTTCAATTGTTGTAATGTGTCGTTTATTTCCTTTTCTGTTTCATTGTCAAGGGCTGAAGTCGCTTCGTCAAACATCAATACAGATGCTTTTTTGTACAATGCGCGGGCGATGCCGATACGTTGTTTCTGTCCTCCTGACAGCTCGCAACCGGCTTCGCTTAATATGGTGTCGGCTCCATTAGGCAATGTCTTTACCCACTTGTCAAGACTTACTTTTTCAATGATTTCATTCATTCGTTGGTAGTCAATCTGCTCGCAACCCAAGGCGATGTTTTCTGCCAAAGTGCCGTTGAAAATAAAAACGTCTTGCGGTACATAACCAATATGTTTCATCCACGAAGCTCGTGTCTTGCGTGTCAATGGTATGCCGTCAATATTTATTTTTCCTGAGTTTGGTTCGATGAGGCCGATGATGAGGTTGAACAATGTCGATTTTCCAATGCCGCTCGTTCCGCACACGCCCACGTATTCGCCTTTGTTTATGCGGCAATTGAAGTCTTTTAATATTGACTCACCTCCAGGATATGCATAGTTTATTTCTTTAATATCAATTTCATTTTCAAATGAAATGTCTTGTTTTTCAATTTCATTTTCCTCTTGATAATCTTTCAGACCTTCTTCAATAACATCTAAGCAGTAGATGGAATTTTGAATCTGCGTCCATCCGCTCAATATCGACCTAAGGGCTGGAAGCAAACGGAATGCTGCTACTGCAAAGACACCGACAAGCATTACTATGTCGCCTTGACCGAACATGATTAATATGATTAGTCCGCAAATTGCTGATAATTCAGTAAGTAACATCGGTAGTCGAAGCAGCATGTCTAATTTTAAGCGGTTGTGGCTTATCTTATCCATGCCATCCATGAACGACTGTTGTAATGTTGGAAAAGCACCGTTGACTTCCACCTCAACATAACCTTGAAATGCTTCTGACACAACCTTCGATTGTTCTCTTTTCACGTTCATATCGTCAGCACCGTATTCCCTCACTTGTTTTCTTACACCGAAGAAATAGAAACACATAAAAGGAGTGAAGGTGGCGAGCAGAATCAGTACGCTGGTTCCGTTCCATATCAATAGAGCGGTTGTTACCAATACTATCAGCAAGATGTCGCTAACTATTCTGCATATAGGAGCTAACAGACTATGGCTGAAGCCGTAACACATTGAATTTATCTCGTATCTCAGCTTGTTGCTCCCATGTTTACGGATGAATAGCAACCCGCGATTATAGTATGTTGAAAACAATGAAAAACTCAGTCTTCTGTAAAATGAAAGCAGGCATTGATTCTGATAGCGTGTGATGAATGTGATTACGACACTCTTGAAAATGATGACAGCGATGGCAAGGATACTGAAAAATATTGCCGCCTCGTTTCTGCTGTTTTCTTCTAACAGGAAATATAGCAGAGGAAGCAACACTGCCAACCCGATGAAGTTGAGCAATGCGGAGAAGAACACTGTGACAGCCATCTTTATGAGCTTTTTGCGTTCTTCTACCTGCAATAAATTATATATTCTTTTCAGTATGTTCATAATGAATTGGCTTTAGGTTTAATCAATTACGCCACATTGTTTGAGAGACTCAACCCATGTCTCGGCGTCTTTCAATGCTCTTTCGTTGCTGATACCATAAGTGTCAACTAAGAATTTAGCGGCGTCTTCTATGGTGAAGTCTTTCTCTGCCATCGCCTGATAAAGCAGATGAGCGGATTTGTTCAATGAGATGATGCGTGTCATGTTTACATTGGCGGCACCTTGATTGACAACAATTGTCTCTCCTGCAATCTCACGGATTTTATAATTAGAATTTATTTTCATAGAATGATTCGTTTAAATTCGCAGTATTTTGGAGCTTTTTTTATGATGTTTCCCTATTGCTATTTCTATAAAATTTGTACAAAAATAAGCCTTTAAGAGCAATATGCAAAGGTAAGAATAATTTTTTTCGGGAGGGGTAAAATAGATGCGATTTTTCTTTATATTTGCGTGAGGAAATGTATTTTTCTTTACCGAAATTGAGGTTTGTGAGGTGAATCGCAACTTTCTGAAATTCACCATGATGAATGTATAAATATCGACAGCGGATGTGACTGACGATAACGAAGTGTGCCCAAATGTTGGGTGATATTTCTTTAAAAAATCTTCTTTAATTTTAATAAAAACTTTATTTATGAAAATAGCAGTTGCCGGTACAGGTTATGTTGGACTTAGTATGGCTACACTTTTGGCACAGCATAATCACGTTGTGGCTGTCGATATCGTCCCTGAAAAAGTAGAGATGATTAATCGACGTCAATCTCCTATTCAGGATGAATATATTGAGAAATATTTTGCAGAAAAAGATTTGGACTTGACTGCAACTCTTGATGCGGAATATGCATACAAAGATGCCGACTTTGTGATTGTGGCTGCACCTACCAACTACGACAGCAAGAAAAATTTCTTCGACACTTCAGCGGTGGAAACGGTTATTGATTTGGTGCTGAAATATAATCCGGAAGCTATTATCATTATCAAAAGTACAATCCCAGTAGGTTTTACAGAATCTATCCGTAAGAAGACAGGAAGTGATAATATTCTTTTCTCTCCAGAATTCCTTCGTGAAAGCAAGGCATTGTATGATAATCTTTATCCAAGTAGAATTATCGTTGGCCGTCCAGAAGGTGATGCACGTTTGGATGAAGCCGCTAAAGCGTTTGCTGGCTTATTGGTTCAAGGTGCCATTGGAAATGATAAAGAAATAAACAAAGGCATTCCTATGCTGTTCATGGGCCTCACTGAAGCAGAAGCGGTGAAGCTTTTCGCTAATACATATTTGGCTTTGCGAGTAAGCTATATCAACGAACTCGACACATACGCCGAGATGAAGGGCCTCGACTCAGCTGCTATCATCGAAGGCATCGGCCTCGACCCTCGTATCGGCACTCATTACAACAATCCTTCATTCGGTTATGGCGGCTATTGTCTCCCTAAAGACACAAAGCAGCTTTTGGCAAACTATCAAGATGTGCCTCAGAATATGATGACAGCCATTGTGGAAAGTAACCGTACACGCAAGGACT